>JAGQPY010000220.1 GCA_020426485.1 Planctomycetaceae bacterium
GGATGGCGTTTGACGCCATTCGTCGGCGTCACCCAGAATACTCCGAAGACGAAGTTCGGTTGACGTTCATCGAACTCACCTACGGCAAAGAACTGGCGGACGAGGTTCGAAGCTGGCAACAGGAGCAACGGCAGTGAGTGACTACCACGATCTTGTCGCTGCACTCGCGCCCGTCTCTACGGCTCTCACGAAACTCGGCATTCGTCACGACGTCGGCGGCAGCGTTGCAAGTTCTTTTCACGGTGCTTCCCGAGGGCGCAAAAAGGAGGGCGCAGCTCATTAAATGAATGCTCCCCTGAAGATCCTCACCTGGAAAGGCAGCCACCTGAAATGAGCTGCGTCCCAATCCTGTTCGGCACTGGGGTTGCTGAGCGTCAGAGGATAGCGTGATCGTCGTTGGAAATGGAGCCGAAGCAGCGGAGGATTGGCCGAAGTTTCTGCTGGAGGGACGTTGCGTGGGTGAGCGGCGTTTTGATCTGCGCAGCGTGAAGCGGGACTGGCGACGCAGCGAGAGTGCCCCGCGAATCAAATCAGGCGTTTTCGAGGCACGGGCGGCTTGTGCAGTTTGGCCAGGTGAGCCAGCAGTTCTTCTTCGTCAGCCATGCCGCAGAAGTACCAGCAGATCATCTCGTGAGTCCGCAGCGTGGGCTTCTTCCCGGTCCACAGGCTGATCAGCATGCAGGCGATGATCGCGCAGTAGACCTGCCCAGACTTTGCATAGGAAAGGGGTGATGCCGTTCTGAGAATGGCTCAGCAGATGACGGCAGCCCAGCAGATGCCGGAAGAAACGGAAGAAGATTTCAATGGTCCATCTGCCGTGGTACAGCAGAGCGATGATGTCGGCAGGGACGTCCGGAAGGTTGGTTGCGATGCGAAGGAAGCCATCGCAGTTCTGACCGGTCGATCCTGTCCCCGGCTTTCCGTTCGACTTGTGCGGCTTCGATAACAACAAGCCGCACCGGATGATTCGGCTTGCTTTTGGCATTGTCGCTGCCGAGTGAAATGAGTTCATCCGACAAGACACGAGCCGCTCGGTCGGCATCCGTCAGCGGCTTCTCCTCAACGACCGTGAAGACGCTGTTGTCCCGAATGCGACACACATAACTGCTGCCGGCATCCACAATGCGGTTAAACAGTTCAAACTTCGCAAAGCCACGATCCATGGCATACATCCGATCGGATTCGATCATGCGTTCCATCACGTCTCGTTCGTCGTGGACACCACCGGCTGTCGGCGTCACTTCCATCTTTGTGGGAACGTAGCGATCCACTTCGAAGTGCGTGTGCAGAGTCCGCTTCATCTTCTTTCCGCTGCCCGCCTGAGCATCACGGAAGGATGCCATCGCAATCCGTGGCAGTGCTTCGACGATGCTGCCATCCACCAGGGTTAGCGTGTGCTGAATGTCCTTCAGTCGCTTGTCCGCCGCAATCGGAACCAACTTTTCGCCCAGCGCTTCGATGATGGGTTTGAGTCGTTCGGAATCAAAAACCGCAACAGATTCCGAAAGCGATCCCAGCGAAGCGCGTGCACAGCCAAGCTTCTTCCGGACCTTCTTCAGTTCGCTGGCCTGCTGCAGCGCCCGCAGCGACGTGACCACGGGATTGAACAGATAGAGCAGAATCAGCATGCAGTACTGATCCATATGCAGCGACCGATTTCCCGCGCGATCGCGTTCACAACCGACATCATGCAACTGCTGCAGCAACTCGCCGAGCTGATCAAAATACTTCAGCCCGACGATGTCTATCTCTTTGATCTTCCTGTCCGCTTTTTCCGCCATGCCCGAAGCCTTGCAGAATCCCCGCAGAAGCGCAAGTCAAGATTGTGCTAAGATTTATGCCAGGCACGCCAGCAAGCAACCGCAGTGCCGAACGGGATTGGCTGCGTCCCTTTTTTGCCCCCCCTTTTTTTGCTCTTTTTTGCTCGCCCCCCCCAGTGGTCCTCCCCCCGTGGTCATCCTTGGATGTGGGCCAACTGGACGGGAATCTGGCTCAAGGACAGGATTTCGGTTAGGATTTTGCCTGATGTCAGGGGAGTTCTGACCATCGGCCTTTTGGCCGGCATCTCGCGGCGGTGTCCGCGCTGATCACCGGCTATCAGAAATGAGGATTGTGCGACTGCATCCGATCTGAAACCGAAGCGACTTTACCACCCGACCTAGCGGCGGAGTGTCGTCGCAGGGACTCCTTGAATGCGAATTGGCGTATGCCATGTGGACCAGGAGTTCCCAACCGAATGAACGAAGCGCACAACGTCACTCAGATTCTGAAGCAGGTCGTAGAGGGTGATCCCTCGGCTGCTGAGGCGTTGCTGCCGCTCGTCTATGAGGAATTGCGTAAACTGGCTGCTGCCCGACTCGTCCAAGAGCAGCCCGGTCAGACGCTCACGGCGACTGCATTGGTCCACGAGGCGTACCTACGGCTGGTTGGAGACAACGACGATCAGCCCTGGGAAAACAGAGCACACTTCTTCGGTGCCGCTGCAGAGGCGATGCGCCGAGTGCTCCTGAACCGTGCTCGCGACAAGAAACGACGAAAGCGAGGTGGCGATCGTCAACGGGTTGACTTGGCCTCGATCAATTTGGCACTGGAAACTTCGCCCGAAGCGCTGATCGACCTGGACGAGGCCATTGAGGCATTAGCCGCACAGGACCTGCTTTCATCAAGGCTCGTCAAGCTGAAGTTTTTTGCCGGCCTGAGTCTCAAGGACGCCTCAGACAGCCTTGGCCTCACCCGCAGGCAGGGCGATCGACTGTGGGCGTTCGCCCGAGCATGGCTCTTTGACCGGCTTCGGGAGCCGTAGATGCTGGTCAAAAGGACGTCTTGGGGAAATCTCGGAATTTCACGGTGCAAGTTGGGCGCAGTCGGGGCATTGGTGATGGAGACCCAGAGTTGAGGAAATACAGTGATGTCGGAAATTGACTTCAAAGCCCGTGACCTGTTCTTACAGGCTCTTGACCAGCAGCCCGATCAGGTTGCCGAGTTTCTCAACGACGCCTGCGCCAGTGACCACCAATTGCGGCAGCGGGTGCAGAAGCTGATCGACGCGCACAACGAGGCGGGTGGCTTTTTGACGCCATCGCACATGGAAGAGACAAACATCAGGGCGGAAAATGACTTCGCACGCGACGACGTTGATCCGGCCGTGGAACCCACCCATATCCCTAAAGTCTCCACGGCTGAAGGCACAGTGATTGCAGACCGGTACACGCTGCGAGAACGGATCGGTGAAGGCGGAATGGGAGAGGTCTGGCTTGCTAAACAGACCGAGCCGGTCAAACGTCGCGTTGCGCTCAAGCTCATCAAGACCGGGATGGATTCCCGCTCGATGCTGTCGCGGTTTGAACAGGAACGTCAGGCACTGGCGATGATGGATCACCCCAATATCGCTCGAGTGCTGGATGGCGGTCTGACGCCAACTGGGCAGCCCTTCTTCGTCATGGAACTCGTTAACGGGCTACCGCTGACGCAATTCTGTGATGGAGTCAGATTATCGCTTAAGCAGCGGTTGGAATTGTTCGTGCCGATCTGCCAAGCCGTCCAACACGCGCACCAGAAAGGGATTGTGCATCGAGACCTGAAGCCCGCCAATATTCTGGTGACGATGATCGATGGCCGTCCCGTACCAAAGATCATCGACTTTGGTGTGGCAAAAGCGCTGAGCGGTAGTCTCTCGGACCAGACGCTAACCCAATTTGGGGCCGTCGTCGGAACATTGGAGTACATGTCTCCAGAACAGGCCAGCTTCTCGGGGACCGACGTCGATACTCGAGCGGACATCTATTCGCTTGGTGTGATTCTGTACGAGCTGCTGACCGGCTTGAAGCCGATCGACAAAGTCAGATTAAAGGACGCAGCTTTGAACGAAATGATCCGCATCATTCGTGAGGAAGAACCGTCCAGGCCATCAACCCGACTTTCAACAGATGAGTCGGCGCCGTCGATGGCTGCGTTGCGGCAAACGGAACCTCAGAAACTGATGGCCCTGCTACGAGGGGAACTCGATTGGGTCGTGATGAAGTGCCTGGAGAAGGATCGGGACCGACGCTACGAAACAGCGAATGCACTACTGCGCGACTTGCAGAGATACCTCCTCGACGAACCGGTGGAAGCGCGTCCTCCAAGTGCGAGTTATCGGTTGGGTAAGTTCCTCAAACGGAACAAAGCACCAGCGATTGCCGGGAGCCTCTTGATCGTCACGCTGCTGGCTGGCATTGCCGGGACCACGTGGGGACTGATTGAAGCCAACCGACAAACCAGTATTGCCGAGAACGAGACACGAGAGAAGGACCACGCGCTGCAGGCCGAGACGCTTGCACGGCAGCAGGCGCAGCAACAGACAAACATCGCAATTGAAGCACAGGAGCGAGAGAGTCATGCGAGAAATGTTGCCGAAACATCACTTGCGGATCTTTCCACATTCATGGGGTTAAACTCTTCCGACAGTGGAGAACACTCGCGGGCATTGATTTGGTTTCGTCATGCTCTAACTCACACTGAACACGATGCAGATCGGTCAACTGCAAACAGGATTCGCGTTCAGGATCAATTGAGCAAAGTGGCCGTTCCCGTCCAGGCGTTTTCACGCAGTGGCCATGAACCACTCGCACTCGTTCTCAGCGAGAACGGTCGATTTCTTGCAGTGCGATTCAAGAACGGCGAAGTGGTGCTTTGGGATCTGGAAGCGGAACGGCAAGTCTCCCTGCCAAATTTCGAAGGCAAGGTCTCCAGCATCGCATTGAGTCCCTCCGGGGATCGAATCGCCATCGGCACTGAGTCCGGGCACGCCAATACACATATTATCGATACTGATGAGCTAAAGCAGATCGAAAAGCTGGAGTACGACTGGCCGATCTCGTCCCTCCGATTCAGCGGAGATGGGAAACTGCTTGCAATTGGATCTGACACGCTCCGGATTTGGGATTCCGAATCACGAAAGTATCGGGGAGAGCCGATCGACCATCCGTCACTGATCTATGGGATACAGTTCGATCACTCATCTGACCGCATCATTACTTCGTGCCAGGACGGCTTTGCACGGGTTTTCCAATTCACCGAAGAGGGAATCAACGGACCGGTCATTCCGCCTGTAAAGCATGAAGTGACGACCAAGATCCTTCGAAGCAGAAAGGTCGACGCGTTACCCTTGAATGATTCAATGCTGCTCGTCCGGAGTAGCAACTATACGGTCGACATCATCGACATGAATTCGGGAGATTCTCGATTCGAGATCGATTTGCAGAGCCGCGCCAGCAAATTCGATTTGCAACTCCGCGCCAGCGTGTTGTCGTATGGAGCCAGTCCACAAAAAAATAATCTCGTGATCTGCATGGATAACCAAATGCAGATATGGGACGTCCAACAGCAATCACGAGTGATGGAACCGATCATTCATGCCACTGATATCGCTGTGCTCAATGCGACCTTTCTTGACGATGATCGAACTGTGCTTTCGGCGGGTCATGATCGATGGACCAAGTCCTGGTCGACAAATCAAAATCAAACTGGTCAACGTATCATCCGGCACCTGTCCGAGCCCGTCGAGGTCGCCTATTCACCAAAACATCGTCATCTGATTGTTGCCGAAGAGGAGGGGCTCGTCCGAGTCTTCAAGTTGCCAGAGGATTCCCGAGTGAGGACGATTCCCGTCAACATGTCGCATGACGAGTATCAGATTGTCCTGGATCGTGCGAAGGAAAACTACGTTCTCACCGGATCGCGTTTTTGGCTGGGGACGACGTACTTCAAGGTCCGGAGTCTCGCAACGGGACGTGCCCTCTCAGAGACGATTGAGGGTGAGGAGTTTGTCAATTCAGCCGACTTTTCTCCGGATGGCAATTTGCTTCTTTTGACGATGGCGAAGGACGACCCCTCCGTCTCGTCACAGTTCTCATCGTCGGTGAATGACCTTTCTGGGACAGTGAAATTGATCGACTGGAAAACAATGGAGCCATCCATCCCGGCCGTACCGACTCCGAGCGCTCCTCTTGATGCTCGCTTCAGCCCGGACGGAATGCGATTCGCAGTTTTGTGTCGACGTGGCGAAGTCCTACTTTGTGAAAGTTCCACTGGAGAAGTCAAGCATTCCATGACACACCCAGGCCCGATTGTTCCCTGGTGGGCAAATCCATACCGATGGGTGCAATTCGCAGCAACTGGCAAGTGCTTCGCCACAGTCGGATTCGGCAATAAAGCGTGCCTGTGGGATGTCCGGACTGGACGATTGATCGGCGAATCCAAACACGACGGACTCATTAAACGTGCAGTGTTCTCACCCAGCGGAGAGTTCTTCGCAACTGCGTCACGGGACAAAACAGTCCAAGTGCTGACGACTCGAGACGGAAAACGAATGGGGAGTCCATTAGTTCATCCAACTGAAGTCACCACCATCACCTTTGCACGCGATGAAAAACGATTGCTGACCGGATGCAGCGAGATCGCTCGACTCTGGGATTGGAGGAATGGCCAACTCGTGTGCCCACCATTTGACCATCGGTGTGAAATCACCGATGTAGCAGTCTCTCCTGACGGCAGGTGGGCGATGGGTTCAGGAAGAAAAGCGGCCCGTCAATTGAGTTGTTGGGACACGATCACCGGAATGAGGCTCCTTACTCCGACTTCCTGCTACAATGACGGTGATGATTTGCTGTTTGGCCGAAACGGTGATTCCGTCATTTTTAAAGGTGAGCAGGGAATTCACATCCTGGACCTCGCTGGGGGAAACACATCAACCAACTCAGCAGAACCTGAATTGAGTGTCACGGTAGACTCATGTGAACTGATCGCCGGTGAACAGATTGCCGAAACAGGAGTTTTGGATTTGACCACACTGGAATGGATTGGCCTGTGGAACCGTCGAACAGTAGAACGTTGACTGCAACAAGTCGTGACAAGTGTTGAGTTCCGCATGAAGACCGCGAGAGAGATGGGGATAATGGATGCGGAGAAGAAGATCGACGATCTGGTTGCCAGTCTTCCAACCAAAGGAAAAGAAAGCAAAAGGGGAGAAAGCTCATTAAATGCTCATCCCCTTTTTTGCTCCCTTGTAATCAGTTTAATTTCGTTGGTGACCTTTTGGGATCGAAGAAGGGAACCTTCTGCTTTTCCGTCGCTTTGGCCAGCCTTGAGGTCGAAGTGGCCTTGAACACCCTTTCCCCTGAAGACATCCATCACTGGTTCGAACATTGCGAATACCGGACAATACCGACTTAATCTGCTCTGGTCTGCCAAAGTTCGCACCGGACTTTCTGCCCGACCCTCAATTCGATTTTGGGGGTTGGTACGGATCGGGAGTGCCCATTGGGATCAGAGGGTGTTGTTTCATGCTGGCTTCGAATTCGTCGGCGATCTTCAGCATCGGGCCCACGACCCACGTGTCCACCGTCGGCTTTTCTTCCCGAGGGTCGGTGTACAGATTAATGATGAAGGGCACAGGCAGTTTCATCGGAGGCGCAAACATGTTGTCCTGCTGGTACAGGTGCAGCTTGTAATTCCGCCACTTGATCGCCTGCATCCGGTCTGCGCACCAGATCGGAAAACCCTCACGGGCAGATTTCTCTGACTTGCCGAGCAGGAAGTCAGCCTGATCCAGGCTGTCGAACGGACGGTCCGTCGGCGTCTCCGCTCCGCAGAGTCCTGCTAATGTTGAGAACATATCCACGCCATGGACGATCTCGTTGCTCACTCGACCTGCTTCGATCCTGCCGGGCCAGCGAATCAGAAACGGCACCCGGATACCGCCTTCGAGATGCGTGAAATACTGCCCCCGCCACGGTCCGGCCCAGCCATCCCATGGCTTGACGAATTCGGGGCCATTGTCGCTGGTGAAAATCACAATCGTATTGTCTCGGACCCCCAGAAGCTCAATGGCGTCGAGCATCAATCCGACGTGGTGATCCATTTCGGCCAACATATCCGCCCAGTCGCCGTTGCCCGTTTTTCCGCGAAAATCCGGGTTCGGTTCGGTGGGCAAGTGCGGTTGTGTCAGCGATACGTAAGTGAAGAAGGACTGGTTTCGTCTGGCCTGCTTTTCCATGAATGCAACCGCACGACGGGTGATCTCTCGATCAATCAGCCAGCGCTGCTCCCAATCGTAATCCCTCAGGACGCGGCTCTTTTCCCCCTTGCGTCCTTCCATGATCTTTTCGAGAGTTACGACATCATTTGACCAGTTGGGAGACCTTGACCAGGTTGCTTCGTCGGTCGTCCGAGGAATACCGAACCACTCGTCGAATCCCTGATCGTTGGGGAGACGTCCATTTTTGCTGCCGAGATGCCACTTGCCATAATAGCCGGTTGCGTAGCCCGCGTCCGCCATGGCCTCGCCAATCGTGACTTCCCATTGGGTCAGCCCCTCTGGGACACCGCCAAATGGAACGGCGTAAGTTCCAGACCGAAGAGCCCAGCGACCGGTCATCAGGCTTGAACGGCTTGGGGTACACTGCGTCTCCATGTTCATATTCAGCAGCCGCAGTCCCTCTTTCGCCAAGGAGTCAATGCGCGGCGTTGCCGCACCGCGCGTGATTCCGCCGCCGTAGCAACCGACTTCGCCATAGCCAAGGTTGTCCGTCAGGATAAACAGAATGTTCGGCTTCTCTTCTGCCCTGGCTGACAAGCTATGGAACGCCAGAGCCAATACAACGGGTGTCATTAGAAATACGGATCTAATCATCGTTCGTTCCTGGTCTCGTTGAACATGCTATGTCAGGGGCACCACAAATTTGCAACGCTTGCCCCTGAAATCTCGCCAATCAAACGACGGGCCGATTCGATTCGTTTCCGG
>JAGQPY010000221.1 GCA_020426485.1 Planctomycetaceae bacterium
CGAAGGTTCGTCCAACGACAGTTCCATGATTCTTAAGGGCTCGGAAACGGATTTTGACGTCGAACTGGCGTCATCGCTGTTCGCGGAAGAGGACTCTGATCCGGACAGCGATCTGCTGCACCTGGATTCGGACAGTGACATTCGACTTGCCGACGGTGATGAAGACGAATCAGACAGCAGCTCGCAGGTTCTGGTCGGCTCAGATTCTGACAGCGATGTTCGTCTGGCAGACTGGACGGGCGAAGACGAATCCAGTTCGTCAGATGTTCTGGTGGGGGCTGATCTGAGCGATGATTCTGACAGCGACGTCAAGCTTGTTCCGCCGGGGCTGTTTGACGAGTCCGACGAAAGCGCTCAATTGATGATGGGGATGGACTCCGACAGTGACGTCCGTCTGGCCGATTTCGACATCAACCCATCCGACGAGAGTATGAAGATTCTGGCGGGAGTGGATGCGGACAGTGATGTTCGACTCTCCAGCTTCCAGCCCGATCATTCCGATGAGAGCATGAAGATTCTCGCAGGAAGCGATGCGGAAGAGGATCTTGCCGCCTCTGACGTGGACGACCTGGTCCTGAATGACTCCGACGAAAGTACTCGAATGCTGGTCGGAGTCGACGCGGATTCCGATCTTGAAGGCGACGAGCTGTCGGGGCTGGCCGACGAAGGTGCTCTGCTGCTGGCCGACGACGATGATGATGACATGGGGCTGTTGTTGTCGGATTCTGACAGCGATGTCAGGTTGATGGATCCTTCCGATGACAGCAGCGAGTTGCTGCAACCTGCCGGAGCGGCCTCTGACGATTCAGACATCTTGGGACTGTTGTCTGATGACGAATCTGCCACCGTCAGTGAAATGAGCGCGATTCCGGAGATTGATTCTGACAGCGACGTTCATCTGGTGGATCTTCCGGGGCTTGGCGATTCGGACAGCGACAGCGATGTTCGTCTGGCCGGCAATGAGTCCTTTGATTCCGGTGCGACGGTGGCGATGTCACTGCCGGAAGACAGTGATCTGAAGCTGATTGATTCCGCCATGACCTCAGGAAAGGGTGGCGGCAGCGGGCTGCTGCTGGATGCTGATGAAAGCGGCATTACCCTGGAAATTGATGACGACAGCGGCATCAGCCTGGAAGCAGACGATTCCGGCATCTCACTGGAGAGTCTCGACAGCGGCGCGTCTTTCATGGACGACAGCGGCCTGACTCTGGAAGCCGGTGACTCCGGTATCAGCCTGGACATTGCCGACAGCGGAATTGCTCTGTTCGATGACAGCGGTATTTCCCTGGATCCGGCCGACGATATGGGCCAGACCCAGCCAATGTCGGCACTCGGAGTCAGCGGGGCGCTTGGCAAGTCGGGTTCCATGACGACGGAAATGGATCTGGCCGACGACATTGGCGGCAATGAGAGTGAATTTGAACTTGCCGGGCTGGAAGACGATGACGACGACTTTGGCACCGATACCAGCGTGCTGATGTTCGACGATGAAGACGATGCGTTCGGCGACGCCACGGCCCCGGCGGCCGCCATGGGAAGCGTCGGTGTCGACGACGACTTCACGGATACCTTCGAAGACGATCTGGGAGATGACTTCAACGACTTCGAAGAAGACGAAATGGACGACGTCTGGGATGCCGAAGAAGACGGCGACGAGGACTTCGATTCGGAAGAAGGGCATGCCGGAGGCTTCACCACACCCGCCGCAGGTCCTGCGGGCGGAGCGATGTGGGTTCAGGAGCAGCCGTGGGGCGCTTTGTGGACATCGGTGGTTTCCGTTGGAGCACTGTTGTCCGTTCTGAGCGCGTTCGTGGGGATTGAGCTGGTGCGAACCATGTGGCTCTGGACACAGCCGGGACAGCCAACGTCCGGCCTGCTGGGACTGCTCGGCGGCATGTTCGGCAAGTAGTCGGGTTTAAGAGATGCCCGAACTTCGCCTGCAACTGGATGTGATGGAACGAAATGCCGCCCGAATGGCAAACGCCATTCGGGCTCTTGGCAAAGACTGGCGTCCTCACGTTAAGTCCCACAGTCACCCCGAAATTGCGGCCATTCTGAAGCGTCACGGCGCCTGTGGGGCCACGTGCGCGACCATTGGGGAAGTAGAGGCCATGGCCGATGCAGAAATGGCGTCGGCTCTGCTGGCTCACATGGTGGTCAATGAAAGCGACCTGAACCGTCTGGCATCGCTGACTCAGAAGATCAGTCTGCTCCTTACCATTGATCACTTCGTGCACGCGGAGCGGATTTCTGAGACCGCACAGCGTGAGGGAGTGGAATTTCGCGTTCTGGTTGATGTGAACATTGGAATGAACCGCACGGGCGTTCGTCCGCGAGTCGATGCGGTCCGACTTGCTGCTGCTGCACACAAGCTCCCGGGGGTCTCGGTCTGCGGCATCATGGGATACGAAGGGCACCTGCTGCGAATTCCGGATGAGGCTGAAAAACAGAAGTCCATCTTCGAATCCATGAACGCCCTGGAACAGACAAGGGATGCATTTCACCAGCAGGATGTTCCCTGTGACATTGTCAGTGCGGGCGGCAGCGGGTCGTTCTGGATCACTGGTCAGCATCCGGCCGTCACCGAACTTCAGGCGGGCGGCGGCATTTTTGGCGATCCGTTTTACACGGAGCAGTGCGGACTGACCGATGTCGAACCGGCTTTGATCATGAAGGCAGATGTGGTGTCTCGCCCGGCACTGGATCGAGCCGTCCTGAACGTCGGTCGAAAGGAAATCAATCCCGTTCTGCAGGAACCTCGAATTCTGAATCTTCCCGATGCCGTCATCGCCTCCATGAGCGCCGAGCATACGGTCCTGAATGTCGACGGTGAATCACGGGATCTCCGAATTGGTGATACCGTTGAATTGGCGGTGGGCTATGCAGATCATTCGCTGCTGATGCATCGTCGAATCCAGGTTTACGACGGATCTGCCCATGTAGACACCTGGTCCGTTGTTCGAGAATAGTCGCTGAACGCATCGGTCACCGACACCGCGACGGAATCTCCGCAGGAAATTCTGCGGTGTCTGCGCTGGGCAAACGCTCCTTGCACTGAATCCGAATCAACTTTTCCGCTGGTTCCGTTTCCGCCAAAGATCCCCGGTCGAGCACATAATCTCGGGAATTGCCAACCACCGCTGGTCGACTACGATGGTTCGATCGGTACACTATGCCACGATTTTGTTCGCAGGACTTGTGTACCCGTTCCGGTGGTCCCACAACAGCAGAGAGCGTCCATTTCGGAAGCTGCCGTTTCGTTCCGAAGTACGCCTGCAGACTCTGCCAGAGGTTATTCCGATGTCAATTGATCATGTTGCTCGAATTCAGCAGTTCCTTCCGGTCATTGTCGCCCCCAATCCAGGTGCGGAAGGTTCCGGTACGACACCAGGAAGCTTTTCGGCAGCCAGCCGGATCGCTCCCGGTCGAGAAGGAGCATGGACGTTCAGTTCAAAGGACACGCCCGGTATGCCGGACGTGTCTGACAAGACGGCTTGGGATTTTATGCCCGCCGACTGGACTCTGAAACCGGGCTTCGAAGAAAACTACGAATGTGCTGATGCGTGGCAGCCACCGGCTGGGTTCGTGCCCGTGACGCAACTGGAGAGTGCTCGCTGCGGACTGATCACGCCCGAAATGCTGCGTGTCGCCGACCGCGAAGGTCACCTGACCGCCGAACAGGTACGCGATGAAGTCGCTGCGGGACGGATGGTAATTCCCGCCAACCGCAATCACCTGAAGTTCAATCTGGACCCTATGGCTATCGGTCGAGCGTCGCGAACAAAAGTGAACGCCAACATGGGAGCATCGCCCGTTTCTTCGGGAACGTCTGAAGAGGTCGAAAAACTTCAGTGGGCCGAACGCTGGGGGGCAGATACGGTCATGGACCTGTCCACCGGTGGAGATCTGGATGCCTGTCGAGAAGCCATTCTGGAAAACAGCACGGTGCCGATCGGCACCGTACCGATCTATTCCATGATCATTGGACGCCGCATTGAAGACCTCAATGCAGACATCATTCTGCAGACACTGGAACACCAGGCTCAGCAGGGAGTCGATTACTTCACCATCCACGCCGGTGTCCTGCATGAACATCTGGAACTTGTGAAGGATCGACTGATTGGAATTGTCAGTCGAGGTGGTTCGTTGCTGGCCAAGTGGATGATCCACCATTCACAACAGAATCCCATGTACACACTGTGGGAAGACATCTGTGACGTGATGAGGCGTCACGATGTCACGTTCAGCATCGGTGACGGCCTGCGACCAGGCGGACTGGCCGACGCCACTGACCTGGCACAACTGGCCGAGCTTTCGACTCTGGGTGAACTGACAGAGCGCGCGTGGCGAAAAGGTGTTCAGGTGATGATTGAAGGTCCGGGCCACGTGCCGCTGGATCAGATCGAATTCAACATGAAACTGCAGCGACGACTGTGCCACGGCGCTCCGTTCTATGTGCTGGGGCCGCTGGTCACCGATATCTTTCCGGGGTACGACCACATCACCAGCTGCATTGGAGCAACCAGTGCGGCGTGGCATGGTGCCAGCATGCTGTGCTACGTGACTCCCAAGGAACATCTGGGACTTCCCAAGAAGGATGACGTTAAACAGGGCTGCATCGCCTACAAAATTGCGGCTCACGCGGCCGACATCGCTCTGGGCATTCCGGGCACACGAGATCGGGATGATGAACTCACCCGTGCTCGAGCGGCCTTGAACTGGGAAAAGCACTTCGAGCTCAGCTTCGACCCCGATACGGCTCGCGCATATCACGACGAAGATCTGGACGTCGACACCGACTTCTGCGCGATGTGTGGTCATGACTGGTGCAGCGTTCGTATCAGCCGCGAAATCCAGCTGTTCGCCAGCGGCAAGTCGGAAAAATACGAATGGTCCAAAGCCAAAGTCACCGACGCGCTGACGGAAGAACAGAAGGAAATTCTGCAGAAAAGAGGTGTGCTGAGCCCCGAGGAAATTCATCGTCTGGCGAGCAAGACTCGAAAGAAGATGGGGGCAGAGGAAGGCAAGGCGTCGTGTCACAGCGAAGTTACGGACGCCTCCAAAGCTCAGTTGCTGCAGATTGTGGAACTTGGTTCCGGAGAATGACGTCACGTCATCGCAGGCCGAGTCCAGCAACAGGCCATGTCCAGCGACAGACCTGCGTTTTCGATTCGCGACGTCAGATCACGTTCTCAAGGAACAATCGCAGACTGTAGATTACGACAGCACCAACCACAGTGGTGCCCAGGATCAGCAGGCCTCGCCCGAGTTGCGGGCGAGTCTGTCCGACGATTTCCGCAATCGCGGCCACCAGCGCGATCATCACGAATTTGAAGACCACCATCCCTCGAATCCCCCAGTGTCGCAGAACCCACTGAGCAAGGGGATTGCTTTCGATCAGAACCTGACGCGTCCGGCCTTCAGCGCTGTATCGCAGGATCAGGTAGGTCATAAACACGTCCAGTGCGCCCACCAGGATGAACCAGCTGAGTTCCGTTTCAAACAGCAGGTGTTTTCGTCGACGCGTCATCGGACTATTCCAGTCCCAGTCCAGCCAGATTGACGTTCTGCAGTTTGGCTCGGCGAGCCGCATCCTTCAGTCGAGCCACGACGAAGAACTTATGGTTGGCGACGGCCTGTTCCGAAATTCCCAACCGCACGGCCACGTCCTTGTTGGCCCAGCCCAGAACAAAGATCAGTTCCACGCACTGAAGTCTTTCCCAGGCTCCATTCGACTTGAATTCCTGAATCAGTTCCAGCAGACACTGTTCGACGACACTGGCTTCTGAATGAGTCGATTCCCGACTTCTGAGCAGACTGGACGCAGCACGACCGCCTCCGGTTGGCTCGCGAACGGCTCCTCGTGAATCCGGCAACATCAATGGAACGGTTGGACGACGGCCACTTCGGCGCATGCAGTCAATCAGTTTGTGGGCTGCAATGGAGAACAGCCAGGATTCCAGTGGCGTTGATTCGTCGTAGTTGGGCAGCGCCTTCAGAAACCCCAGCAGAGTTTCCTGAACCACATCCTCAGCCGAACTGCGGTCATTCAGGCGACTGCGTGCAAACGCCAGCAGCCGACCTTCATAGCGGTCAATGCACTCCTGCCAGGCGTCTGCATTCCCGTCGCGGATTCGTTTTACCAGGTGCCGGTCAGATTCACTTGCCGCCATGTCACAAACCTGCCTGAATCATGAGACCCCTGAATTTGAGATCACCAACCACCGCAACAACCCTGACGCCTCTACCCCAACACTTCCGCGCTGAAGCCACCGTATATGCCGTCGTACAGAAGATATGGAGCCTCCGAGCCGCCGTATTCGGAAACTTTCCGAGGTTTTGGCGCAGCACTGACGGAGGATTCATTCGAATATCCGTTAATCGCCTGCAAAGCGGACAAACATCAGGTCGGGTGAAATTGCCGTAAAGCTTTTATTTGAAAGGTGTTAGTGCTGAATCTTGGTGAGAAATCCACGAAACGCGTTAGGAAAAAAATACGACTGGTGTGCCAGAAGTATCAAGGGATTCATTGACGATCATTGGGGGCAGAGTGAAAATATCGGGCAGCGAGCATGACCACTGATTTGCGCTCCCAAACTGCGTTTTCTTCAAATTCCGAAAACTGTCATCAGCAGAAGCGAACACGAATGGACTGGATTCGACAGCCAGCACAATTGCTGATGATCGCCTTCACGGTGGTCAGCTGTGGGACTATAGCGGCTGAGGAACCGCATTCTCATTCTCCAATCGTGGTTTACTCTCGACCAGTCATCGAGCGGCTGCCTGTGAAAGTCGCTGCTCCGGTCGATGTCGAGATCAGCGCTTTCGGCGACACGATCATTGCCGATCGGATTGGAAAGATGGTCCTGTGTGTGGATCCCACTGGGGAGTCGCATGTTCTTGCAAAGGGGTTCGACCAGATCTTGCGTGTTGTTGACGCTCCAGTGTTTGGCGTTCATGTTTTGTGCGGCCAGGCGGAATCATCCATCGTGTTTCGATGCCTTGACTCGGGAGTATCCGCTGAGTTTGCTCATCTTTCATTTACAGCAATCGGCTTTGGTGCTGATCCTGTAGGCAATCTGTTCACGGCCAATCAGCGAACGGGAGAAATCTTCCGCATCGACTCTGAAGGTTCAGTGAGGAGAATGGCCCGCGTGTCAGAGCCCGTAAAAGACCTGACATGTGACAGCGTTGGAAATGCGATTGTGTTGCTCAGATCAGGCAAAGTTGTTTCCGTAGGCACAGATGGAAGTTCTGAGACTGTGGGCTATGTTCCGGAAACATCGGCTCGTATCAGAATTCACCCCGATCGATTTGTTCTGGCACTGGGAGATGCAGTTGGCAGAGGTGCCACGATCTACAAAACGACAGTTCAGCAGGACGAGACCGAGGTTCATGCCAGAGTGCCGGAAGGAACGATCGCTTTTGCCTTTGATGCGCTGGGCAATTTGACGCTTTCGAATTCCGATCTCAGAGCCGTTACCAGGGCGACGAGCCACTTTCAAGTGCCATGCCCGCACTGCGGCCAACTCGTGCCGATGACTCTGACCACGGATGCCCTGCCCGCGGATGCACCGGGCACACGCATTCGCCGATCGTTCTGATTCGGCAGAAAGCCTTCCGTCTGCAGGAGCCACCGACAACTGTCCACGCTGCAAGTGAACGGTCAGGCTTCGCCAGGTTCACTCCACCGCTCGATTGCGTGCACCTGCATCAGATTCCTATGCTTCCGCAGGATTGCCCAGCGCGACGTCGTTTCGGAACACCAACAGCTGCAATGCCGCGTTATTGCGAGGCACAAAGTTTGATGTTTGTACTCCGATCTACGTTGCCAAGGGGCTGGCCCCATTCAATCGACACGCCGTCTCGGAACCGGCGACCGTTGCCGGGCAAATGATGCAGCAGCATGCAGGACGTCTGCCTCAAGAACGAGTCAACCTGAATCAGCACCAGATCCATTAGAAACAAACGAAGCACCCGTCTGATGTCAGCTCCCAATTACTCAAGTCGCCGCAGTAAACTCCTGAAGTCGCTCAAGGCATCGAACATCGATTCGTTGTTGGTCACAGGGCTGAGCAATGTTCGCTACCTGACGGGTTTTACCGGAGATTCCAGCTGGCTTTTTCTGAGCCAGTCGGCCACCGTAATTCTGAGCGACAGCAGATACGAAACTCAACTTGCCGATGAATGTTCGGATCTCGATGCCGATATTCGCGACGCTCGAAAGCCGATGAATGAAGCGGCTGCAGCCGTGATTCGCAAGGCGAAGGTGAAGCGGGTCGGATTCGAGGCCGATCATCTGACGGTTTCTCAGCATCGTGGTCTTTCCGAAAAAGTGACGACGGCCGAACTGGCGGCGACATCCGGGCTGACGGAACGTTTTCGTGAAGTCAAGGACGCGTGGGAACTGGAACAGATTCGGCAGGCCATTTATCTGGCAGAACGAGGTATTGCGGTCGTTCGCAGCAGTCTGAGAAAGGAGCAGACGGAACAGGAGGTTCGGTATCTGCTGGAAGATTCCATGCGGAGCTTCGGGGCGATTGGCCCGGCCTTTGAGCCCATTATTGGAGTTGGCCCCACGGCCGCCCTGCCGCACGCTCACGCAGGGCAGCGAGCCATCCATGAGTCCCCCGTTCTGCTGATCGACTGGGGGGCTCAGACGCCGTCCGGATATCGCAGTGATTTGACTCGGGTGTTTGTGACCGGCAAAGTCACGAAGCAGATGAAGACGGTTTTTGACGTTGTCCTGAAGGCACAGCAGGCAGCA
>JAGQPY010000222.1 GCA_020426485.1 Planctomycetaceae bacterium
GGAACGTAGACGGCCTGCACAGACGTGATGGCCCCGTTCTTGGTGGAGGTAATGCGTTCCTGAAGTTCTCCCAGCTCCGTACCCAGTGTGGGCTGATAACCCACGGCCGATGGCATTCGTCCCAGCAACGCGGATACTTCGGAGCCAGCCTGACTGAACCGGAAGATGTTGTCGACGAACAACAGGGTGTCCGAACCAGTGGCATCACGGAACCATTCGGCCATGGTCAGAGCAGTCAACGCGACTCGTAGACGTGCCCCCGGTGGCTCATTCATCTGGCCGAACACCATGCAGGTCTGTTCGATAACGGACCGTCCGGTCTGGCCGATCTTTGTTTCCTGCATCTCAAGCCACAGGTCGTTTCCTTCGCGTGTACGTTCGCCGACCCCGGCGAAGACGGAATAACCACCGTGAGCACTGGCGATACGAGCAATCAGTTCGGTCAGGATCACCGTCTTACCAAGACCAGCTCCACCGAACAGACCGGCCTTACCACCTCGCACGAACGGAGTCAGCAGGTCGACAACTTTGATACCGGTCTCGAAAATCTCGGTCTTGGAGGACAGGTTTTCCAAAGCGGGTGGATGTCGGTGAATGGGCCAGCGTTCGTCGTGCTCGACATCTCCTCGTCCGTCAATAGCATCGCCGGTGACATTAAAGACGCGACCAAGCGTCCCCTTGCCAACGGGCACTGACAGAGCGGCGCCGGTGTCGGACACCTTCATTCCGCGGACCATTCCGTCGGTGCTGCCGAGAGCAACACAACGAACTCGACCACCACCGAGGTGCTGCTGCACTTCACCCGTCACCTTGATGTGGACACCTTTGATTGTCTCGTCGATCTTCAGAGCATTGTAGATTTCCGGCAGACTCTCTTCCGGAAATTCCGCATCAAACGTAGACCCAATCACCTGCGTGACGGCACCAACTGTCATTGTCTCACTCCAGAGCGGCTGAGCCGCCAAGTGTCTGTCAACATTTATACCGGTGTGAACTCAGAAGGAGCGGACGAGCTGCTCACATCTGACTGGTCCTGAGGGTTCAGGACATTGAAGAACTTTTTTCACATAACCACGATTTGGAAGCACATCTTTGGATGCTGCCTGCGAGCGATTACTCCAGGGCCGCAGCACCACCTATGATTTCGGCCAGCTCGGAAGTGATTCCCGCCTGGCGAGCTCTGTTGTAGGCCTGCTTCAGATTGCCGGCCATTTCATCCGCGTTCTCCGTCGCGCCTTTCATGGCCACCATTCTGGCAATCTGCTCACTTACCGCCGCATCAAGAAAACACTTAAACAACTTGGCACGAAATGCGGCGGGTACGATCTCTTCAAGAATTTCTTTCGGAGACGGTTGAAACTCATACTCAACACTTCCGGCTTTGGAATCGGTACTGCCTGTGTTCTGACCAGAGAGATTCGAAAGCGGCAGGATGGTTTCAATCACAGCATTCTGACGAGAAATCGAGTGGAATTCTGTGTAGCACACATCCAGACGATCGATTCGACCGGCAATATAGTCCTCAACGTATCGCGATCCGATGACATCAACCTCTGCAAAAGCCGGCTTGTCTTCAAAATGGGTGTACGAGGACGTCACCGGAATTTTCTGGAAGTTCAGGAACTTAATTCCACGCTTCCCGGAAACCTCCAGCGAATAGTCGACCCCATCTTCCTTCAGCTGCCGGAGATGGCGAAGTGTGCTTCTCAGGATTGCTCCGTTGTAGCCACCACACAAGCCGCGATTGGAAGTCAGAACCAGAACAACCGCCTTCCGAGTGACGTCTCGCTTCTCCAGCAACGGGTGCGAAAACTTAAGGTCCGCCTTACCCAGATCCCCGACGATCTCAGCAATCTTCCGAGTATATTCTGCCGCTTCGGTTGCCCGATCCATGGCCTTCTTAAAACGACTGGTGGCGATCAGCTCCATGGTCCGCGTAATCTTGCGGATGTTGCGGACAGCTTTCAGTCGTTTTACGAGTAAGCGTGCGTTGGCCATTTTTCAGAGGACAGCCTTTGGGCTGAAATTTTCTGGTTGAACCGGGCAAACGAATTTGGTCCGGGGAACGGAATGTGTTCACACCGCAGGGATGAACTCAGACGTTGATCTACTTGCTGTCCAGTCGAGTCCGAAAAGCATCCAGAGCCGCTCGAAGGGCGGTTTCCACTTCTTCCGTCAGTTCAGCCTGTGTGACCAGTTTGTCACGCATGTCGGCATGTTCCGTGCGGATGAACTCAAGAAGAGCCTTTTCAGTTTCCTGAACTTTCGCCACAGGCACTTTATCGAAGTAGCCCTTGGCACCGGCATAAATCACGATGACCTGATCAGCAACATGCAGCGGCTCATACTGAGGCTGCTTCAACAGTTCAACCATGCGATAACCACGGTCCAGCTGCTGTTGTGTTGCCTTGTCGAGCTCTGTTCCCAGTTGAGCGAACGCTTCCAGTTCACGAAAGGCCGCCAGGTCCAGACGCAGTGACCCGGCGATTTTTTTCATTGCCTTCGTTTGAGCATTACCGCCCACGCGTGACACGCTGATACCGACGTTGATGGCGGGGCGAATGCCTTTCCAGAACAAGTCCGGCTCCAGATAGATCTGGCCGTCCGTAATGGAAATCACGTTGGTCGGAATGTACGCCGAGACCTCTCCTTCGAGCGTCTCAATGATGGGCAGTGCCGTCATTGAACCACCGCCAAGTTCGTTGCTCAGCTTGACCGCTCGCTCCAGCAATCGACTGTGACAGTAGAAGACGTCCCCCGGAAAAGCTTCACGTCCCGGAGGCCGTCGCATCAGCAGTGACAGCTGGCGGTAAGCAATCGCCTGCTTCGACAGGTCGTCGTAGACAACCAGAGTATCTTTGCCTGCGTACATGAAGTGTTCAGCCATTGCAGCACCGGCATAGGGCGCGATGTACTGCAGTGGTGCGGGATCGGCACTACTGGCCGCGACGACAATCGTATAATCCAGCGCACCGTGTTCACGCAGAACTTCCACGACGCCCGCGATTGACGCAGAACGCTGTCCGCACGCAACGTAGACACAGATAACTCCTGAACCTTTTTGGTTCAGAATTGTGTCGATGGCAACGGCCGTCTTTCCGGTCTTGCGGTCACCGATGATCAACTCGCGCTGACCACGACCGATGGGAGTCATGGAGTCGATGGCTTTGATCCCGGTCTGCAACGGGACCTTAACCGGCTGACGCCCGGCAACACCGACCGCTTCGTGCTCCACCGGCCGTGTTTCATTGGAAATAATGGGGCCCCGGCCGTCAAGTGGGTTGCCGAGTGGATCGACAACTCGACCCAGCAGTGCCTCACCGACAGGAACCGACAACAGCGCGCCGGTGGATTTGACTTCGTCGCCTTCTGTGATTTTGAGGTAGTCCCCCAGAATCACCACACCGACGCTGTTTTCTTCAAGGTTGAATACGAGGCCGCGAATGCCGCTCGAGAATTCAACCATCTCGCCCGCCATCGCCGAGGACAAACCGGTACAACGTGCGATACCGTCGCCCACTTCAATCACGCGACCTACTTCCGCAGTCTGAATCTGACCACGAAAGTCTTCAATCTCCTTCTGGATGACTGAAGCGATCTCGTCCGCTTTGAATTTCATTGAGTGTTCTCTCCGTCAAACGACCCGTCAATGTCTTCAGACGAGTTCGCAGAGATGAATCGTAAACTGTGTCACCGACCTGAATCACCAGGCCGCCGATCAGGGATTCGTCGACCGATTCCTGCAGAATCGGATCGAATCCAAGTTTGTTTTTGAGCTGTTCAACAATTGTATTGCGTGAGCTGTCTGACAGAGGCCGGGCCGAACGAACTCGCACCCGCTGTTTGCCAGCCATCTCCTCTTTCAAACCGATCACAACTTCCCGAATCTGTTCGATCAGTCCAATGCGACCATGTCGAACAAGTACCCTCAGGAAATTGGCAAAAAACTCTGTGCAGTGCGGAGCCAGACTTCGGTCAATCAATGCCAACTTGTCGTCACGCCCCACAGCATCGGAAACAAGCAGGTCCCGAAACTGCGGATAGGCGATCAGAACGTCATCGACAAATGACACCAACTGATCACTGGCCGCATCCTCTCCGTTCTCACTGGCAGCACTGAGGAACGACCGAGCATAAAGACTCGCGACGGCCTTCGCACCGGGGTCTTCCAGTACGTGGTCGGGTCGAGTTTTCAGTTGCTCTGACATACCTACCTCAATTGACATCGCGTCCACCTGACGCCGACCATGTGCCGCAAATCCCGACCGATACAATGTGGAGAAGAACTCCGCACCGGAAACGGACGTTTCCAAAAAACAACTTCAACAGGCAACAACGATAACCCCTGAAATCAACCAGCCAGCCATCAGCGGGAGATTTCAGAGAGGGCCTCCTGAACAAGTCGCTCCTGATCACTGTCCGTCATTGCACGGCCAAGAACTCGTTCGGTCGCCATTGCCACCTGTGCATTCACAACACCAAAGACTTCGGACAGGGCCGTATTCTTTGCCTGAGCGATATCGTCCTTCGCTCGGTTCCGCATGGCGTCCACTTCCGACTCAGCCTTCGCAATAATATCCTGGCTGGTCCGCTCCGCATCTCGCTTTGCTTCAGCAACCATTTCGGCAACGGTTTTTTCCGCATCGCGAAGCTTGGTTTCGTACTCTGCCAGCAAAGCATGAGACTTCCGCTGATTCTCTTCCGCCTGAGCGATCGCAGTCCGAATGCCTGCTTCGCGTTTATCCAGCCCTTCGATCAGTGGTCCCCAAGCCGCCTTCTTCAGAACAACCAGGAAGATCACAAACACGATCAAAGACCACAGTGCCAGGTCTGCTTCGAAGCTGATCGGCACACCGCCTTCGGCATGACCGTGAGAGTCGGTGTCATGGTGAGCATCAGATGCACCACCTTCAGACTCAAACGCAGCCGCCGACGGAAGTGAACAGACAGCAAAAGAAACCAGCGCCACAGCTGTCAGGACATAGGAGGCAACTTGTCGTAGCATCACAAAACCACGCAGTGAAAAGAGAACTCACAGGAAGGGTTGGCAACGACGAATTGACTAGGCAATCATGCAGACGATGAGTGCAAAGAAGGTTGCACCTTCGATCAGAGCTGCAGCAACAATCATCGCACCTCGAATGTCACCAGCAACTTCCGGCTGTCGAGCCATGCTTTCCACAGCAGCTGCACCGATTTTTGCGATGCCGAAACCAGCACCCAGCAGAACCATACCTGCACCAAAAGCACCGGAGAAGCTGATGGAAGCCTGTCCGCCGTCCTGCGCCATGGCCGGAACGCTCAACACCACAAATGCTGCCACAACAGTCAGGCAGAACTTCACAAATTGACTCACGAGAAACTCCTCTTTTTTACTGTTGAGTTGCGGGTCAGCGACCCGGGAAGACTCAGGGAACATTCAGACAAAATGAACCCGACCGAAATCGAACGAACTCAGTGTTCGTGGACAGCTCCGGCAATGAAGATCGTTGCCAGAAATGCAAACACGTACGCCTGCAGGAAAGCCACAAACAATTCGAGGCAGCCGATGAACACCTGCCCGACAATGCTTCCAAACGTAACAAGGCTCCACAAACCGAAACCGCTGTGTGCGGCCTGAGCGATAAAGCCGAGAATCACCGCAATGACGGTATGGCCACCCATAATGTTGGCAAAGAGTCGCACGGCCAGAACTCCGTGCTTAATAAAGAAGCCAAAGACTTCAATTCCAAAAATCCCGTAGGTCAACACTTTGCCGAACGCGCCGGGCACTCCCGTGTCGGGCATCATATTATGAAAGAATCCGGAGGGGCCCATGGCCCGAAACCCATAGATCACTGTGGCAGCAAAGGCAGAAACCGCCAGCGCACCAGTGACATTCAGATTACCCGTCGCAGAGCCCAGCCAGGGAATCGCTCCGAGCAGATTACAAATCAAAATATAGAAGAAGCAGCTCCAGATAAACGGCAGGTAGATGTCTGCGGGATGACCGCCGGTCGGAGCATGGGCTCCATGACCGTGAGTCCCATGACCATGGGTACCTTCGCCGTGAAAATCATATTCGTCGCCATGATCATGGTGATCGTCACCAATCGTCGGCCGAACAACCTCGTCGCGAAGGAACAGAGCAATCGCTTCCCAGAAGTTCCAGAAGCGACCTCGTGCAGGCTCACCGTTTCGAACACGGCTTGCCAGTCCCCGAAACACCAGAAAAACAAAAACCGCCGCAACCACCTGCAACAGCATAAACTTTGTTACCTGAAAGCCCATAATATTGGGCAACAGGTAATCCAGCGTGCCGTGTCCATGACTGTCCGCAAAGCCACCCGGCAAATCAAAGCCGACGGCATCACGAACATGATGGAAGTGGTCTGTTCCTGAATCAGAACTCATTTGTTCAAGCTCTTAGCAGCAGTCACGACTGGAATCTGATGACGACGAAGAGTTGTCTGCTTTTACATCAGCGTGGCTGGGTGGACGCAACAACCGAACTTCTGCCACGAGCGCCAGAAGATAGAACCCAATCAGCCAGCCGAAAAAATCCTGAAACGTCAGTTCAGGTTTCAGCTTTCGAACCAGAACCGCTGCGCCAGCAACGGAACACAGCCTGACCATGGTGGAAATCACCATGACCGACAAGTCGTTGGGAAAGATAGCGAGTCCCGAAAGGAACACAACAATCCAGCCCGGAATGAGGCAACAAACTGCTGCCACAGACATCCACAGCACACCACTTTGCCCACCCAGCATTCGAGCGGGCCAGAAGCAGACCACCCAGCCAATCGCAATCGACAAGGTAAGCGTCAGTGCTGCTTGAGTCGCCTTATTGGAGCTGGTCACGCCGGGGAATCTCGCTGGGAATGCGAAGTTTCAGTTGTCTTCGATTTTCGCGATCGATTATCCAGCCTGACCAGCAGCTGTCGAAGTGCAACGGCAGCTGTAAGGCATCCAAGAACCAGACCGGACAAGATGAAAAGTGGCTGAGTGCCAAACTTCATGTCCAGCCAGTACCCACCCCCGATCAGCACCGCCAACGACAACGCCCCGGACATAACTTCCTGGGAGTCGCGATAGGCCTGAGCAATACCGGTGAGTCGACGTCGACGGCGGGAAGCTGGATCGTTTGCCATTCCAGGCTCCTCGATTGCCGATGACTTGCAGAATGACGAAAAATACGTCTTCACTGCCGGGCTGCGGGAGTCTAGCCGCGCGTATCACTCAGTCAAAGTGGGTCCGCCTCTCGTGTTTTGTTTCCCACATTCGGGACCCATTTGTCCCAGCGACGAAACGCTCCATCGTCCCTAATCGTCAGCCTCAACGAAGCTTCACAGTAAAGCCTTCCAATCACCGTGTTGAATCGCTTCCGGCAGACATCACGATTCTTTGAGATCAGTTGTTGGGAGTGACCAGTTCGCTTTCCGCCTGCGGAAGAAGTCGCTTCACAGACATGGTGCTTTTGATTGTGCTGACAGCTTTGAATGTGTCACGCGTGGCGGTGGACTCCTTCTCTTCACGAGTCACCACGACTTCCCATCGAGCCAAACCAAAAGGCACGTCCTGAGAGATCCAGAAGTGTCCTTCGTTCGTGGAACGGCTTTGCGGTCGTTCCATCACCATCATTCCCTTCATGTGACGTGAATTGAAGGAAAGTCCGGCGGCCTTCGTCTGAGGAATCTCAGATGGCGCGATTGTTTCCACGTCGGCGTAGTTCGTCAGCAGCGAAATCGTCGGGTAGATCCGCAGCGCGTTGCTGGTGATGCGCTTGACCTGATTTTCGCCCGTTCGCCGAAAGCCTCGAACGATGGGAATCATCACGTTGGGAACACCATCTTCGTCGACCGAGTCGGCAATGATCTTTGCTTCCGGAACCAGAACCTTGTAAATTCTGGCCCCGACAGGACCGGGGTCGATTCCGGCAGCACCAGCGGCTCCCGTGACGACTTTGATTTCAATCCAGCGACAGGGCTGAACAGTTCCTTCAAATTCAGCCTCCTCCTGCCCCACCGATTTAATACTGATTTCGCGGCTCCACGTCAGGGTTTCCTTGCCGTCCGGAATGTCCGGGCGAATGTTTTCCTGAACGATTTCCCCTTCATACTCCACTCCCGTCTTGTCATCCGGCAGAGAATAAATCAGTCCCTGCCCCATGGCGGCGGACGGAATCAGGAATATCGCCGGGATGAGAATCAGGGCTGGTCGACGGTGCACAGTCTGCATCATGGGTTGGAACCGATCTTTTAAAACGACGCCTGACCAACATTTCTGTCGTCAGGCAAATAAGCCGTGCCTGCTTCCGGGATTTCGGCGAATGACAAACGATACCAGTTTCAACAAATGGAATCGACAGTCTGTTTTTGTGGCCTCAGACTCACGAATCGAGATTTCGCGGCAAATCCTGCCGATCCGCGGAGAGGCCGTTCATTGAACGGGTTGACTTGATGGGGTCTGATCCAAACTTCGCAAAAAGGTTTTCTTCTCTTAACTCGATGCCGCAAGTCAGGTTGATCGCAAACAGGGCGGGCCTCACCTGCGGCATTGGGTTAAAAGAACCGGATTTTCCCGGATCACATCCTTCACGGCGCTGGACTGCCCCTGATCAATCACCGGACTGCGTTCATCAGGTCGCCTTCAGTTTGCTGGTCGAACAGCGGCAGAAGCAAGAGGAATCAACGACTGACACGGAATTTGCACATGACCCGTGCCGCACGCTGCCCGGTGTTCAGGGAAGCCGTCATGCCATGGATGCAGGACACGCCGGAAGTCGTG
>JAGQPY010000223.1 GCA_020426485.1 Planctomycetaceae bacterium
AACCGGGACAAACTTCTGTCCAAAGGTGCCAGACTTTCCAATAGTGCCAAATCGGAGGACCACGCTCCTGTCGTTGATTTGCGAATTCGTTTCTGTGGGAAGTCGTGGCGAACGGCCCCGGAATCTCAGGCGAATCGGCGTCTCCGGTGTGTATACTGTTGAAAAGTGCTTCACCAATCAGCACCACCCTCCAGCCTGCCAACCTCCTTCCGCTTCCGCAGATCACAAGTGAAAATTCTTTCTTGTGCCGCGCGTCTGTCTTAAGTGTATGTCCGCCGGAAGCCGTCCGTCTTTTCCCGATGAGTCGTCATGAACATCAGGTTCGTTATCCTCTCGCTGATTTCTTTGTATGGCCTGGCCGCGTCGGACAGTCGCGCGGGTGAGGCGATGTCCGGGGCTGTTTTTTTGAAGAGTCATTGTCTGGATTGTCATCGCGGGGACGAGTCCGCAGCCGGGTTGGATCTCGAACGCCTTGTGACTCAGGACATGTCAGAAGCTGTTTCCGCGTGGGCCTCGGTTTACGATCGCGTCCATTCGCTGGAAATGCCACCGAAAGATGCAGATCAGCCGTCCGGTGAAGCACGGGACAGGTTTCTTTCAACCCTGAAGTCGGAGCTGACGGCGAAGCAGGAAGCGGAGTTCCGGTCGCTGGGTCGAGTTCGCGGGCGACGTCTCACGAACCGTCAGCTGGAAAAGACACTGCACGATCTGCTGGGCATCGACATACCGCTGGCGACCCTGATGCCGGAAGAACTGCGAACCAATGGTTACGCCAGTGTTGCTGCCGGACAGACGATGTCGCACTTTCAGTTGCAGACACATCTGACTGTGGTTGATGCGGCACTGGATGAAGCGTTTCGCCGAGTTCAGTCCGACAAGGACGAATGGACGCGTTCGTTGACTGCGGAAGATATCGCCAGAACAAATCCTCGTCGGCGCTGCCGGGAACCGGAGATGCTGAAGGGAGATGCGGTTGTCTGGTCGTCGAGACTGATCTTCTACGGACGACTTCCGGTCACGACGGCTCGTGAAGATGGCTGGTATCGACTGACCGTCAAAGCGTCGTCGCTGAATACACCCAAGGACCACGGAGTGTGGTGTACCGTGCGAACCGGTCCCTGCGTCAGCAGCGCGCCTTTGATGGCGTGGGCGGGTGCGTTTGAAGCGGGCGAAAGTCCTGTCATGCGATCGTTCGAAGCGTGGCTGCCGAAAGGGCACATGTTTGAAATTCGGCCCGGGGATGACACCCTGAAGATGGCTCGTTTCGACGGCGGTCAGGTTGGCACTGGTGAAGGCGAGCCCCAGAAAGTTCCGGGTGTGGCCATCCATGAAGCGACACTGGAACGCATTCATCACGGCGCAGACGACGAATCGATTCATCGGATTCTCTTTGGCAATCTCAAGCTGAACTCCGATCGACGAGGTCGCAACCCGGTTCTGGAATCGAAAGCGCCCCGAGCAGATGCAACGAGACTGATCAAAGACTTTGCTCGACGGGCCTTTCGGCGTCCCGTTTCTGAAGAGGAACTCAGGCCCTATCTGACGCTGGCTCTGGAGAATCTGTCGAACGGAGTTCCGTTGTATCAGGCTCTTCGGCAGGGCTATCGGGCCATACTGTGTTCGCCGCGGTTCCTGCATTTTCAGGAGTCACAGCCTCTGGATGATCATGCCATAGCCTGCCGATTGAGCTACTTTTTGTGGAGCAGCATGCCGGACGACGAGCTGTTTCAGTTGGCAGAACGTGGCCAGTTGCGTCAGCCTGAGATTTTGAAACAACAGGTTGGTCGGATGCTGAGCACGCCGCGGGGGCAGGACTTTGTTCGGGACTTTGCCTTCGAATGGCTGGACCTGAAAGACATCGACTTCACGGAACCGGATCGTCGGCTGTATCCCGGATTCGATGTCATCGTTCAGCAGGCGATGCTGGATGAGACTCACGCTTTTCTGCAGACGATGCTGAATGAGGACCTGAGTGTTGGAAATCTGATCGACTCTTCGTTCACCTATCTGAACGCTCGCCTTGCCAGATACTACCGCATTCCAAACGTGGAGGGCGACCACCTGCAGAAGGTCTCGCTGAAGCCTGACGACCATCGCGGCGGCGTGCTGACGCAGGGCTCGATCATGAAGGTGACGGCCAACGGAACCACCACGTCCCCGGTCGTGCGCGGAGTCTGGATATCGGAGCGACTGCTGGGAGTTGATATTCCGGCGCCACCGCAGGGCGTTCCCGCGATTGAACCTGATGTGCGGGGTGCGAAGAGTATTCGTGATCTGCTGGAAAAGCACAAATCAGACGTCAGTTGCGCGTCATGTCATGTAAAAATTGATCCACCGGGATTTGCCGTCGAGAACTTTGATCCGTCCGGACGATGGCGAAATCAATATGCCACAGCCGGTCGCAGCCGCAAGGGTGAAGGTCCTCGCGTTGATCCGTCCAACGATCTTCCGGACGGCCGTCACTTTGACGGATTGCGTCAGTTTCAGTCTCTGATTCTGGATGACAAGGCGACGCTGGCGGCTAACGTCGCCAGACACCTGCTGACCTATGGTACCGGTGCCGTTTGTCAGTTTGCAGACCGAGATGACATCGATCAGGTCGTGAACCTTGCGGCTGAGTCCGATTATGGATTTCGCTCCATTCTGGAAGCTGTCGTACTGAGCGAGCCGTTCCTGAACAAATAGTGACCCTGCAGCGGACTGGTCCGCTGCGGCCCACTGAAATTTTCATTTGCCAAAAGAGTAGAGTTCCATGTTGCCACTTCATTTCAGCTTTGGTCGGAAACTTCATCGACGAACCATCCTGCGCGGGGCGGGTGTTTCACTGTCCCTGCCGCTGCTCAGTGCGATGACTCCGGCGTTTGCGGATCGCGATGAGTCTGCTGCTCCGAAGCGTTTCGTGGCCATGACTCTGGGGCTGGGGCTGTTGTCTGCCAATCTGAATCCGGAGAAATCCGGACGCGATTACAAACCCAGTCGATATCTGCAGCCGCTGGAGGACCTTCGTGACCGGTTTACGGTCATTTCCGGGACTTCTCACCCCGGCGTATCAGGCGGACATCGAGCGGAAGCCAGCATTCTGACGGCAAACCCGGTCGGCAGTTCCGGCAAGGCCAGCAACACGATTTCGCTGGATCAGTACATGGCACGTCATCTGGGTGATGCCACTCGATTTCCGTCACTGGTGCTCAGCAGCAGTGGCAGCAGCAGTCCTTCGTATACCGAGAACGGTTCGATGGTTCCGGCGGAAGATTCGCCCGCTCAGCTGTTCAGCCGTTTGTTCATCGACGAATCAAAAGACGAAC
The DNA here is from genome assembly GCA_020426485.1 of Planctomycetaceae bacterium. Taxonomy (GTDB): domain Bacteria; phylum Planctomycetota; class Planctomycetia; order Planctomycetales; family Planctomycetaceae; genus JAGQPY01. The sequence continues at coordinate 3,306 of JAGQPY010000223.1, forward strand.
AACGCCGTCAGCAACAGCGCGTTCGCGAAGGACGCAGCATTATGGATCTTGTGGCCGATGATGCGAAACGGCTTTCCGGGCAGCTCGGTCCTGGTGATCGAGATCGACTGGATGCCTATTTCACCAGTGTTCGCGAGCTGGAACAACGGCTGGCACAGTCCGAAGAATGGGCTCGCCTGCCTAAGCCGAAGGTCAGTGTTCCCAAACCCATCGACATCGGGAACCCTAACGACTTTGTCGGTCGTCAGAAGCTGATGTGCGACATGATTCGACTGGCGCTGGAAACAGATTCTTCGCGATTCATCTGTTATCACCTTGGTGGTTCCGGAGGCGTCGTTCCCATCCCCGGAGTGGCCGAAGGCTATCATTCGCTCAGTCACCACGGCATGGATGAGGACAAGCTGGACCAGCTGGCTCTGGTTGAAGGGGAGATCATCAGGACATGGGGGCAGTTTCTGCGAGATCTGATGGCAACCGATGAGCAGGGGCGGAAGGTTCTGGATCACACCTGCGTGCTGCTGACCAGCAACCTTGGCAACGCCTCCAACCACGACAATCGAAACATGCCGGTCCTGCTGGCTGGCGGTGGGTTTCGGCACGGTCAGCATCTGGCTTTCGATCGTTCGAACAACTACCCGCTGCCCAATCTGTTCGTGAATCTGCTGCACCACGTCGGCCTGGAAGACGAAGGCTTTGCTTCCAGTACCGGTACCATGTCCGGGCTGGAAATGTCCTGAGAACGCTGTTGATGGCGTTTCCGACCGATCTGTCGACCGGATTTGATGGACTTGCCGCTCGACTGCCGTTTTTTTCAAGGGTGAAGAAACGGTCAGGTTGTGAAACGAGCTGTTCCCGTGAACAATGGAGGTTCGCTTGATCGTAACAATCGGCCGGGTTCCGGACCGGTTGTTCAGCACCGGCTGCTCTGAACCCCTGTCACAGGAACTGGTCTATGTTTCGTCTGTTGCTTCTGCTGATCACCGTCTGTTCCACGATGCACGCGACGTGTCAGAGTGCGGATTGTCTGGTATTCGAAGCGCGTGACGCCACTGCTCCACCTCCCCATATCGTGCTGATCTCTGGTGATGAGGAATACCGTACAGAAGAATCGATGCCGATGCTGGCCAAGATTCTCAGTCAGAAGCATGGCTTCCGCTGCACCGTGTTGTTCGCCTTCGGCCCCGACGGCGCGGAATATATTGATGCCAACAACCACAAGGGTATTCGTCGGCTCGACACACTGAACTCCGCCGACCTCATGATCATCGGAACGCGTTTTCGAGAACCGGAAGCGGACGACGCGGCTCACATCACGGCTTATCTGAATGCCGGCAAACCCGTGATTGGTATTCGGACTGCCACTCATGCGTTCACCGGCCGGGGCAGCTTTGGAGGAATCTCGTTTGGTGAGTTCGGTCTGAAGGTTCTGGGCGAACAATGGGTGAGCCATCACGGCCAACACAAAGTTCAGGGCGCACGGGGCGTGATTGAAGAAGGGAAGGCCGGTCACCCGGTATTGAATGGCGTCAGCGATGTGTTCGCACCCAGTGACGTCTATGGCGTGATTCATCTGACAGACTCCGATGAAATTCTGATGCGGGGCGCTGTGACCGAATCGCTGGATCCGGCCTCGGCCGTCATTGACGGCGAAAAGAATGAACCGATGCAGCCGCTGGCCTGGCTGCACACCTACACGACTCCGGATGGCAAGGGAACAGGTCGTTCGTTCTGTACGACTGCCGGTGCGTCGGTCGATTTTGTCAGTGAAGACCTGCGACGGATGGTCGTCAATGCCGCCTATCATCTGACAGGGCGCGATGTGCCCAGTGAAGCCGATGTTGAATTTGTGGATCCGTTTTATCCCAGCTTCTACGGCTTTATTCGGGAAGCTGACTACTGGAAAAACGCCGGGCTGACACCAGAACAGTTCGGTCTCGGCAAATCACCCGTCGTTCCCGATCCTCCCGGCAGTCCGGCATGGCCGTTCCGCCCGACGCCTCAGTAGTCGTCTGTTTCGACTGCACTGATTGGCAACACCGGTTTCGCTTCTACAGATTTAAGATCGAATGTCTGCTCAATTTGCCGTAGGAATCGACCTCGGCACGACCAACTGTGTTTTGTCCTGGGTTCGTCTGGACGCTGCGGCTCCACAGGCTTCCGTGTTTCCCGTTCCGCAGATTGTCGATCGCGGCACCATCGAGGCCAGAACTTCGTTGCCATCGTTCACATGGCTGGCGACCCCGGCCGAAGCCGAAGCCGGAGCCGGAAACCTGCCGTGGTGTACCGGACAGGATTTTGTGGTTGGCGAGTACGCTCGCCGTCAGGCCGCAGAACAACCCGACCGTACTGTTGGTGCGGCCAAAAGCTGGCTGTGTCATCATGCGGTCGATCGACATTCACGAATCCTGCCGTGGCAGTCGGCGGACACGGTCACGAAGATTTCTCCCGTCGAGGCATCGACACGATACCTGCAGCACATGGTCAGCGCGTGGGATGCGGAACATCCGGATGCTCCATTGTCGAAGCAGAAGGTGGTGCTGACGGTTCCAGCCAGCTTTGACCCCGTCGCTCGGGAGTTGACTCGGGAAGCCGCCGTTCATGCCGGACTGCCGGATGATCTGGTTCTGCTGGAAGAACCTCAGGCGGCCGTCTATGCGTGGCTGCAGCAGATGGGTGATTCCTGGCGAGAAACTCTGGCTGCCGGAGAAACGTTACTGGTTTGTGACGTCGGTGGCGGAACAACCGACCTGACACTGATTGACGTCGTTGACGAAGGCGGTAACCTGGAACTTCGGCGTCGAGCAGTCGGGGACCATTTGCTGGTCGGTGGCGACAACATGGACCTGCTGCTGGCATGGACGGCCGCTCAGCTGTTCGAACAGCAGGGAATCAGGCTTGACCCCTGGCAGTCGGTTTCTCTGTGGCACTCCTGTCGAGCCGCCAAGGAACGGCTTCTGGCGGAAGATGGTCCGGAAACACAGACTGTTTCCGTGGCCGGACGAGGCAGTCGACTGATTGGCGGTTCGGTCAGTATCGAACTGAAGCGGGAAGACATTGCTCGTCAACTGGTCGAAGGTTTTCTGCCACTTGTTGGCCCCGGGGATCGACCTCAGCGATCCGTGGTCACGGGCTTTCAGGAGCTGGGACTTCCCTACGAAAGCGATACGGGGATCACTCGCCACATTGCCGAATTCCTGAACCGCAACAGCGACGGAGCAACGCTCAAGCCAACCCACGTGCTGTTAAACGGTGGAGTCTTTCGCTCCATCCGGCTTCGACAACAGCTTATGTCGGTGCTGGCACACTGGTATGACGACCAAACGGCATCTCCAACGCTGCTGAGCGGTGTTCACGATCTGGAAAACGCAGTGGCACTGGGAGCCGCCTATTATGCGTGGGTTCGTGAACACGGAGCACTGCGGATTCGAGGCGGTTCGGCTCGCAGCTGGTACATCGGTATTGAAACCGCCGGACTGGCCATTCCCGGAGCCCCTCGGCCACTGCGAGCTTTGTGTGTGGTTCCGCGAGGCATGGAAGAAGGCACCGAATGCGACGTGCCCTCCGGACCGGTCGGGATGGCCGTCGGACAGCCGGCAAAGTTTCGGTTCTTCGGCTCGGCGGTGCGCGAAGAAGATCGACCGGGATCGCTTCTGAATGCATGGTCTTCGGAGGAACTGGTCGAGACGGCCAATCTGGAAATCGAACTTCCGCGAGAAGACCCGGCCGAAACGTGGGTGCCGGTGACATTTCAGTCGCGAGTCACGGAACTGGGTATACTGGAACTGTGGTGCGTGCATCACGATTCCGGGCGACGCTGGAAGCTGGAGCTGAACGTTCGCGAAGACGGGTAGCATTCCGATTCAGACACCTCCGCGGCAGTGGCCTTCCGCCCAGCGCGCTGGTGATCGGTGTTGAATTCCCGACGATCCCCTGCGCCGATGAACCGATTTTCCGGGATCAATGGACCAGTGTTGTGACAGACGACCAGTCGAGCGGGAGGTGCGAAAGAGGCATACGCAGTGCCCTCCGCGGATCACGCGGCGTTTCGCTTCCGACATCGATCTGCTAAGAACCGGGGTGTCATTCAGATGCGGGTTCATGTTTCCGGCGAAACACTTCAGCTGACGCAGTGATCCGCACAGAACGAGAACTCAGCTTCTGCCAGGGAAACCATCGGATGTCTTCTGCAAATGGATCGCGGTCATGGATGGCTCGCTGGAATGCCCTGCCGCTCTACGGCCGCATACTGCTGGCCATGTTTGCGGGAATCGGGTGTGGCCTGCTGCTGGGACAACACGCGGCCATTCTGGAAATTCCCAGCAAGGTCATTCTGCAACTGCTGGGCGCCCTGGCACCGCCGTTGATTCTGGTAGCCGTCACCCATGTCCTGATGACAACCGACATAAAAGGAAAGACGGCTCTGCGACTGGGCAGTCTGCTGATTCTGAACACGACGGTGGCCATTTTGATCGGGTTGACCGTTGCCAACGTGATGAAGCCCGGCAGTCATTCTGCCAGGCAAACGGAAGCGGTGGTTCACGAAGAGTCAAATGGTCCGAATCCACTGGATCTGCTCGTGCGGAATGTGCCGACCAGTCTTTTGGGGCCGTTGGGTGACAACACCAATATCATTGGAGTGATCATTATTGCGGTTGCCTTTGGTGTCGCTTTGCGCGACGACCGAGCGACTCAGCTGAATTCTGTGCTGGATCTGGTGGAACTGTCCTATCGAGTTCTGCTGAAGGTGCTGCACTGGATTATCTATCTGGTGCCGATCGGAGTCTTCGCCATTGTGGCTCGTGTCATCGGCACCGAAGGTTTTGGTCCGTTTCGAGCCATGATCTGGTTCATCGTCGCGGTTGTCATTGCACTGGGGCTCCAGACGACGTGGTATTTGATTCGCATTCGACTGTATTCCTGGCCACGGCCGATGCATGTGCTGCAGGGAATGCGCGACGCGCTGGTGATGGCGTTTTCAACTGACAGCTCAACAGCAACGATGCCGGTCACGTATGCATGCCTGACAGAAAAGGTTGGAGTTCGGGAAGAATCCGCCAGCATGGGCGCACTGGTGGGAGCAAACTTCAACAATGACGGAACCGCGCTCTACGAAGCCATGGCCGCGCTGTTTGTGGCTCAGCTGACGGGCATGGACCTGACTTTGTGGCAGCAGTTGATTATCGTCTTCACGTCCATCATTGCCTCCGTCGGAGCGGCCGGAATTCCGGAAGCCGGACTGGTAACCATGACACTGGTTTTCTCTGCGGTCGGACTGGATATTCAGTATATTGCGATGCTGCTGACCGTAGACTGGTTTCTGGATCGGTGTCGGACCACGATCAACGTGCTGGGCGACGTCAACGTCAGCTGCATTCTGGACGGCCGAATTCCGCCCTCGTCGATTCCAACGACTCCAACCGTTGCATCGGTTTCCGCGGAAGAT
>JAGQPY010000224.1 GCA_020426485.1 Planctomycetaceae bacterium
GGGGCAAGCCTCGCCTGCGGCATCGGGTTAAACGATGTGAATCTCTTCACGGCGTTGGGCGAAGCCCTTGTTAAGTTACATCGTCCAGCAGGCCCGCTGCCAGAGTCGGGTCGGCCATGGTGGCCATGACCTGTTCAATGGCTTCGATCAACTGAGTATCCTGCGAAGAAGCTTCCTTTGACGTGGCCATCACTGCACGTCGTTCGGTGTGAACAACAATGACAGAATCCGGCGAACCGTCAGCCGCTTCGTTGATCGGAACCTCGGGGGCTGTCTGGTCAGCAACATCACTGCTGATCAGGTCGGACCGCTGCAGTGATACCAGTGCCACACCGACGTCTGGTGAAAGGTCATTGCCTTCCGACGTTGGCTCGGCCTGTGCAACGATGTTAAATGCCTGAGAATTGCTCCAGCTGCTGGCGGTTCCCTGCGAATTGAAGGCACGAACCCAGAACCGATAGGTACCGTTGGCCAGCGTTTGAGTACTGATGGCTCGATTACCCAGCAGGTCGAGTTCGATGTTGTTGACCTGAATTGTGACCGTTTCCTGACGCAGCAGGTCGCGCACAAGCAGTTCATATTTTGTGTTTCCTGCCGTGTGCTGCCACTGGAACGTGACGGTATTGGATGTCACGGTTCCTGTCGGCAGGTAAGCAATCGGAGTCGTCGCGTTGGGTTCATCAATGACAAAGCTGAACCAATCGCTCCACGCTCCGGGCTCTCCGTCAGCCGTATCGGTGGCATTGACACCACGCACGCGAGCACGGTAGGCCTGCTCAGACAAAGTCTTCGTAACGGTGTAGCTCTGCCCGGTAATTCCGGTGACGTCCACCACCAATGCCCCGCTGGAAACGACTTCCACCTGCAGGTCGTAGGTGTCTGCGGGATCCAGTGTTGTCCAGGCGAAGGTTGGAGTTGCATCATCGACGCTCCCAACAGCGTTGGCTTTGGGGGAAGTAATGACCGGAGCCACCGGAGTCGGCACGTCCAGGTTAAATGTGTAGACAAGACTCCAGTCACCCACTTCGCCGGCGTCATTGGTCGCACGAACCCACGCTCGATAGTTGCCCTGCGGCAGCGGCGTATCCGGGGTAAAGCTGGTTTCAGTCAATCCGGACTGGTAGACGATCTTCGCCGTGCGGCTTTCGTTGTGATTCACCCACAATTCGTAAGAAACGGCATTTGTCGCGGAATCCCAGGTGAACGTTGGCAGCGGTTCTGTCACCACGCCCAGAGTTGCATCGGCGGCCGGACCGGTGACCACGGGACGAGATGGCGCGGGAACGTCCACGTCAAATACGATGGCGGTACTCCACGCACTTTTCTCACCGACCGCGTTGGATGCCTGAATCCATGCTCGATGGCGTCCCTGGCTGAGCGGTACGGTTGGTGTGTAGCTGTTGCCCGTGAGTGTCTGCTGACGAATCACCTGATTTTCGCCGGTACTGATGTTATTGACCCACAGATCGAAGGTCTGGCCCGAACCTTCCCAGCGGAACGTGGGTGTTCGGTCAGTGGTGGTACCGATTGGCAGCAGCGCCGGCGTTTCAGGGGCATCCAGAGCGATCGTAAACTGATTGACTTCGCTCCAGGCAGAGAACTCCCCGGCCGCGTTGATACCTCGAACCCATGCTCGATACGGTCCTTCCGGCAGAGCATTGAAATGGGTGTATGACGTTCCGGCATAATCCGTCAGATGAATCATGCGGTCGTAAATGGCAGGAACGCCGTTCACGCCGGTACCGGCTCGCAGACCGGAAACCCATAACTGCCAGCGCACCGCACCGCCTGTCGTCCACGCAAACTGCGGAAAGGCATTGGACGTGGTTGCCACGGACGGTTTCGTCATGATTGGCTGAGCGGGTGCCGGGAAGGCGTCAACGGTGAACCGAATCCCTTCGCTCCATGCACCGGGCTGATCAAAGGCATTGATGCCTCGCACCCAGACGGTGTTTGTCCCTTCGTCAAGGTTCTCCAGCAGCGTATAAGACAGCGTGCCGTTCGCCGTGGTGACTCCAGGATCCGTGACCTGAATCACTCGACCACTGGTATTGATGTAGATTTCGTATGTGAAGGCACCGGGAACCGATGTCCACTCAATCACGGGGCGAGAGGTCGTGATCTGCTGATTTGATCCGGGAGCCAGAACGGACGGCGCGGTGGGAATGATGGGATCACCGACACCGAAGATCAAAGGATCACTGACAGGGCCACCCTGACCAAGCGCGTTGAATGCTCTGACTTCTGCCTGATAGATCCCGTCGGGCAGTGGATTTGCAAAGACGTGCGAGTTGTTTCGCAGTCCGATGGCGGTGTCGACAACCTGGCCCGTGACAAGGTTGGTCACGGTCAACGTGAACGAAAAAGAGTTCGCTCCGGACGTCCACTCAATCAGAGGCGTATTACTGGGAGCCAGCTGAGGCGGACCGATTAACACAGGCTTCGCGGGAACAAGACCATCGTCGTCCACCGATGTTACCGGCAGGATAACATCAGGCGTCGGAGCGAACGTCGGGTCACTGGCCGCATCGTCAACGGAAATCGTGATGTTCGTTGTCTGATTACCATCCAGAAGGCCATCCCCCACGCCGTTGAGCAGAACGGTCTGGGGAATATTCCAGTTGGATGGTGTGAACGTCAGCGTATTCGTGGAAAGCGTGACTTCTCCGGTGTCTCCCGAAGAAAGATTCAGCACGACATCCGATGCCGGCTGACGACCGATCGTCACCGTGATTCGGTCACTTGTACCCAGATCGGAAACCTGTGTGTTGTTTCCGGATTCCGTGATGGAAATCGTTCCTGCAGGCGTGTAACCCAGGTCGACCAGAATGGCTTTTTCAATGGCCGAAAACGAATGAATTCGAGGCCCGGGAGAAACGACATGTCGCATGATCATGCCGCTGTAAGCCGGATTGTTGGAATCCAGATGGCTGACGCTGCTTCCGCCCTGCCAGGTAATCGGCGTATAAAGTCCGGCCGGCTGACCGGCATTCACCGTTCGAGTCACCGGACCATCAAAGAACAGTCCCAAAGACTGCTGGCTGTCACCGCCGACGGAATCCACATTCCACAAAGGCAGATCAAGAACACCGGTCGAATCAACGACCGGATTCCCGGCGGCATTGACCAGAAACCGGTCGTATTCGTTCCACACACCGGCGGTTCCGGGCTGAGTCCCAAAGAAGCTGGAACCATCCTGAGAAATCGCCGACGCAAAACCCATGGCATGCGTCAGTTCGTGGAATATGACAAAGTAGAAGTCGAATTCCGTCGCATCAACATCGGTCGGATCGGAACTGATCTCCCAGTTATGTCCCCAGTTCACGTCCACTCGGCCGTCCGGCAGCGAACCATTCAGATCGACACCATTGACGACCTTGTTTCGAACGACTTCGATCCCGCCGAAGGTAGACGCCGCCCCATTGATGACATACTGCGAACCGGCGGACGCCAGACCACCACTGTTCGGATCGTCTGACGATGTGATTTCCAGCACGATATTGGCGTCGTTGGCAAACAGCGCTCCGTAGTCCGCGGCCGCCGCCTGCAATACGTTTCGCCGGATTTGCCCCAGCACCGGATCTTCAAATCCAATTTGAGATCCGCCACCAACCGGTGCTGGATAAACGAAGGTAAAATCAATGGTTAACAGCTGACGGGATTCCAGCGTCTCCGAGGCAGAACCGGTCGCTGTTTCTGATCGCTTCCTTCGGTTGCGGAGCGACTTCTCACTCCGAAAACCACGCTGAATTCGTTCCAGTAAGGTTCGAACACCCATTCTTGTCGTCCTAACGCGGCCGGGCCGCAACCAGAATCGAGCAATCGCTCAGACACAATTTCCACTCAAACGCAGGCAGGCCAGTCACGACTCCGCTGCCGAAACAACTGGATTTTGAGACCGCTTTCTCAAAAACGCTGGAATTTCCTGCGAAGAGAGAACGACGTCCCACTCGCCAATGCAAACAACAGACAACCTGAAAAGGTGGTCAAACGTGTCGCTATTTCAAGCATTCGTCGTCGACGAATCCAAAGAATATTCGGTCTGATTCCCGCAAAACATCCGGATTTGGCAGAGTTTATGGCCACGGGCGGCATGTTTTATCAGGTCAACTCTGTTCAGCGCATCAATCCCCGAAATCGCAGCATTGACAGTCCCGAAAGCAGACGAACCAGCAAATCGAAGCCAACATTTCCTTCACAAACACGGGAAAATGTTTTCGAAATTGTTCAGGGGGCATCAAATTGGCACTCCTGCGACATTCCGATGCGGCGGCTCTTTGTCAGCGCGTTTCCTGAATTCGCCGGCAATCGGCACCTGTGATCCGCACCAGCCGAATCTGCCGACGGAAGGGCTGTGTTCAACGCTGTGATGAGGTTTTCATCGCTGAATCCGACGCCGCAGGCGGGGTATATCGCGGGCACGACGGGAGGAGTCGGCAGAGTAGCCGAAAGATTTGTCGGTGCAGTGTACCCACGCTCGACACAAGACAATCCGCAGCTTCAGACAGTGGTCTGAGCGGCTTCCAGCAGTGATGTCTGTGTCGATCGGCAGTGGTCGAGCAGCTCGCCGGCAATCTGCATGACGTCGATCTGGTCGTGCTCTTCTTCCAGAGTATGCCGCAGCATCTGAGCAAGTCTGGCAATGTCCATCAGACCGTGTGTGGTTGCGGTGATCTGAAGTGAATTGGCCAGATCTTCCAGCTGCCGCGTGTCCTGATCGTCCAAAGCCGCCACGAGTTGTTCGAGCAGCAATCCGATACTGAGAGCCGACTCCTTGGTGACCGAAGATCCGAATTCCGGATGATGATGCTGGCGTGCTCTGAGCGAACCAATGAAGCGTTCCACCAGCTCCGGATCAAACTGGGTTCCCGAACACCGTCGCAGCTCTGCGAACGCTTGCGCGCGACTCATCTGATTTCGGTAGCTCATCGGAGAAACCATGGTGTCGTAGGCATTGGCAATCGCCAGAATGCGAGCAGACACGGATGGTTTTGTGTTCGGACCGGCACCTCGATCAGCATTGGACATATCAAAATGGACAACGTGCTGCTCCACAATTTCCGTCAGCGCGGGCGAACCAAACGAACTCTGCACCATTTCCACGCCCATGCGGTTGTACTGGTGAACAACTTCCAGTTCGGCTGGTGCGAGCCGCCCGGGTTTTTTCAGAATGGAATCCGGAATTCCAATCTTTCCGATATCGTGCAGCAGAGCAGCAATTTCCAGCACGTAACACTCGCGCATTGACAGCAAACCTTCACCCGTCGCCACGCACATATCGGCCACACGCCGACTGTGCAAAGCCGTCGCCTGGTCTCGGTGAGACAGCGCGGAGGTCAGAGCGGTGACGGCGTGATACGGAATCGCGGAGGCAGCCTTCTTTTCTTTTTCTTCTTCGCGAGTCGGTGCTTTTTCGTCCGCAAGTTTCGCCACCTGCTCCTGCGCCCGATCCCAGCGCACAACCTGATTTCGTCCATTTCGCTTAGCGACGTACAGACACTTGTCGGCCTGGTCCAGCATATCCTGAGGCGAATCCGGTCCCTGACAGACAGCGGAAACGCCCAGACTGGCGGTGACTTTCAACTGCGGAAACTGCAGGGCCTTGATGGCCAGCCGACAGCGTTCGGCCTTCATTTCCGCTTCGTCGATCGACGTGGCCGGCATCAGGACGGAGAACTCTTCCCCCCCGTAGCGGCAGACCAGGTCCGTTTCCGCGACGGTCTTCATCACAGTGGCGGATACAATTCTCAGAACTTCGTCGCCGGTACTGTGACCGTGATTATCATTGATTGCCTTGAAGTGGTCGATGTCCACCATCATGCAGGACAACGACTGATTCTGTTCCCGCGACTCGTGCCAGATGGATTCGAAGTCACGAAAGAAACTGCGACGGTTCAGACAGCCGGTCAGAGTATCGCGCGTCGCCAGCCATTCGAGTTCGCGGTTCTGTTTGCGGATTTCTTCAGAAGACGTCTTCAGTGAAAACAGCGCGTCGCGGAGTTCCTGCTGCTTCTTCTGCAGCTGAGTCACGTCTTCGAAACTGGCAACAACGCCGCGGTTTTCGTGCTTGTCATCGTAAACCGGAACGGTGCTGACCGAAAACGTTCGCTGGCATTCGCCGTCACCGCGAGTCAACAGCATACCCTTGACCGGATGCGAAGACCGAGCCGTCGTGACCCACGGCAGTTCAGCTTCCTCGCTGTCAGACGCCACACGAAAGGAGAAGCGGTCCGGATGACTGCCAATCAGTTCTTCCGGCGTGCATCCGGCTGCCGTCGCAAAGGAATCATTGGCCAGCACAATACACTGACGTTTATCCAGAACCAGAAGTCCTTCCGCCAGAGCGTTCAGGGCTTCACGAACGCGAGGGGGCACCACCTTGCTGGGACTGACATGCTTCAGGACTTTTCTCAGGTAAACCGAGAACACCACTGACAGTGCAGCAGCCACAAACAACGTCAACACAACATCCGGTCGGAAAAAAATGCCCTGCCATCGCCACAGCGTGCTTTCTGACCAAAGAATTTCCAGATGTCCCCACTCCCGACCGTCGGCCATAATCGGAACAATGAACTGGTTTTCACCGGGTTTCTGAGTCCATTCCGACTTCCAGAACTGCTGATGTGATCCGGACTCAACAGACAGCTCGCCATTCGACTGCCGAACACCAATCGAGAGAACGCCGGGCGTTCTCTCCCGAAGCTGGTCCAGAGCGGATCGGATGCCGTCAATGTCAGACCGCGTCGCCAGCGACATGAACGTCACTGCCGTCGATTCACAGAAGCTGCGGCGAGCCTGGTATTCCTGGATTCGCGGATTCGGAATGAGCCCAAAGACACCCGCGCCAAGTACAACGCTGACCGTCAGGCTGACGAGTCCCAGTACAATTCGGCCTGATGATGTCAATCGGAACATCGGTGTGCTCTATTAATTACTCACCGGACTGTGAACGAACCCGGCGAAGCCCTTTCCGGACAGAACTCCGCGATGCTGAACTGATACCTGACTTCGCAGATCTGTTACGACTGATCGCCACCGGCGACCATGGTTGCCAGCGATTCTGCTTCCTCGGATTCACCTTCTTCTTCAAACGATTCCAGAACCGGCAGCGGGTCAAACGCCTGCCACGCCGGCAAAGACGACAGAAACGTTGTCAAAAGTGAACCGCCACGAAGCATCCATACAACGTAGCCCACCGAAACGGACGTGGAGACCGCCGCTGTCGTTCCGACGACGACTTTTTCCATGATTTGCTGTTTGACCTCCCGCTCTTCCCGATGATGCAGAAAATCATCATTCCGGAAGTGAATGTTCACGCCGGCAAACAGCGGTCGATCCGTTTCGACCGTTTCAAACAGGAAATTACCTGCATTGTGATCGACCGTTGATTCCTGACTTACCTGACTTCTGAGAGCTGCTCGCTGCAGTTCATCACTGTTGGCTTCCGGCACGTCGTCCAGGAACACCGAAATAAACAACTCACTGCGAGTCGCCTCAATGATCTGCTTCGTCGTCTCCGCTCCACTCGGTGCGGCGATGCCGGGGGTGTTCGGATGATTTCGGTTTCGTCCGCTGCCAACGGTCAGAGACGGACCATTGCCGTTCTCGGTGGAATCAGTGCTTTCGGAATCGACAACAGGTGGTGGTGTGGTGGAATCGCCGCCGTTGGTCGGGGCCGTCGAGGAATCCGGTGGCGGCGTGGAATTGTTATTGCCGGTACCCGTCACCGTCTGCTGAACGGTCAGAGTCACCGTGACCGTGTTGCTGATCAACTGGCCATCGGTGACGTAGTACGAAAAGCTGTCCACGCCGCTGAAGACCTGAGCCGGCTTGTAAACAAACGAACCATCCCCGCTGACCAGCAGCGATCCGTGAGCCGTTGTCGTGACCAGCACCACCGTCAGACCGTCGCCGTCAACGTCCGAATCATTGTGCAGCAGTCCGCCCGGGCCGACTTCGATGGTTTCCAGCTGCAGGCCCAGGTATTGATCACCGACCGCAACCGGAGCCTCGTTGACATCATTCAGCGTGATGATGAAGGTTTCGTTGTACGTCAGTCCGGACTGATCCGTGGCTCGAATTCGAATCTGATGTGTCGACGCGGATTCAAAATTCAACAGGCTTCCGTCGGCAACGGAGATCGTGCCGGAATTCATGTCAATCGTGAATCGACCGCCCGCATCGTTCAGCAGTGAATACGTCAGAAGATCACCGGCGTCGGCATCCAGTCCGGAAACACTTCCCACGACGGTGCCGACTGCACTGTTCTCGTCCACACTGCCGCCGCTCAACAGCAGATCTGTGGGAGCTTCGTTCTGGTCGATGGCGGCAATGGTCACAACCTGAGTGTCCGTCAATCCGCCCGCATCGGTGACCCGAACGGTCACATTCCAGACCGTTGTGGTTTCAAAGTCCAGCAGTGACGAATCCACGACTCGAATGGTGCCGTTGGCGGAATCCACAGCAAACGGCTGGTTCGGAACTCCGCTGACAATGCTGTAGGTCAAAACGTCGCCGACGTCCGGATCCACGGCGGAGATATAGCCGACAATGGTTCCCGCCGGTGAGTTCTCAGGGATGCTCATGGCAGCCGCAGGGCTGAACACCGGTACGTCGTTCTCGTCGATCAGTAACACGCTGATGGACTGAACCGCAGAAACGTTGGCTCCGTCACTGACCGTCAGTGTCAGTGAATACACCGGAGTTGTTTCGAAGTTCAGGTTGGTGGTG
>JAGQPY010000225.1 GCA_020426485.1 Planctomycetaceae bacterium
CCAGACCGGCAGAAATCGCCGGTGAATCAAAGAGTGTGCAACGAGTCGCCATGCATCCGGACCGAAAAATCGGCATCGCCATGGGAATTCTGCTCGTCGGCGTCGTCGCAGCGTTGTTCTTCCGGAACGAACCGCTGGACGTCGACGATTCGCTCACCATGCGCCGGGAGCGGGAACTGAATGAACGACTTCGGGAACGTGACGTTGCCATCTATCTGGACGCCGATGCCCGAGATCGCGAAGACGGAGAGGATCCGCTGGAGTTCAACCTGAAGGACCTCTTCGGGCGGTTGGATTCTCAACACAGCGGGCCACCAATTCCACTGGCAGCTCCCGGTGTCATCGAATCCAAACCGTTGAATTCCGACGTTGAACCTCAGGCCACGCTGAAGTTCCACCCTCCGGTGGACGAACCGCCGGAAGAAGTTGCCTCGCATCAATCTGCCGACAGCGAACGAGATACGCCGTCAGATTCTCAGGTATCCAAAGATTCCGGGTTGGCCGAAATCTTTCAGAACCCGGGAAGCCACGCAGAGGGTGGTGAGTCGGGCAACAAGACGCCGTCCGGCGACTTTGAAGAGTACACCGTGCGTTTTGGTGATACGCTGTCGGGAATCTCCGAACGTGTTCTGGGGTCTCAAAACAGGTTTCGCGAAATCTACGACATCAACAAAGACCGCATCAGCAACCCGGACCGCCTGCAGGTCGGCAAGGCCATTCGAGTCCCCCGGGTAATTCGCTGATTCTCGCAGACAAACTGCCAAACCGAAGTGAACCGTCTTTCGCCTCTCCGAACTGCAGATGGCATTGCAAAGTGACGACAGAATTCCGCATTCAGACGGCCAACGCTTCGCACATTGATGTGATCGCAGACTTCAACTGCCGCCTTGCGCTGGAGACGGAAGACCTTGTTCTGAACCGTGAGACTGTTCGGGAAGGCGTTCGACGGGGACTGGAACTACAGCCTGAAGTTCAGTACTTCCTGGTGCTGGCTGCAGAGGCCGTGGTGGGCCAGATCATGGTGACTCGGGAATGGAGCGACTGGCGAAACGGCTGGATCTGGTGGCTGCAGAGTCTGTACGTGTCGGCTGACTTTCGCCGGCAGGGCATTTTTCGGCTGCTGTTGAACCACGTGAAATCTGCCGCCCTGGCCCATTCGGCCGCCTGCATCCGACTGTACGTCGAACGCGACAACAAGTCCGCCATTGAAGCGTACCATCGACAGAAGTTCCGGGACGCCGGATATCAGGTCATGGAACTGGCCGTTGCTGACTTCTGAATTATGCCGGTCTCGTCTGTTCCGGAGTGTCGGAATAGATCAGCCAGTAGACCACCGGAATCACGATCAGCGTGAACAGCGTGGAAGTCAGCAGTCCGAAGATGATGGCCCACGCCAGCCCGGAAAAAATGGGGTCCAGTGTGATGACCCAGTTCCCCAGCAGTGTCGTGCCGGCCGTCAGCAGAATCGGTCGCGTTCGAATGGAAACGCTGCGAATGATGGCTTCCTTCAGGTCATGGCCTTCAGCCTGTCCCAGATGAATAAAGTCGATCAGAACGACGGAGTTTCGCACCACAATCCCGGCCAGCGCGATCATGCCAATCATGGCGGTCGCTGTGAAGAACACCGGATTGGGATATCCACCGACCGGGCGATCCATCACAACATTCAGCAGCCAGAAGCCCGGCAGAATTCCGATTAACGTCAATGGAATCGCCAGCATGATCACCGGCGGCAGAACTCGGGAACCGGTCTGAAACATCAGGATCACAAAGATCCCCACCAGAGCCGCCGCGAAGGCCAGCCCGAGGTCACGAAAGGCATCCAGCGTGATCTTCCATTCACCTTCGCCGGCCCACTCAACGGTGATGCGATCATCCACCTGCCACGGAATGCCGCCACCGGAATGAAGCCAGGTGCGTTCTGAAACGGGGCGAGCCACCTTGTTGGCGTCGGCCGGATTGAACGACTGTTTTCCGTCCACGCGATCAGCCTGAATATCAATGATGGCATCCGCCGGAGCACGTCCCGCCACTTCCGCGTAGACGAAGGCAACTCGCTTCAGGTTCTTGTGATAAATCGTCTGATCATTCGCCCGCTGACGAAACGATCCCAGTGACTCCAGCTGCACGGACTGGCCACCACTGCCTGTCACATAAAGTTCCGACAGATCATCCAGAGCGGAACGGTGTCGCAGTGGAAGCTGCAGATGAATTGCCAGCGGATCAACTTCGCCGGGCAAATGCAGCACTGTCGGTGTCATACCCTTCACGGCAATCCTTAAAGAATCCGCCACCGTTTTCGTGGTGAGTCCGGAAAGCGCTGCTTTCTGACGATCCGTTTCGAAGATCCACAGAACCTGTTCATCTTCCGCGCTGACATCGACGTCGGACACGCCCGGTTCCTGACTCAGACGATCAGCCAGCCTGCGAGACGCCACGATCAACTCGGAATACGGCAACTCTTCGGCCCCATAAACTTCGGCCGTGATGCTGGCCAGAACCGGTGGGCCAGGCGGAATTTCCACCAGCTTCAGATTGGCTCCATGACGATCCGCCAGCTCCTTCAAGCCGTCACGAATGCGAAGAATCATCTCATGAGACTGCTGCACACGCAGATCTTTGTGCAGCAGATTAACGCGAACATCCGCGACATTCGAACCCTGCCGCAGAAAATAGTGCCGCACCATTCCGTTGAAATCCATCGGCGACGCTGTACCGACAGTCACCTGATAATCAACCACCTCCGCCTCAGCGCTGAGGTACGAACCCACTTCGCGAGCCACCGCGTCGGTGCGTTCCAGAGTCGTGCCTTCCGGCATATCGACAATCACCTGAAACTCGTTCCGGTTGTCGTAGGGCAGCATCTTGAGCGGCACCAGTCGCTGTGCAGGCAGAATCATCGACAGCAACAGCAACGCGCCAGTGCCCAGCAGGACCGACCAACTGAGCATGCGGTGGTCGAGCAGCGGCGTCAGGAAGGCTCGAAAGAAGCGATACAGAATTCCATTCGTGACATCGGCCCCGTTCTCTGCAGATTCGCCTTCGCTTCCGGACAGCAGCTTCTTCAGTGATACCATCGCCAGCCATGGCGTCAGCACAAAGGCCACCACCGTCGACATTGTGACGGTCAGCGGCACGTTCAAAGCCATCGGGCCCATGTACGGCCCCATCATTCCCGTGATGAAGGCCATCGGCAGAAAGCTGGCGATAATGGCCAGCGTGGAAAGAATCAACGCGGGTCGAACTTCCTGAATGGCTTTCAGAGTTGCCTGACGCGCGGGCAGGATTCTCATCGCAAAATAGCGAGCAATATTTTCAACGTCTGTAATCGGGTCGTCCACGAGCAGTCCCAGCGCCAGAATCAGCGCGAACATGGTGACGCGGTTGATGGTGTAGCCCGCCATCAGGTTGATGAACAGCGTCAGGCTGTAACACACGGGAATCGCCAGAGCAATCACCAGAGCGGCTCGCCAGCCCAGAACCACACCGATGAAACCAATCACGGTCAGCACGGCCACAATCAGACCTTCGACCAGTTCGTTCACCTTTTCGTTGGCCGTTTCGCCGTAATCGCGAGTAATTCGATATCGAATTCCGTCCGGAAACAGCTCGCCCGAAAGCTCCCGCAGTTTTTCCTTCACCGCATCGGCCACCCATACCGCGTTCGTGCCCTTGCGTTTGGCAATCGCAATCTGAACGGCCGGATAAACGTCCGTGGGGAGCCCCTGTGTTTTCATTTCTTCGGCACGACTCCTGTCCGCCGCGCCGAAGCCCATCCAACTGTAAGACACGGATTCCGCCGGACCGTCCAGAACTTCGGCCACATCGGAAAGGTACACCGGACGACCATCACTGACAGTCACCACCAGCCTGCGAACATCGCCGGCGTCCCGAAAATACACGCCGGCATCCACCAGAAATTCCGTCTCCTGCTGATTGAATGCTCCCACGCGTTGGTTGACGTTCGCCTGCTGCAATGCCTGAGCCACCTGCAGGACAGAAACCTTTCGTCCGGCCAGCGCTGTTGGATTCAGTTCGATACGAATCTGACGCGGACGTCCTCCGATCACCCACACGCGATTCGTATCCGGCACCGCCTGAATTTCATTGCGAAGCTGTTCAGCAAGTCGACGCAGTTCGTGGTCGCCGTATAGCTCTGTTCGATCGGACCACAGCGTGGCGACAACAATCGGAACGTCGTCGACTTCCACGGGCTTCACAACCCAGCCTGTGACTGTGGAGGGAATTGCGTCCACATTCGACTGCAGTTTGTTGTACAGTTTGACCAGCGAATCTTCCCGGTCTTCGCCCACATAAAACCGAACCGTGACCACCGCTTCACCTGGACGCGACATGGAATACACATATTCCACGCCGTCAATCTGAGACAGCAGGCGCTCGACACGTTCGGTGACCTGTTTTTCGACTTCTTCTGCCGACAGTCCGCTGGCCGAAATCAGCACATCTGCCATCGGCACGACGATTTGCGGCTCCTCTTCACGCGGCGTCAACCACAGCGAAACAGCTCCCAGAATCAAAGAAACAATCGTCAGCAGGATCGCGACGTCGCCTCGCAAAAACACTTCCACCAGCCCCGTCAGAACCGAATCATTCTGAACGTTGCCGGGACTGCCTCCACCGGCTTCCGACGATTGGGTCTCAGAGTCGGCACTCATTGCGGAACTCCTGCTGCGGACGGTGAACCATTCTCGCGGGATTGCGAATCGCTGCTCGACGCCCCGGCCGATTCATCAACCGAACGAGTGCCGGAACCGTTGCCCGAATCATCATTCGGAGAAGTCTGTGCATCCGAATCAGCCGGCGTTGATTCGGCATCTTCTTCATGAACAATCACCCGTTCTCCAACGCTTAGCCCGCTGAGCACCTCAACGCGCCCCGGCATGCCAACCTGACCCGTTCGAATCATGCGTCGTTCCAGAGTGTTGTCGTCGCGAACCACCTGAACAAACTGCAGTTGTCCCACTTCGTGAACTGCGGATTGAGCCAGACACAGATGAGTCCGCTGGCCGGCGGGAATGAGCAACCGACCGAACATGCCTTCAAACAGATCGTCCGCCCGCGGCACTGTCGCCTTCACCAGAAACGATCGGCTGGGAGCATCCGCCTGCGGCACAATCTGATCCACGACAGCTTTGGTGGTACGATTCACGGCATCCACATGAACTGTCAGGCGATCACCCACCTTCATGCGCACGGCGAGGTGCTCTGACACGGGAGCCTCCAGCCGCAGGGAAGCGGCGTCGTAAATCACCAGCAGCGGCTGGCCGGGGCGAGCCGTGTCTCCGGGTTCTGCCAGACGATCGACCACTCGGCCGGACCTCGGCGAGGTGATCATGGCGTACGAACGCACAACCCTGGCTTCCTGAACGCTTTGTTCGGCTCGCATTTCATTGGCGATGGCCACGTTCAATGCCACTTCTGCAGCATCGAATTCTGATTTGGAAGTGGCGTTGCGAGCCACCAGTTTTTCAAGGCGTTCGAAGTCCACTTTGGCCTTGGCCGCGGCAGCTCGAGCAGCCGACAGGCTTTGT
Organism: Planctomycetaceae bacterium; assembly: GCA_020426485.1. Classification (GTDB taxonomy): domain Bacteria; phylum Planctomycetota; class Planctomycetia; order Planctomycetales; family Planctomycetaceae; genus JAGQPY01. Next base: position 5,553 of record JAGQPY010000225.1, read on the forward strand.
TCGGCCTGCTGAACGCGAGCTTCCAGTTCGCTGTTGTCCAGACGAATCAGTGGGTCACCTTCCTTGACCAGGTCACCGGCAGCCACTGTGACTTCCTGTATGGTTGCCAGAACCTTGGACGACACTTCCGTTCGATTCGCCGCCTTCAATGTTCCCACGGCTTCTTCGATGTAGTCCTTCAGAACTTCGTGAACCTGTTCGGTCGACTGGCCTTCCAGCTTTTCCGGTTGCTGTTCCACACGGCCCGGCTGCACCTTTTCGATGAAGGCCCCCGACAGCCAGGCAATGATCAATCCCAGCCCGATCAGTCCCGCCAACGCGGGCAGCACTGTTTTGACCAGCATTCCCACAGTCGAACCTAAACGTGACATTCGATCCTTACTCCCTGTCATGGACTACGACACCCTATCAACGGTGCCAGCCGGATGCGTTCATTCGCCGCTGGCGTCACTCCTGCAGGAAGACGTGTCCGCCTTGATCGACCAAGTGTGCGAATGATGTGCCGATCGACACAATCATGCAACACACATTGCACACCCTCCCGATTTCGACTTTCAGCGCCACACGACCAGGCAGGCTCGCAGACCCGCGCAATTTTTTGAATGACAACGCCGTTGCCCATCGTTCCGTTCGCGGAATTCTTAACATGCCAGCGTGAATTCGTTCCGATTCCAGATAACGCCGCTACCACGGAAACAATGTTTCGCTGCTTTCTGTGCCGGCCATTCTCGGGTACAGTCCGTGAGTTTTCACGACGTGGAGATGCTCAACAGAAGTCGTCCCGGTGTTCCCGATCGGCCTGCCGAGTGCCCCGACGCGGCGAGTCGCACCCGCCCATTTGATTCCATTGCGTGCTTTGTCTACGTCGTATCATTTGGTAACCACGTCGAACGATCAACGCAGTGATTCCGGAAGGCACTCGACGCACACTTAACTGTGCTCTTCAGCACACCTGTCGTTCAGTTCCGGTTTGCTTGTCCTCACAGCACTCTTCACGCAATTGACTTATGCAACATCCTGCCCGGTTCGTCATCCTTCTCACTTCCGTTGCCCTGATCCCATGGCGGCCGCTGACAGCCGACGATCTGCCTGCGCTACAGGAAGTGGAACTCATTTCCACGCTGGACAGCGAAGTTCAGCACGTTCGCTACTGGGCTCCGAACCATTCCGAGAAACCACGGCCGCTGTTTGTGTTTCTGCATTCGTGGAGCGGCAATTATCAGCAGGATAATTCTCGATGGCTGACAGAAGCCGTGAAGCGAGATTGGATTTATGTACATCCTGATTTTCGTGGCGTCAATCAGACACCCAAAGCCTGCGGTTCTAAGTTTGCCCGACAGGACATTCTGGATGCCGTCGACTGGGCCAGGAAGACGTTTTCTGTCGATCCTTCCCGCATCTATCTGGCAGGCGTGTCCGGTGGCGGGCATATGGCGATGCTGATGGCCGGACATCATCCGGATCGGTTTTCCGCCGTGTCGGCATGGGTCGGCATCAGCGATCTGGCAGAATGGTATCGCTTCCATTCACCCGACGGAAAACCTCAGCGTTACGCTCAGATGATTCTCAAGTGTCTGGGCGACGCACCGGGACAGTCAAAAACAGTGGACGACGATTATCGAGACCGTTCGCCGGTCTTTCATCTGCACCAGGCGAAAGGACTTCCGGTTGATATTGCCGCCGGTGTTCACGACGGACATTCAGGCTCCGTCCCGGTCGCTCATTCGCTGCAAGCCTTCAATCAACTGGCTCAGATTTACAACGCCCCTCAGATCAGCGAAGTCGAAATGCAGCAACTTTGGTCCGATCGCAAACTGGCCGCGCCCACAGCGTCTGATCTGGTTTCTGCGGCCGACTATCCACGCACCGTTTACCTGCGACGTTCGGCGGGGCCGTCCCGTGTGACCATCTTTGAAGGTGGCCACGAAAGTCTGCCCGATGTCGCCTGCAACTGGCTGCAGCAACACCATCGAACAATTACCATCGCAACTTCGCGGAGATATACCGGTCACGGGTCGGAATGAGGCGTTCTGGCTCGCGGGAGAGAGAAGTGCGGAAACCATCGGTCTTCGCCGCGGCCAGCATGAATTCCTCGATTCGCAGGCTGGCCGCAACAATCGCCGGACGACACGGTCGATCGCCGCCGCGACCGAAGCGAGCAGATCGACGCTGACCACCTGTTGCTCCAAACCCCGCGCGATGACGTCGTCGACACTGAATAATTCAGGGTTGTCTCGACAGCCAAAAATCATTCCGTGACGGATGGCAGCGATTGGCGAGCCTCAGGCCACATCACCAGCCGTGAAATCAAAACAGGTGCGATCCCATGTCGCAGTTTCCGGAGATTTGCTCCGGCTGCGGTCGGAACGCGTTGATTTCATCGCTGGCCCGGGCGTTCAGAATGCAGCGGCTCGAACGGTTGTTGTCCTTCAAGTGACCGGTCTCTGGCTCTCGGAATTCAATGGAGAAATCCGGCAGAAAAATCCAGGCCGACTGTTCTGCTGAAGATTTTCCGTGACCTGTCATCACGGTCGGCTCGCATTTCGTCAGAGATCCGGTTCCAATGTGGCGTCTTTAGTATCTTACGGAGTAAGCTGTTCGCACGGTGCGCGCAGCTTTGTGTTCAAGTGACCAACGGGAGCGTCTGGGCGCTTGGAATCTTCTACGTCAACCGACTTTCCACGCCATTGGGTCAAGGGCACAGCCCCTGTCAGGCGACATCGATTTACGATGGAGCACCAGTGTGTCCGTCGACTGTTTTCAAGAATGCCCATGTCAGCAAGCTCTTCGCAGAACTCCGCGTCATCGTCCATCAGTCAGGAACAGCTGGAGGAACAGGCCATCAAAGGGCTGATGGTTGCCTATCAGAGAATGCGGCAGGAAATCGGCAAGGTCATCATCGGGCAGGACGAAGTCGTCGATCAGTTGTTGATTTCGCTGTTCTGTCGAGGCCATTGTTTGCTGGTCGGTGTTCCCGGATTGGCCAAGACGCTTCTGTGCAGCACGATTGCCTCCATTCTGCAGCTGGCTTTTCGCCGAATTCAGTTCACTCCGGACCTGATGCCTTCGGACATCACCGGCACGGACGTTCTGCAGGATGATCCCGAAACCGGTCGTAAGACTTTCCAGTTCATTCAGGGACCGCTGTTCACCAACGTGCTG
>JAGQPY010000226.1 GCA_020426485.1 Planctomycetaceae bacterium
GACTTCGGCCGCCGTGTACCCCAGAGCCAGAACGGCGGCCGACACCCCGCTGCTCAGCAGAAACCAAAGAACGGAATGCCCACCATCCACCGGAATGCGTTCCTCAACCCATTCTCCCAACGCACCGAAAGAGCCATCAATCATGTCCATGGGAATGCTGGCCAGTGAAAAGATCATGTAGAAGATGCCCAGCATGATTGCCAGAAACATCAGCACACCGATCACTGGTCGAGTCAGCACCGAATCGATCGCGGCCGTCCGAGCCCCGTGTGTCTCCGGCGCTTTGACGGTGTCGCCGGACACTCGCTGAGCCCAGTCGAACCGCGCGGCAAACGTGCAGCCCACACATCCGGCGGTACAGGATCGCCCCGGTTCCGGCTGCAGAATTTTCAGCGGATTGGAAATCAGATCCTTGACCGCTGACTTCAGTTCCGAAAGACCACGCCCCGTCCGTGCGCTGACGGGAATAACGTTGACGCCAAGCTCTTTTGAGAGTTCAGGAACGTCAATCGTGATGCCGGAAGATTCGGCCGCATCGATCTGATTCAGAGCCACCACGGTGGGAAGCCCCAGCTCCAGCACTTCACTGGCGACAAACAGATTGCGTTCAAGACAGGTTGCGTCCAGAACAAGAACAATCGCGCTGGGAACAGGCGAAGCTCCACCGTTTCCCGTCAGAGCCGCATGCGTGACCTTCTCTTCCGGACTCAATGCGTGCAGGCTGTACAGACCAGGAAGATCGATGACCTCAACCTGCTGACCGGGAAGGGACGTGACTCCGGTCCGCACATCAACCGTGATGCCCGCGTAGTTCGCGGTCCTCGCGCGCAATCCGGTCAGCTTGTTGAAAAGAGTCGTCTTGCCCGTGTTCGGATTGCCAACAAGGGCAACCTGAGGCCGTGCCGATGCGGTGTTCGAATTGGAAGCTGAATTCTGACGGGGAACGTCAACCGAATCAGACATCCGATCCCGCTCCACAGAGCACCGGCTGATCCGAAGTCTGTGTCATCGGTACAGATGCAGGCAGAACAGGTTCCACCAGAACACATTCGGCCAGCTTGCGAGAAACGCCGATGCGAGTGCCAACGGCCAGCAATACCATGGGATCGCCCGCCTGAACCACTTTCAGCAGCCGACCACTGCAGATCCCCATCTGCTTGAGTCGAACGACCGCATCTCCGGTGCCTTCAATATCAAGACAACGAAAATGACCTGATGAGTTCACGGTAGAAAGACGAGTTGCAGTCATGGCAGAAACCGCAAAAACAGGTGGGATTGAGTGGAGTTCCGCGCCGTCTCATCCATTGAACCGGCCTTCGACAGACGCGAAGCACGAGAATGAGACTCGGTATCAACTTCTATGATATCGGCAGCTCCTTGCAAGGCAATCACCAACGGTTGGTCGTCCGAAGATTGAGACAACTTCTCCGGCCATCTGGAAATTTCCGGTGTTCTGCCTGCCGACAGAGGAATCAAAGTCCACCGGCATTGGCCAAACGCTTGCCTGAACCCCGAGGAACCCTCGGGACGGACTGGCTTCAGCCCGGGAAACATCCGGCTGTTGGCATCGCTGAGCGTCATTCGCACTCGACTGGGGACGTTTCCGTCACTCTGACTCTGATGGTTGCGGCGCCTGGTTGATGTGGGAAAACTCTGGGCTTCTGGATTACTGCGAAAAGCCTTTGGATTGAGCGAGTGTGAAGGTTTGAAAACTGCGTCTTTCACTGAAAGAAGTTCGTGCAGTTTCGCGAATTCGGTGTAAAGTCTGGGCTCCGGCGTTCATCGTTGTTGAGAGTTAAATCGGGCGGTTTCCAACGGAATCCCCTGACATCCAGTCTCAGCGAAACCGTTGCCGCCCGCTCATCCGATTCAGACACGTCAAATCAGCAAAACGACACCCCCTTACCAATCCAGGTTGGCCGGGCAGCCTATTGGCTTTTTTGCTGTCAGACTAGAGTTCGACAGACTTCGCACGGATCGGTTGGGAACACGGAATTCCGTCAAAGACTTCATTTGACGTGAAACCACAAACCGTGGTCGGCATCGGTTGGTCGGAAAGACGATTTCAGATCTTCCTCAGAACTCACCCCCATCGCGATTTACCTGCCCCGCGCAAGTGATTTTTCGAACGGATCAGATTCAGCCGGATGCCGCTCGGTACGGTCAGGCAAATTTTGCCTTGTCGGAATCAGGCGGATCTGAGCGGAAAAGAAATTCCTCCGGAAACGAATGGTCGCAGGAAACGAGTCAACGAACGATGTGACGCTCCCAATTTAATATCGCTCTGAGAATGTGACTGCGTTGGCCGATCGGGCCATTCCCACAACGCTCCCATCTTCAAAGTGCTCACCTACCATCCAGATTTTGTCGGAGTTCGCTGAATATGATTATGGCTGATGCGGATTACCTTCGTCTGCTTCCGTCCATCCCGGTTCCGGAATATGCCTATTTTCCCGGCTCCGGTTTACCTCATCCGGTTCGAGATCCGAAAGGTCACAGTTACGGCCGAAAACATATGGCGGGTCAGGGCCCGAAGGCTCTGAGTCAGGAAAACTGGTTTGAAAATCGCAATTACCTTCTGGCCATCGATTTCTTCAATCTTGGCTACTACTGGGAAGCCCACGAAGAGTGGGAGCGTCTGTGGAGAGTCTCGGGGGCTGACACAACATCCGGTCGTTTTCTGAAGGGCCTGATTAAACTGTCTGCGGCCGGCGTTAAAGTGCGCGAACGAAGTATCCACGGCGTGCGGCGACACGCGGCGTCTGCCGGCGAAATGTTTGCCGACGTCGCGGCGGAAGCCGACATGGACAGCTTCTGCGGACTGGACTTCACTCGCCTTCAGTTTGCGGCGGATCGAGCCGCTCAACTCGCCTATAAGAAGGATCACCCTGCGGGCGAAGCAATCCGAGTGTTCCCGTTCCTGCTGAAACCCGAACTTCCGACTCCGACCATTTGAGAGTCCGGTTCGCTTTCGCGGAAAAGATATTCAGGCCGGATCGGTGTTTCGCCCGATCCGGCCTGTTTCATTGACGCACCCGCGAACTGCCGTGGCCCGCGAGGGAAAAGGCGCGACCACTTTCTGCAAAGGACGGCAACGACACCGTCTGCTCAGCAGTCGTCGGTTGGAAGCAGCCGCAATTGGCGATTCTTGATCGCTGAAAGGGCAGGTTACTGTTAAACAGAGTTTCACCGCCTCCCAGGATCAGGTAACCATCATCCCGCATCGATTGGCGGATGTGGTTCAGAATCTGAAGCTTGCTCTGTTCGTCAAAGTAGATCAGAACGTTTCTCAGGAAGACCACGTCGTATTTTTTCGTCACGATACCGGGCTGCAACAGATTCAGTTTTCGTGGTTTAACCAGTCGACGGATCTCCGGCCTGATGACCCAGTTCAGCCCGGTGCGTTCAAAGTACTTGACCAGAAAACGTGCCGGGAGTCCTCGACCGACTTCGTACTGGCTGTAACGTCCTTCGCGCACTCGTTCGACCATTTCGTCGGACAGATCGGTCGCTGCGATTTCAACATCCCATGTTTCCAGTTGCGGAAACGCTTCCCGAACAACCATCGCGATGCTGTAAGCTTCCTGCCCACTGGACGACGCGGCTGACCAGATCGAAAGACGCCGTTCGCTGCAGCGTCGTCGCAGCAGTTCCGGAATCATGTCGTTCTGCAGGGTGTCAAACGGCTGCTGATCCCGAAAGAAGCTGGTTTCATTGATCGTCATTGCCTGAGCAACCTGATCTGCCAGAGGACCTCCGGAACCTCGCCGCAGTTCGTGAGCAAGTGCGGAGACATCGGGCAATCCGGCGGTCTTAGCGACCGGCAGCAGACGTGATTCCAGCAGGTAGCTCTGGCTGTCCGAGAATCTGTTGCCGGAGGCTCGGACGATCACGTCTTTTAAGATGTCAATTTCAATTTGAGTCAGCGACATTTTCGGAATCCTGTACCGCGAGCCCCGTGCATTCCAGAGCATTCGCACACCGTCTGAAGACAAGAAGTTTTTTGAACTCGGAAGGACACAGCGATGTTTACTTGATGCCAACTGTCCGACATCGACAAAAATCGATCTGCGGCCGGTTCCATCAACGTTGTTCTCAGACCCGCTGACAACACCGGGGCTGGCTCCCACAACGCGGCAGAAAACCTGCGATACACCCATCGGGAAGGGTGCCTGTCCCGTTTTGTCCGTGCCTCGTTATGTCTGTGTCCCGGTGTCGTCCGGGCCTCCCGGAACACCGTAGTCTTTTCGCCAAACCTGATTTCGCGAATTCAGACGGCACCGGCCGGTACGAGCGTTTTGTTTGCGATGCGCACCTGTCGAACGATCTCATCAGCCATGTTCTTCAAGCCGACGATATGATCCGCCAGTCCGGCTTCCGTCACGGCCCGTGGCATTCCCCAGACGACACAGGAAGCTTCGTCCTGACAAACAATGTTCGCGCCCAGCGGACGAATGCAGCGACAGCCTTCAAGGCCATCCTTTCCCATGCCCGTCATGATGACGCCCAGCACGTTTCCCCCCCAGACCTCAGCGGCCGATCGAAACAAAACATCGGCCGACGGTCGACACGAATTCTCTCGTTCGTTCTGATTGGTATCGATCAGCACGCGGTCGCCCTGCCGTCGAACGGTCATGTGATAATCGCCCGGAGCAATCCAGATCTGCCCGGGACGAACTTCCGCCTGGGGAACGGCTTCGCGAACACTCAGCGGGCCCAGCTGGTCCAGTCGTTCGGCCAGAAGTCGAGTGAACATTGGAGGCATGTGCTGAACAATCAGAATCGGCACGCCAAGGTCCGCCGGGAATTTCGGAACGACTTCCGCCAGCGCGTTGGGACCTCCCGTCGAAATGCCCATCACAACGGCCTCAATCCGCTGAGGTCTGCCGCGTGCGGCGGACTTTGTCGGCACGGAAGGCCTGACGGGCAGCTGAAGCCGCGTGTGAGCGGTCGTTTCAGTTCCGGGAACAACGAAGCGGCCGAGTTTCAGGCTGCCCCAGTGCTGCACTTTGGGCAGCAACTGAGATTCGATATGGCGCACAGCCTGCAGAACGTGTCCGGCGGCGACCGGCTTGGCCACGAAGTCCGTAGCACCGGAACTCAGAGAATGAAACGTCGCGTCGATGCCTCTCAGAGACAACGAACTGAACATAATGATCGGAAGTTTCGGCTGACTGGCTCGCAGCAGCCTGAGTACTTCCTCGCCGGTGAGACCGGGCAGATCATTGTCCAGAATGACGACGTCCGGCTTGAGATCGTGAGTCAACGAAAGTGCTTCTCGGCCATCGCAAGCGGCGCCGATGACATCAATGCCACCAGCTCGCGACAGTGTTTCCGAGACAACTCGACGCATGGCCGACGATTTGTCTGCAATCAGGACTCGGATAGGGTGAGACATTGTGATCTCGTTGTCCGTTTCATCGTTTGATAGTTGGTCGTTTTTCAGAAGCGTCGATGGCAACCATCGATCAGGTGGATCGCATTGTGCGACAGCCACGTCATTCGCTGATGGGAGATCGAACGCAACAGATGGCGATCAGAAGCACGCCATTTCATCGGCCTCAGCAAGCGCATTTTCCATCAGCGCCGGGGCGACATCTGCAAGGCGACTGTGAACATTGGAAATGCCGTGTGCCTCCAGGACCGCAACCGCCGCGTTACATTCCAACGTGTAGCCAACACTGTTTCCCGTTCGCTGCAGATAGTTGGCCATATGGTCACTGATGTTGATCAATGCCGTCAGAATGGGATCGATGGTCGCGGCTTCCGGCTGATGGTGAAGGTAGATCACTTCATTCAGGGCTTCAGGCAGCTTGTTTCTTTCTCCAAACCAGAGGCCAACTTCTGCGTGATCGGTTCCCAGGACCTGCCGCTCAATTGCCATGGCGTCATCGGCGGTTTCGTCGAAGGACATGGGATCGGCTTCCGCAAAGTCTTCAGGAAAGCAGACCGCCAGAACCGTCCGTCCAAAATCGTGAATCAGCCCGGCAGCAAACTCTTCACCCGAGGTATTGATGTTCAGACTTCGGCTGATCTTGGTCGCCAGCAGACCCGCCACGTAACCGTGGCGACACAGCGTCTCGCGAACCCATTCTTCTTCCAGGCGGATGTTCTTCATCAGAGCACCCATGCTGGTGGAGAGAATCAGATAGCGACACTGATCGAATCCAAGCCTCAACACGGCCTGCTTCAGATTCAACACGGGATTGCCGGTGCAGTACAGGACAGAGTTTGCCATCGACAGGATGCCCGTGGCCAGTGACGGATCCCGTTCAATCAGAGCCGCGAAGTCTCGAATTTCGCAGTCCGGATCATTGGACAGGTCGATCGCCTGAAGAGCAACCGCGGGCAGTGTGCCGATATCTTCGGCTCGCGAACAAAGTCGTTTCTCGATATCCGGCGACAGTCGCGACGGTTCAGAAACTGCAGTAGTCATCTTGTCAATCCAGTTCAATAAATGAGATGTTGATCCCGAGCTGAACAGCCATCCGGACGGCCGTTCCTGTCCGCGCAGGCTGATCGCCCAGTGAGGAACTCTGAAAGGTAGCCCACGCAAAACGGTTCCGCCGAAACAGAAACCTGGTCTGGAGGAAAACCCTGATTCCTGACAAAAAAGAAACTTCTGCCAGCGGGTTTGGAACAAGGGAATCCCCCCTGGACCAGGCGCCTCTGTCCTGCCTTGTGAGCAACCGCTACGGGTTAATGCCGAGTGGGCATACCCATCAGGCGACTGATCCTGTTTTCAGTTTTTCACTGAGCAGCCGACTGGAATTCAGTACCTTATGAACGGTGCGACTGATCTCTTCGGTGGCAATCTGCTGTTGCCCGACCGCACCGGCGATTTCTTCCTGAGAATCGTCAATTCGATGAATCACAGCCTGAACTTCACGCAGATCGCGAAGAAGTTCCTCCGACGTTTCCTGAATCGACGTAATCCGTTTGGTGATTGTGCCCGTGGCTTCGGATGTCTGCTGAGCCAGTCCCTTCACTTCTCCGGCCACAACCGCGAATCCCTTGCCCGCGTCACCAGCCCGAGCGGCCTCAATCGTTGCGTTCAGCGCCAGAAGGTTTGTCTGTTCAGCAATGGATTCGATCATCTGTACGATCGTTCCGATTTCACGACTGCTTTCTCCCAGAGCTTCACCACGACTGTTCGTGGCCTGCACCCGTCGAACGACATCCTTTGCGGTATTGGATGCCAGTCCGGCTCCCTGAGCAATGTTCTTGACATTTGATGAGAGTTGTTCGATCGCACATGCGATATGCGCTGTATTGTCGGAGACTTCCTGAGCCACTTCATTGCCGATTGTGGCGGCGTGGACGCGTTCGTCTTCCTGAATCGATCTCAAAGCCACCATCGACAGGACGCCGCAAATCACCAGTCCGAAGACGACTCCCATACCTGCTTCCGCAAGTGCCTGATTCGCAGCCGCATTGGCCGGTCCAAGAGACTGAACAATCTCAAGTGCCCCATGCATCTCGCCGACCTTCCAGTTCTCCATCTTATGCCCCGTCACGTCAGTGCCGTCTGAGGTGCCCCAGAGCGATTCTGAGTCATTGGGATCACCGTGGCACATCAGGCAGGATCGCGTCAGTCGAGTCGCCCGGAAGTAGTGAACCGAATCTGTGTCTTCATTTACTTTGACGATCTCTTCCAAACCATTCGTTTCCATTTCCCGCAGTGCAGCTGCCTGAAATTCGCTCGGCAGATTGTCCGGGTTTCTGGCATCAAAGGCGGGCACCCGAAACTCGTAACCACTCTTGTCCGCATTTCGTTCAAGCACCGACATCGCAACAACAATCGGAACTGCGGACATGACTTTCTCTGACTGACCGTCTTTCCACCACTCTCGCAATGAATCGCGATTGTAGATGCCATTGGCCCACTGAGACTCCTGGTGCTCTCGTGTTGCATCGGCAGAAAGGCACAACGTGCGAGCCTGATGCTTACACTGTTCCACGGCACGGCTTCGTGCGTCGGAATAATACATCGCTCCCAGAACGGCCATGATCAGCCCCGGAACGACAACACCCACGAACAAGACCCGAACCCTTTGAGAAACTCTGCACAACCAACTCATCGACGTGTCTCCGATCTGCATATTCTGTCTGTAAGGCTTTGTCTGTTGAGCGTGCATCGAAAGCCACATCTTTCGATGCACGCCAGGACTGTCATTTTGCGATCCGCCTGCCGAAATGTTCTGCCCGAATCACACAGGGACTGATTCAACGTGAATCAATGAGCGGCTGCATGTCGTTCCGCAGAACAAATGCGCTCCGGCACAGTGCTCCTGCGACAGAAGAGCTTTCTCGGCAGAGACTTCACGACCTGCGTTTACAGGCGTCAGGTTCATTCTGCATTCATCAACCGGCTGATCCGCCATGTGTGTGAACACTTCCTGACTGACAACGTCGTGAACTCTGATCGGACCTGCTCATCGACAATTGCTGCGGACACTTGCGAATTTCACACACGCGATTTCTGAGTTGAACGTTTACCCGGTATAGAACATCCCCTACCGATGAGGAAGAATACGTTAGTGCTGTCCCGTAGCCGATGTTCCGGTGGCGGGCATACCAACACACTACGTGTGGACTTGACATTCATTCTACACAACATATTCACATGCAGCAGTAGGAATTGCACTCGACCATGGCGGGGCATAAGAACGCCTGAATATCTGTTTGATGC
>JAGQPY010000227.1 GCA_020426485.1 Planctomycetaceae bacterium
TGTCACGGCCCGATGGTCGGAACCAAAGTCGCCGGAAACATGTCGCTCCGAACACTGCACATCCGGAGTGGCACAGCAGTGATCCAGACACAGGCCGAACAGCATCGATGGAAACCGGTACCAGGTGTGAGTCGGGAATGCATACGGCCCTGCCAGAGCCGAATTTAGACCGGAATTCTGCAGCCAGTCGTCATAGACGGGTGACCACGGCGTCAGATTCAAATCGCCCACAACCACGATCGGATTTCGTGACGCAGTGTCGACCACATGTTCTGCCAGCATTGCCAGATGTTGATTGCGATGAGCAAACGCCGTCGGACCCATCGGTGGCAATGTATGAGTGGCAATCAACGTCAGTAACTGAGCTTCGGAAAACTGCAGTTCTGCCTCCACGGACGGAATTCGCGAGTCGTTGAACACCACTTCCTGAACGGTACGAAAAGGAATTCGGCTGAGAAGCCCGATTCCAAAGTTTCCCCGATCGTCAGCTCGAAACCACTGATACGGATACACAGTCTGAAATCGCGTTCGCAGATCATGAATGTGACCGGAAGTCACTTCCAGAACCGCAATCACATCAGGCTGATGTTCAACCATGGCAGTGGCAATGTCATCCATGCGTCGGTTGCCGGACAGAACGTTGATGGTACATATGGAAATCGACGGCACATCCACATTTGACGAAACGGAACCGTCACCCAGGCGATGGGAAATCATATGCCCGGCCAGGGGCCAACCTGCGAAGAGTAACAGAAAAATTCCGGGGAAAAGCGAACGGCGATCAAAAGTCATGCAGGCCATCAACAGCAGCAAAGCACATCCAGCGATGATCTGAATACGAAGGTTTGCCAGCAGATCGGCCAACCACCAGTGCCTGGCGACAAACGTTAGAAGCAATGCACACGCTGCCAGGAACTGCAACAACGCCACAAGATCACGCAGAAACCCGATGACCCTGTTCTCGCCGCGTTGTGTCTGATTCAAATTCACAGGGGGGAATCTCACTGGCCAGCGCCCGATCTTCTTTTGGAGTGCGGCGACTTGTCGCCGCTTTGGCTTTGATTCAACATTGCGTTTCCGCGAGCGGCAGCCAAGAATTGACTGGTCGCAGAATGGGTAGGAATTCTGACGAATTCCGCTACAGGCCCGGCGAGTAGCGCTTACGAATTCCGTGTCAGGTTCTGAGACCTTGGGTCCTGTTGATCGCCTGATTCAACGAAGAATCGGTGGCTTGGGAGTTGTCGTGAATGCCTCTGAGAGTCCAAGGCTCGCTTCGGCGATCATCATCCTGCAAAATCCAAAGTGGCGACAAGTGGCCGCACTCGGAAATGGCGCTGTCCGGCCAAGGCTCAGGTCAATCGATGTGAAGCGGTCTTCGACAGTGGCCCGACACCGACCGTAGGTTAATTTCCGGCAGCGTTGGAAGCTGAATCAACAAAGGACGTTGATCGCAGAGCTTTACCGGCGAGAGCTCCAGTGAGATGGCCGTCGCTGACAGCGGGAACGCCGTTGACAAAGACATAGTTTATTCCAGTCGCATACTGGTGCGGATCTTCAAAGGTGGCGGTATCACGAAGCTGTTTGGGGTCGAAGACCACAATGTCGGCAGCAAGACCTTCTTTCAGCAATCCGCGGTCGGTCATCTTCAGAATGGACGCCGGCAGGCTGGTCATGCTGCGAATGGCTGCGGCCAATGGCAGGACCTGTTCCTGAAGTGCATAGTACGCCAGTTTGCGAGGAAACGTGCCGTAGTTTCTGGGGTGGGGACGAGTTGCGTTGGGAATCTTCGCTCCACCATCCGAAGCCGTGGCGACCCAGTCAATGGTCATCAGATATCGGACATCCTCTTCGCTCATGCTGAAGTTCACGATACTGGCTCCTCCGTTGCGAAGGATTTCTTCGGCGATGTCAACAGCCGTTCTTTTCTCGCGCTCGGCGATGTCTCGCAGGCTGGCACCGACCCAGTCCGTGCGTTTCCGATAGCTGGCGATCCGAACCGCATGTCCGTCGTCGCGATCAGTAATCGCCTTCTGCAGCAACTCTTTCAGCTTTGGCCCGGAATCCGGATCGTCCAGACGTTGAACCAGATCTTTCGTCCCGCCTTCTCGCGCCCAACTGGGCAGCAACGTGGCTCCCAGTGACGTACTCGACGCGATGTAGGGATATTGATCCGCCGTCACATTTCGCCCCTGATCGCGCTCCTGGGCGATCATGCGAGCGGCTTCACGAACAAGGCCCCATGCGTCTCGACCACTGGCCTTGAAGTGAGAAACATGAACAGGAAGTCCGGCGTCACGGCCGATCTGCAGAGCTTCGTCGACCGACTTCAGCAGACCCGTTCCTTCGCCGCGAATATGACTGGCGTAGATGCCGCCGTGTTTTGCCACCACGCGAGCCATCAGAGTAATTTCTTCAGTCGAAGCATACGAACTGGGAACGTAAATCAGCCCGGTCGTCATTCCCCACGCACCGTCGAGCATGGCCTGTTCGGTCAGCGAAAGAATTTCCTGCATCTGTTCATCGGTGGGGCTCACATTGGCCGAACCCAACACACGTTCTCGCACAGAACCCTGAGGAATCAGATGAGCAATGTTGGTTCCGGCTCCGTGTTCATCAATGCTGCGATAGTATTTGGCCGTGTCAACAGGACCGGAACCGCAGTTGCCGGTGACCATTGTTGTGCAGCCCTGCGTCACAAAATTGGCTGCCGCCCGCGTCTCAGACCGCACGATGGGACCGTCAGAATGATTGTGCAGGTCAATGAAGCCCGGACACACCACCTTGCCGGTACAATCCAGCCGCCATTCGGCAGATCGCTCGGCAAGATCACCAATCGTCACAATCTTTGAACCGCGAATTGCAACATCGGTCACCACCGGAGCTTCTCCGGTTCCAACGTGAACCGTGCCTCCGACAAGAAGAATGTCGATGGGCGCTTCTTCATTCTGCTGAGCCAGGGTAACTCCCGCCAAACCACAGACCAGCACAACGACCCACATAAATCGCAGCATGAAGATTCCCCTGAAACAGAGTGTCCCGTCAGCAAATCGGCTTTACTGGTTTTGAGTGATGTCGTGTCGACCTGCCGGAATCTCAACCGGATGATGATGTCAGAGCCGCCAGCGTATCACCTTCCTGAGGGCCACGTTGAGTGAGCGTCAGAATTTCCGGTCCGTCTTCAGTCATCAGGAGCGTGTGTTCGAACTGGGCGGACAGGGAACGGTCCATGGTCCGAACGGTCCAGCCATCGGTCTTATCAGCCTTTGTTCGCCAGCCACCTACGTTCAACATGGGCTCAATCGTGAAGCAGGTGCCCGGATGCAGAATATCGCGGCTGGCCGTGGGAGTCGGAAAGTGCGGTACACCTGGCTCCTGATGAAAATCACGGCCGATTCCGTGCCCCTGATATTCTCTCACAACAGACAGCCCGGCATTCTGGGCAAACGTCTGAATGGCTCGACCAATCTGAATCACGGCACAGCCGGGCTTGCAGGCTCGAATGCCCACAAACAGTGACTCAAAGGTTGTCTGCACCAGGTGTCGAGCTTCTTCGGAAACGTCACCAATCATGAACGTTTCGGACTGATCACCATACCAGCCGTCCACAATCGTGGTGATATCGACGTTGACGATATCACCATCCTTCAACGGCGTTTCGTTGGGAATTCCGTGGCAAACGACTTCGTTGACGCTGGTGCAGATTGTTTTGGGATATCCCTGATAGCCCAGACAGGCGGGTGTGTGACCGGCATCCATCGTGTATTCGTAGGCCAGCTGATCCAGCTTCAGAGTAGTGACACCCGCCTTCACAAAATCGCGAAGGTAGTCCATCAGTTGAGCATTAAACCGGCCCGCGGCCCGCAATCCTTCCACTTCTTCCGTGGTGGTGTACAACGGAGTCTTCTTCCTCAACGGCGACACTGATCATCTCCCTCATCATGTCAACCTGAGGACATGAGGCAACGGCAAGGAAACACGCCTTTCTGCCGTCAGTCGGAGATCGGCGGATGTTTCCGGAATTTCCTGTTCAGGATTATCGCCGCACAGACAGCTCTGTCAAACGCCACGCCCGTCTCAGCGAAGTCGATAAAATCGTCGAGCTGTCCCGGAGAAGATCTGATCACGTTCCGTATCCGAAATCTCTCCAATGACTTCGTTCAAAGCATTGAAGACCTGATCGTAGCTGGCCGCCAGCTCGCAGACCGGCCAGTCACTGCCGTACATGCATCGTTCCGGGCCGAAAGCTTCCAAAGCCGCTTCGACGTAGGGTTTCAGATCAGCGGGCTTCCAGTTCTTCCAGTCCGCTTCGGTTACCATGCCGCTCAGCTTGCAGTGAATGTTGGGGAATTCAGCGGCGGCCTTCAGATCCTTTTCCCATTCATCGATTTCACCAGTCTTGATTTTTGGCTTTGCCAGATGGTCCACCACCATCTGCAGTTCCGGCAGCTCTTTTCCCAAAGTCACAGCATGCCTGAGGTGCTTTGTGTAAAACAGCAGATCGTAGGGAATTTTGTACTTCTGCAGGACCTTCAATCCGCGCAGCACATCCGGGCGAATGATGAAATCGTCATCCGGTTCATCCTGCACGATGTGGCGAACCCCCACAAACTTTGGGTACTCCATAAAGTGCAGCAGTTGTTCTTCGCATTTCTCCGAAGCAAGATCCACCCAGCCCACGACTCCCGCAACAAAGTCGTTCTGATCGGCCAGCCGCAGCCCCCACAGGTTTTCTTCCGGATCATGCTGAGTCTGCACCAGAATCGTCTTGTCCACCCCACACGCCTTCAGGTGATCGCGAAGATCACTGGGCAGATAACTGCGGCAGATCCGTTCATTTTGCTGAGTGTGCAGCCAGCCGTAGTTGAAGGGCAGACTCAGGTTCCAGAAGTGCTGGTGAGCATCAATAATCATTGGGGCGGGTCCTGAAGCAGGCGTTGGACGGATCGTGAACAGGAGGGACGGCAGAAGTCTGCCGCGAACATCAGGGAATCAGTTGTTTTCAGGAAGCCCTTCGACATGCCCGATGTTTTTGACGGGCTCGAAGATTTTCAGCACATCTGAAAGCAGGCTTCTGTCAATCGGTTGTATAAGCCAATCTGCCCATTTGCGAATGTTGCCTGGGTTCGCACTACCGGCGATCGTTGTCGTAATGTCCGGATGTTCACAGGAAAACTGCAGGGCCAGCTGAGCGATGTCAACATTGTTGGCCGCACAAAGCTCTGCAGCCGATCGAGCCGCCGCCTTGACGTCTTCAGGTTCCTTGAGCCAGGGAGGCAATGGAGCATTCGTCAGCAGTCGAGCACTGAACGGGCCGGCGTTCATGATGCCGACCTTCTTCTGTTTGAGGTAGGGAACGGTTTCGTCAGGAAACCGAGTATTCTGAAGTGTGTACTGGTTGTACGACAGTACGCAGTCCACATCGATTTGATCACAGATGAAGCGGAAAATCTTCTGCGGATAGCCGCTGAAACCAACATAGCGAACCTTTCCCGCCTGCTGAATCTTCCGAAGAGCCGGGATGGTTTCATCCACAATCTGCTGCATCGGGACAAATTCGATATCGTGACACAGCACGATATCCAGGTGGTCGGTTCCCAGTCGGTGCAGACTGACGTCCACGCTTTCCGCAACACGCTTTGCGGAAAAATCGAAGTGTGTCAGATCGTAGCGTCCCAGCTTGGTACACAGCGTGTAGCTGTCGCGAGGCACGTCTCGCAGAGCAATCCCGAGCAGCACTTCGCTCATGCCACGTCCGTAGAACGGGGACGTATCAATGAAGTTCAGCCCGCATTCCAAAGCCACATGGACACTCTGCAAAGCTTCGTCCAGACGGACGGAACGGAACTCCTGTCCCAGTGATGACGCCCCGAAGCTCAGGATCGGCAGTTCCAGATCAGTTTGTCCCAGTCGACGAGTTTCCATGCGTGTTCTCTGATGTCCTGACTTGATTGTGACTTTGATATCTCGGCTCTTAGGTCAGTCTTCGATGCGGCAAACGTCCTGCGTTTTCGCAGAATCAAACGGAACGAGACTTCGATGAACTCCCGGCGGGGAGTACACCTTTGTTACGTATCCAGAAACAGCGGACGCATGTGACGGTCGAAAATGTTTTCCGTCACCTGCTTTGCCACAATGGCTTCATTGGCCTTCAACAGGTCCGAGTACCGACTTCCCGCTTTCGCGGCAACCTTAAACGACACATGCAACAACTGTCGCACATGCATATTGAATTCTGAGTGGTTTGGGATGTGCCGCAGAACATTCGCCATTTGAGTCCCCGACCAGTCATTGACCTCATCCGACGACGGAAGCTGACTGCGGTCGATATCAATCACGGCTGCGTAGGGAGCACAGAATTCGTCGATGTGAGACAGTGCGTACGCGTAGATCTCCTTCGCCAGTTCCAGCCCGTCACCACCGGCTTCGGCCAGACCGATCATTTCTTCCAGCCAGGTGGTTCCGGCTGTCTTCAGGTGAAATCCCGCGCCCGTTCGCGCCATGGCTCGCCGAATGATTGGGTACAAACTGAATTTATCACTGCCGCTGTGCACGCTGAGCTTCAGGACCTTCGGCAGCCCGTATTGCTTCACGGCGAAGTCGATGACGGCCAGGTCGTCGTTGAATTCTTTTTCAAACTGCGTCAGATCGCCGACGTAGTCCACGCCTTTGTTGAACCGGCCCGTGAACTTTGGGGCAATGGTCTGAACTCGAATCCCTTCATCCGCCAGTGCGGCCAGAATGATCAGAAGTTCCGGCGGTGTCTGAGGCGCATCGGTTTCATCCATGGAGACCTCAGCAATGAACTGGTCTTCTCCTTTCGCGGCAGCGATGTGTCGATAAATGCGACCAGCTTCCTGAACGGCGGCCAGATACTTGGTCGCCACTCGGCATACGTCTTCATGCGAGGTCTGAAAGGGCGTGTCAATGCCGGGAATCTCTACCTGCCCCAGCAGTTCCGAATGTCGGTCCACAAACGCGCGGACGTCGTCCGGTGCCGCATTGGCTCCGATGAAGTCGGCTACGTCCAGAGTAAAGAAGTCCGAACACGCCAGAAAGCGATCCACCGTCTTGATACCGATATGATCTGCGTCCACATGCCACGGGTCAGTCCAGTTCAGATCCTTCACAGCCGCCTGAGCCGCATCGAAAACGCTCTGCGGTTCAGACCCCACGAAGGTGTGTTCGCGATTGGACTTATTCCACACCGGAGCCACATGCACGCCCAGGTTCTTCAGCTGGCAAAACGCAGCCAGTTGAGCCTTCGCCTGGTGAGCAAAGCGGTCTCCGACGCCAAAGGAAAATCGTTCAATGGTCAGCATGACATTTCCGTAATCAACGTTACCGGCGTGTGGCACTGAGGTCGCGGTTCGATCGAAAAAGAATCAGGCAAATGGAACAGAAAAAGTACGCGGCACCGCCGCTCCCGATCGACGTCAGACCGATGTTTCTTCGATGAAACGCCGACGATTCGTCAGTTCAATGACTGCGGGATCGTCCACAGATTGTGGCGGATAGTGACAGGTTCAGCAGCAGACATCAACCGGAGCAACGCGAACAACGCTGAGCTTCTCAGGCCATGGCATGCGAGTCTGGAACGTTGGAAAACACGCCTCCAGGCAGGATTCGGGCTGGCGAATTCTCAGGCAGCGCCGATCACATTATGATGGCGGCCATATGCTGGACCTGAGCGACCAATGCAGGCCGACACACGGAGCAGAGCGCCGTGATAATACGGATTCGGTGTGTTTTGGTTGATTCATTGTCGCAGTCACCCTCAAAGCTCAACGGGCCGCGTTGAGTCGGCCACTTCTGAAAGTCGTTGGAATCACAGAATGACGCATCGCACGCTCAACAGACCGTTCAAAGCCAAAATCCGTCTCATCGCTGCTGTCGTTGCCTTGTGGTTGCCTTCCACACACATCAGCGCGGGGGAAATCACCAAAACTGATCTCTTCGTCGCAGGCGATGGCGGCTACAACCGCTACCACATTCCCGGAATCGCTGTGACGGCAAAAGGCACGGTGCTTGCCTGGTGTGAAGCTCGTCGCAATGCCGGCTCGGACTGGGATGACATCGATATTCTGCTGCGCCGTTCGACGGATGACGGCCGAACGTGGAGCAATCCACAGAAGATTGTTAACGTCGACGGCCCCAAACAGAAAAATCCGTTTTCCCTGCTGCTGAAGAATACAAATCCTGAAACCGTCACCTACAACAATCCAGTACTCATTGCAGATCGAGATGGCACCGTGCATCTGCTCTTCTGCCTGGAATACATGCGGTGCTTCTACCAGCGGAGTGATGATGATGGGATCAGCTGGTCGACGCCTGTGGAAATCACGTCGGTCTTCGAAGGCTTTCGCAGCGCGTATGACTGGAAGGTTCTGGCGACCGGACCAAACCACGGCATTCAGCTTTCTCAGCGACATCCGAACAGTGGTCGACTGATCGTCCCGGTCTGGCTGTCGACCGGAACCGGCGGGAATGCTCATCGCCCGAGCGTCACGGCCACCATCTACAGCGACGATGGCGGTTCAACATGGCATGCCAGTGAGATTGCGGTTCCCTGTACCGACGAATTCGTGAATCCCAACGAAACGGTGGCTATCGAACTGGCCGACGGGCGAGTCCTGTTGAATGTTCGCAACGAATCAACCGCTCATCGGCGTATTCAGGTCAGCAGCCC
>JAGQPY010000228.1 GCA_020426485.1 Planctomycetaceae bacterium
TGGTGACTCGCTGCCCTGCAGACACGACGCTGCTGTCATTGTGGCACGTGCCGCGTTCAGACCGTGACGGATCAGCGCCAGACTGATTTCCAGATGATCAACCGGACCTCGCACAAACGCTCCGGCCACTCGAACCCCCGCGCCGGAATCATCTTCCAGAATGACGGCGACACGTTCTGCCGCCGGAATCGCTCGGAAGATGGCCGACGACAGTTCCGAAACCAGTTCATCCGTCGACAGTTCCGGTGTGAGAGCGTGAATCAGCTGCAGCACACTGCGAAGGCAGACATTCGCAGCCGCTGCCGGCATCAGAAGTGCAGGATTGTCCAGCGGGAGTTCAGTGATAATACCGGACTGATCGAAGGGCGCGGCGTTCAGTTCTTCCGAACAGATGAAATCATTCTGCTGAACACTCCGTACGCTCTGAGCATCGTGGGGATCTGAGCAAACCGCAACGGCAATTTCCTGAGGCACATGAGCCCAGTTCCCGGTGCGCGTCGAACCGTGTTCGCACAGAAACTGCCAGGTATGCGACGAAATCTCAAGGCGATCGCCGTCGTAAAGACGTGTTCGTTCGCTGATCTTTCGATCGTTAACCTTTGTTCCATTGCGACTCTGCAGATCCTCCACAAAATACTGATCATCCTGATCGCGGGTGATGATCGCATGCGAACGACTCACCTGTGGGACATCAATCACGACGTCACACGATTCATGACGCCCCAGGGAGGTGACGGACTGATTCAGTCGATGAATTTGGAAGGGTGTAGTGCCGCGGATTTGCTGCAGAACGGCCATGATGTCGTTTTTGCCCCGTATCCGACCCATGAATGGTGGTCTGACGCATCATGTTAGCAATCGTCAGGTTTTCCCTCCAATGATGGAGGACAAATGTTCTCGATCAGCGACTTCGGTCTGCGACAAGTCGCCGCACTTCTATGTGTTAGAACCCATGGAACATGCGGGAGAACCCATGAAACGCCAGTCTGTTGTAACTTCCGTCTACCGTCGCAAAGGGTTTGCTGATGTATCGGGGACGGCCCCCACTTTAATCGACAACCTGCACGCCGCAATGAGCCTGCGGTCCTGACCCGCGTTTCGTCGAGATGTGACCGATCCCGCATTCCTGTCGAGCATTGATCGCGGGAAAGTGCATCGGCTGGGACCTTGAGTGCGTCCAGCGACCCCGGTGCCGCGTTCCGGGCGTTGTAGTTGATCGCCGATTGATTACCAGTTGCAGCGACGGACTCCTGATTTCGGAACTGCTGGAGGCCATTGAGAAAGGCGGCTGCCTCTTTGAACGGCCGCAGGAATACTGAGAATGCGGCTGTCCGAAGAGGGGCAGCCCAACGCCGTGAACAGATTTGACTTGGAAAAACGCTGATATCAGAAACAGATCGTGCCGTTGTTTCAGTTTTTTCCAGGCAGGGAGAATGGCTGTTTACCCGACGCCGCAGGCGAGGCCTGCTCCGGCTGCGGTCAACCTCGTAGTTTGTCAAATTTCAATTTTAGGGTACGACGGACTTTCAGTCCGTCGATCGAACATGAAAGCAACGGACTGGAAATCCGTCGTACAGGCTTGAATCAAACCTAATTTGCATCGCTGATAAGCCACTTGCCTCCGGCATCCGGTTCAACGATGTCAATCTCTTTACGGCGTTGGGGGCAGCTCCCTTCTTCAGATTCACCCATCGGAAAGCGTGCCTGTCCCGGTGTTGTTTGTCGAGTTCAGGCAGGGCTTACCCGACATCGCGTCACGTTGTCCGCATCGTGCGGATGAAGACGGTTTTAAGATGCGTCGCGTAAGCGAAACATCTGTTACAACACGAGCGGTTTGTCTCAGAAACCCAAAAGTGTTCACCTGACAAGTCCATCTTTGTTGCTCACAGCGAGCTATGGTTCAACCGGGCCACCGCAGCTTTGCGCGTCGTGCTGAGTGCAGGTTGTCCACCGTACCGGCTGATCGAAATCCATCGTTCGGGTTTCGTGATGGTGGATTCATCCTGAATCCGATGGTGCAGCCATCCCGGGCGGTTGGAATGCCAGTTGGCGTTGAAGCAGATGAACCACCGCAGAGAACACATCAAGTCATCACTGCTGGACTTCAGCAAACTCGAAGAACTTCGCGCCGAAGCGGCGACGGAAGTTCGTGAGAGCGTGTGGTCGCTGCTGTCTCGAAGTGAAAGCGGTGCGGATCATCACCGAACTCCCGTTTCAACTCATGGCTTGACGGTCGGGCGACATCCGCAGAATGAACTTTGTGTGACCGACGTCACGGTTTCCGGCAGACATGCTCAGTTGTTCTGCATTCAGAATGATCTGTTCGTCAAAGACCTCGGCAGCACCAACGGTACGCTGCTGAACGGCCGCCGCATTCGTTCGATGGAAATGCTGCGTGACGGCGATGTGATCCATTTCGGACAAGTCAAGTTTTCTGTTGAACAGGTGGTGCGAAAGCAGACACGACACGAAGACTTCACCACCAAGACATGCGTGGCAACAGTCCCGGAAGATGCCATTCTGTACAAAGCCTTCGACCGACTGATCAATCGACCGGACATCGAACCTTATTTCCAGCCACTGGTCGCGCTGAAGAACACATCCACCATTGGCTACGAAGTACTGGTGCGAAGCCGTATCAAGGGACTGGAAACACCGGACAAGATTTTCCGCATTGCGTCCATGAGACTGTCTGAGGCTCGGTTGAGCGAGATCTGTCGCAGCGAAGGTCTGCTGAACGGAATCCAGCTGAACCCCAACATGCGCTACTTCGTGAACACACATGCCAAGGAACTGGAGACGCCCCGGTTGATCAGTTCACTGTTTGAACTGCGAGACCTGTTTCCCACGATCCCCGTGGTGCTGGAGGTTCATGAAGCGGCCATCGCATCTGTGAAATACCTTCGCGAACTGATGGCTGTTCTGAATGAACTGAATATCGAGCTGGCTTACGACGACTTCGGAGCCGGTCAGGCTCGCCTGGTCGAGCTGTTCCAGGTGCCTCCGCGATACCTGAAATTCGACATTTCACTGGTGCGAGGTCTCGAAGGGGCAACACCGCAGCATCATTCCAGCATTCGATCGCTGCTGAACATGGTGCACGACCTGAACGTGCTGGCTCTGGCCGAAGGCGTCGAAACGGCACCGCAAGCCGAAATCTGTGCCGAACTGGGCTTCGATCTGGCTCAAGGCTACTACTTCGGCCGACCACAACCACGAGACTTCTGGTCAACCGCCCCGACACTTGGTGGCGACGTCACTCAGTCCATCGCCACCGCCTGAGACTCCTGCGGAGGCAGGTCCGAATGAGCCGGACAACGATTCCGGGATCACTCGCAAAGTGAAAGCGGATCGACAGCGCACGTTGCGACGACGGATTTTCCAGACACGGGTTTCGTTGAGGCTGATTCGTCCAGCCATCGAATGTCCCACTCTGGCCCCGGTCTGCTACGATGACAGCAGAATCCGGATTGCCCCTTTGGAGTGCTGCGACTTGTCGCCGCTTTGGATTCTTCACCAGATCCGTAGCGGAGTTCGTAAAAATTCCGAGCGGTTCAGGCTTCTGACCAATTCTGCTGCAAGTCAATTCTGATCTGCCGTTCGCGGAAACTGGACGAGTTGAATCAAAGCCAAAGCGGCGACAAGTCGCCGCACTCCAAAAGACAACCGGACGCTGTCCAGCTAAGATAGCCTCAAAGTCTCCGGCATTGACATGCCTCTCCTGCCTTCACATTCAGCAGTGGTTGCGACTGATGATTTCATTTCTGTATTCCGCTTACGGTTTCCGGATTTCTGGTTTGTGTCTGCTGACGCTGGCATGGCAGGCCTCTGCCGGAATCGGGCAGGAAATCAGTGCTCCGGCTGATCAGGTTGTTGTGGCCGATTCCTCGGACGCAAAACCGCAACCGTTTCCAAAAGAACTTCAGAAGCTGCTGGATCAGGCGACGCCACTGAATCCGGAGAAGACCGTACTGCTGAATCGGGACGGTGGCAAAGTTCTGCTGAAGACGAACGTGGCGTGCGAAGATTGTCCTCTGGAGATGCTGGTGTGTTTGTCACAGACCAAGGAACACGAATCTGTGCTGGCGCTGCAGGGCAAAGCCTTCGCCATTCACGCCGCGCTGCTGGCACTGGGGCTGGAGCCGGGAAGTCCGGCCACGTTCTCGCCGACATTCAAGGCTCCCGAAGGCCCTAAGCTGGACATCTTCGTGAACTGGGTCGACAGCAAGGGAAAACTGCAACGTCGCGATGTGCATGACTGGATCCGCTTCACCGTTTTTCGGTATTACTCTCATCCGCTGCCATCGGCACCGGCGGGAGTCGAATTTCCGTTTCTGGAGTTGCGGTACGACAAGTTCAACAATGAACTGATCTGGTACGGCCCCATGTCAATGGAACAGAAAAAACAGCTTCTGGCACTGTGTTCTGATGAACAATATCAGGCCGGAATCATGAAGTTTTACGAACAAAGTCAGTCTCGAAGGATGACGGCCGACTTTGTCTTCACAGGCAGCTTTCACCATACAGACCCGGATTCCGGGCAGAAATACTACGCCGCCGAAAGCGGTCACGTGATCTGCGTCGCCAATTTCGCCGCCGCATTGATTGACGTCCGTGAGGCCAGTTCCGCAGACAGCGGTGCTCAGTCGTACGAGGCGTGGAAAGGAAAAGTGCCGCCACACGGCACACCGGTCGTGGTGGAAATCATTCCCGCCACGCCGTAGAGATTTTCCGTGAAAGGGAGCTGACGCTTCAGAAGGCAGCAAGAGCAGAGCGACAACGGCTGCGTGGAGAGTGGCCGCCTCCATTTCAGATCGCCTCTTGCCCCCGGCAGCATTCGAAGTTGCGGATCAGCTGGATTGCTGAACATATCCACCTCAATGAACGCGCCACTGGCGCAGGCACTTCCATGGCTGGATAAAACAGACGCTGAATAACACCGCTGTTCTTTTGTTCACCCGTTGGGAAGAGCCAAGCGGACATTGGACTATCAGCGGTCGTGTGTGGCCGAAAAACGGCGGCGGTCACAGAATCTGCAAAAAATCGACGGAGGGCTTGTTGTTCTTTTCGTTTTGGAAGGGGCAAAACCGAGTCGCTTACGGGGCAGTGCCAGCCATGGCCCCGGACGTGTTGGGTTTTCTGCGGAACAAGACGAGTGCTCGCAGCGAATCGGATCGATTTCAGTGGCCGCTCAAATGTCTCCCATCAGCATTGCTGATGACCGTTCCGCCTGCACGGCTGAAGTCTGTTCTTATCATCGATCTTTCAGAGGAGTCCGGAACATGAATCGCAATCGTCGGAAGGGATTCACGTTGGTGGAACTGTTGGTGGTGATTGCCATCATTTCCATTTTAATTTCACTGTTGCTGCCAGCGGTGATGCAGTCTCGTGAGGCTGCCAGAAGAACACAGTGCCGCAATAACCTGAAGCAGATCGGGATCGCTCTGCACAATTACCACGACATGCATCGGATGTTTCCACCGGGATTCATTGATGAAGTCGGCCTTCGAGCAGCCAACTGGGGATGGGCCGCTCAGATTCTGCCCATGATGGAACAGGGCAACCTGTACAACGTGCTGCAGATTGGCGAAGTCACTCTGGGAGACGCGTTGAACGATGCCGCCAAAATTCGACTCATGCAGACACAGTTACCCGCTTTCCGCTGTGCATCAGATTCGGCACCGCTGCTGAACAATGACCATACCCTGCTGGCCCTGAACGGTCGCGAAATTGACGTTGCACTTTCCAACTACGTCGGCATCTACGGAGGCTATCGCTGGGAATCTGCCGACTACTTCACAGGAACGTTTGATCGAAACAGCAGCGTTCGTATCTCTGACATTACGGACGGCACCAGCAATACTCTGGTCATCGGAGAACGTCCATGGGAACTGCGTTATGTCGATGGACACATTGCCCCGTGTGCGGCAGCCGTCGTCTACGGCACCAGCGCGATGCCGAACTGGGGTTGGATGCTTCGTCGTCGAATTCTGGGTCACGGACGCTGGGGCATCAACGAAGTCGGCGATGTGTCGTCACCGGGTGAATACGTCGACAAATGTGCGCGGTGCTTCGGCAGCCGCCACACCGGTGGTGCTCAGTTTGTGCTGGGCGACGGATCCGTGCGTTTTGTCAGCGAAAACATTGATCGGGACCGAGACGGAGCCAATGGTGACTTCGTTTACCAGAACCTGCTGAATATTGCCGACGGAAACACGATGGGCCAGTTCTGAACCTGCCCTTTGTTCAACCTCCGCCGAAATCATGTCACGGCGTGTTGCCCTGCCTTCGCTCGACACGTCTCTGTTACGGATCAGATCGCGGATCGGTTGCGGCCAGCATTTGGAGGCTTGAGATCAGGAGACGCGTTCGCGCTGAGTCTTTCTTTCCGAAGGGTCAGCGGGAACGTTTCCGAATGACGGCTGCTCCAGTCTGCAGGTCAAAGGCTCAGCCTGAACGTTTGACTGACGACACAATCCTGCCACGATACAAACCACCAGACGGCGCGATTAGCTGAGGATGATCGGCGGCCGATTCTTTGAGTGCGCTGCAATGTTCCCCGGGTGGTGACTTTTTGCGGCCAGGTTCGTGAACTGATTCGGGCAGGTGATTGATGAAGTGTTTTTTCGCGCGGCGAGCAATACGGCTCGGCTGTGGCTTTGTGGCCGTATTTCTGTCTGCTTCGTTGAGCTTCGGGCAGGAACACAGCTGGCCGGACCCTGTTGCCATTGATGTGCTTCCCTACGAAGCGGCCGGAATGGCTCACGGGCCGCTGCTGGGAGGAGTGACGTCGACGTCGGTGCGAGTCTGGTTGCGGACTCGCAGCGCCGCTGAATTTCAGGTGATCTGTGATACACGACTGCCGTTTTCCGACGCCGCCATCACGGTCAACGGGGTGATTGATCCGGACACGGATCGCACCGGTATGGTGACATTGAACGGACTGAAACCGAATACTCGCTATTTCTACGCCGTCAGAATTGATGGTCAGATGGCCGATCTTCGAGAACGCGTCACCGACAGCTGGCCGTCGTTTCGAACATTACCCGATGCATCCAGTTGTCAGGATGATGCGAACAATCCGCAGCAGCTGTTCAATGTCTGCTTCGCGGTCGGGCATTGTGCTTCTCAGGACCCGGATACCAGCGGCGGTCAGTACATCAGCACTCCCGCCTACGATTCCATTCGTCAGCATGCGGACGAAGTGATGTTCGGCATTGTGAACGGTGATGTGATCTACGAAGAACGCCGCGACGGGACGCTGGATGGTGTACGCAACAACTACAAGCTGTATCTGGATCGAGGTCGTTCCTTCAATCAGCTGTTCCGGCACGTCCCTGCGATGTTCACCTTTGATGATCATGACGTGGGCTGGGACATTCACGGCTGTGGTCAGATCGGACTGGGTGAAGGTCGGCATCTGATTCGTGACGTTGGGCTGCGAGCCTACGAGGAATTTCTTTCGTGGGCCAATCCCGCGGGGCCTCAACGCGGACGCATTCGATTTGGTGTGGCTGCCACGGAACAAGGCCGTGATGTGCTGCGAGACGACGCGGCGGACTTCTCCAATCTGAATCCGGAAACAGTCAGCACCATTCATCTGGGAAATTACACTCGCGCAGAATCCCTGAAGCGGTCCGGGAAAGCACCGAAGAACGCCGGTGTCTATGGTTTAGTCGAAGTACTCGACAAGCATCGCCTGCGCATCGAGCCCGCGGTGAAGGCCACCGAACAGGTTTCGTACAGCATTGGGACTCACCACTATTACGACTGGAAAGTGTCCAACTGCCATTTCTTCGCACTGGACACGCGAGGCGAACGATCCAATCGAAATCCACAGGACCGTCGCGATCCGTCGCTGTTTATCCTTGGTCCCGCGCAGAAAAAGTGGCTGATGGATGGACTTCGCCAAACGGATGCTCAGTTCATTTTTCTGATCTCACCGGATCCCTGGACCATCTACCACACAGCGGCTCACGTTGGTGGTGACGACACCGATGACAAGGGCGACGGGTTTCCCTCATTTCTGGCCGAACGTGAAGAGCTTCTGGATTTCATGGACACACTGCAGAAGCCCATCCTGATTTTCACGGGTGATGTGCATGCGTCGGCCTGCGTGAAGATCACCAACAACATCTACGAAATGATGTGTGGTCCTCTGGGATCAACAGGGCATCCGCTCGGAACACTGGGCAACCCGCCCACCGGCGGACTTTGGTCCAGCATGGGCCGCAACGTCGAACTGCGCTGGGTTTCCGGTTTTCCGAACAACCTTCCATATCAACGAATTCGCAACACTTATTACGGCATCGTGCAGGTCAACAACGTCCTGAAGTCAGCTCGCCCCGATGGAACCGGGTACCAGTGGTCTGCCTATCATCAGCCACAGGTGGTCGTCCGCTGGCATGATGGCTACACTGGTCGTCTCGCCTTCGCTCAGTCGATTACCATCGGCGACGCGTTGGATCGTTGAAACACCACCAGCCTTCACAGGTGCGTCTGCGAATCCATCAAACCAAGGCCGTTGGCCTGACCTGAAGAATGTGGCTGTCCGGAGAGGGGCTGATCCTGCATCTCCGTGAAGAGATTTTTCAGGCACGGAAAATGAATCG
>JAGQPY010000229.1 GCA_020426485.1 Planctomycetaceae bacterium
GAGCGTCTCGGCGCCTGGAACTTTCCACGCCAATCGAATTTCCACGCCATTGGGTCAGGGGCGAAGCCCTTGTTAGGGGTTCTCAGACAGATTTGAAGATGGAAGGACGTCGCGGAAGACAGTCAGCCGAAGGCAATCCCGGCAGTTGAACTCATACCGCCACATAACTCAATGGAGACCGGGTGACAGAACGGGGCGCAGATCAGGCAAGTGACCACTCGGAAACGTTTCAGGTTTTTGATCAAATGCCTGTTCAACCAGAACAAGCCTTCTGAATTCCGAAGGCCACCTTCCTTAGGCAGCTCCCGTATTCATCAGTCTTCGCGGCGGGTAAAAATCCGGTCCGTGGCGATGGAGGCGGTGCGACGTTGGAAGCGTCGACTGCCATTGGTCAGTCTGAACCGAGATCGAAATCCGCTGAATTACGATCACTATCGTATTTGAGCGCTTTGCTTTGTAAACGCCGCCACCTGCCCCGTTTTTGAACTTTCGAATCGGCACGACCGGCTTCGCCCGTCTGTGACCTGCACGCCGTGACATCGAGAGCCCCGAAACGCAGTCATCGGTCTGTCCATTCTGTCAGCTTTCCTGCAACTTTGGGGACTGTGTGGGCAAGTGCGTGCACGATCGACGAGCGGTTTGGCGCCAGCGAATCTTCCGCGAACGAAATGTGGCTGAGTTGCCTCAACGTCATCCATTCTGAAGCGAATTCTGCCATGTCGATTGAATGGCACGGTGTGTGCTTAGTATGACGTTTGTAACACTTTCTATGTGTTAAAAAGGAATTCCTGCTGAATAGTTCAGCAGGGATGCTCAGATGGCAGGCATTCCGATTTGCCTGGTGAAGCAATCGGGGTGTTGGTCAGGTTGGATTGAGGATTTTCTGTTTCGGATACCTGTGTGAGGTATCGGTTCAATCCGGCCAGTGTAGGGAGGCACCGTTAGCGCAGACGGTCGAGCAAAATACGGGGCTGTTGTACTGGTCCCTGTAGTCACTGCGTGAGAATTTTTGGGAGGAGTTTTGCAGGCAATGGCGAAGTTAGAATACATCTGGCTGGACGGTTACAAGCCGACTCAGGGAATGCGTTCCAAGACCAAAATCGTGAAGGACTTCGACGGCACGCTGAAGGGCTGTCCGATGTGGTCATTCGACGGCAGTTCCACTCAGCAGGCCCCCGGCGGGTCCTCTGACTGTCTGATGAAGCCAGTGGCCGTGTTCCCCGATCCCGGTCGCAACGATGCGTTTCTGGTGATGACGGAAGTTCTGAATGCCGATGGTTCGGTTCACGAATCCAATGGTCGAGCCACCATTGATGACGATGATGATGATTTCTGGTTCGGCTTCGAACAGGAATACTTCCTGTGGGATCCGGAACACAACCTGCCACTGGGATTCCCGCCTGGTGGATATCCCGCACCTCAGGGGCCCTACTATTGTTCCGTTGGCGCGAAGAATGCGTACGGTCGACAGATCATCGAAGAGCATCTGGATATGTGTCTGGAAGCCGGGATCAATGTCGAAGGGATCAACGCAGAAGTTGCCGCCGGTCAGTGGGAATTTCAGACGTTTGCCAAAGGTGCGGCCAACGCCGGTGACCAGACGTGGGTTGCCCGCTACCTGCTGGAACGGACTGCTGAAAAGTATGGCTATTCCATTAACTGGCATCCAAAACCGCTGGGACCAACCGACTGGAATGGTTCCGGTATGCACGCCAACTTTTCCAACTCAGTCCTTCGCACGTGCGGCAGTAAGGAAACTTACGAGACCATCTGCAAGGCGTTCGAACCACGTATCAAGCAGCACATCAACGTTTACGGTCACGACAACGACAAGCGTCTGACCGGGCTGCATGAAACTCAGTCAATTAATAAGTTCAGCTACGGTGTTTCTGACCGAGGTGCTTCGATTCGAATTCCCGTCGCAACTGTGGAAGGCGGTTGGAAGGGATGGCTGGAGGACCGACGTCCTGCTTCTAACGCTGACCCGTACAAGGTCGCCGCGGAAATTATTCGAACTGTGAAGGGTGCGGTCTAAACTGACCATCGAGGAAGTAAGACTCTGCTGAAAACGTGAATCCGTCCTGGCACGGATTTGAGGTTTCGGAGAGTCGGAACGTCAGAGGTTCAGGAGTGGGGATGCCTCTCTGCTGATCCTGAACTCTGCGGATGCAACTTAACTGTGTTTGATGAGGTTTCGGGAGTCACTGCTGGTGGCCGGGTTTACTCGGCCGCCAAACCCTCCCAGGGCCGCTCGGTTCACACCGGGCGGCCTTCTCTTTGCGCGACGGTTGCCTTGCGGCTGAATTCCCTGTTCTTAAGCGTTCGGAAATGAACATTGCCGCGCATCGGTAGCCCAAACAGCAGGCAGCGGCTTTGGTGCGATCGCAGAGTCTGCTACGATCGGCCAGCGTATGAGTTCAGCTTACGTTTGCATCGAAGGCATGATTGGCATTGTCAAGTTCTCCTCCCGCCGGTTCATCTGAAGTTGTCTGTTACAGTCACAGCGAAGCCGAAACACAGCGGCTGGGGGCAATGCTGGCCGAGGTGTTGGCTCCCGGGTTGACGGTGGCACTCAATGGTGAACTTGGTTCCGGCAAAACAAATCTGGTCCGTGCCGTCAGCGCGGCTCTGGGACACAATCCGGATCAGGTGAACAGTCCGACCTTTGTGATCATGCAGGCGTATGGTGACGGGCGTATTCCCGTCTATCACTTCGACACCTATCGCCTGTCAGACATCGATGAGTTCTCGTCGATCGGTGCCGATGAATTCCTGAATGACCCGGATGTTATCTGCTTTGTGGAGTGGGCCGAGCGTGTGAAAGAACTGATTCCCGCAGACCATCTGCACGTGCAGATTGCTCAGACAGGTACGGAATCTCGCGAGTTCACAATTCGCAGCACCGGTGCGCGAAGCGAGCAACTGCTAACGCAGTTGAAGGAGCTATTGCAGGCATAACGTACCCATCACGCTCCGCCGTGATGAAGGGCGCAGGAAGAGCCAACGCAACTCGTGTTGATTTTTTCCGGACGAGGGCCATGCTTCCGTCATCGCAAGGTGCATTTCCGAATTCGTAAATCAGATTGCCGAAATCAATCGTCGAACGTTGACCACCGAGGCTTCGGCAATCCATCATCACGCCAGAATGTCTTTCAGGACGTGGCCGTGGACATCGGTCAGTCTTCGATCGATTCCGTTGTGGCGAACGGTCAGCTTCTTGTGATCGATCCCCAGCAGATGCAGGATCGTGGCGTGAATGTCGTAGACCTGAGTGGCATCGTTGCGGTCCAGCGGTTTGTAACCCCATTCGTCGGACGGACCGTAACTGACGCCGCCTCGAATTCCGCCGCCACACAGCCAGTTGGTGAAGACGTGAGGATTGTGGTCGCGTCCCACACTGCCCTGAGTTGACGGCATGCGCCCAAATTCCGTGGTCCATAACACCAGAGTGTCTTCCAGCAGCCCGCGCTGTTTCAGATCTTTTAACAGTGCGGCCGTACCGATGGCCATGCCCATCGCCAGCGGACCATGATCGCGTTCGATGTTTTCGTGGCTGTCCCAGTTTCGGCGAGGAAAACTGTTGTCATTTCCCGACCAGATCTGAATAAAGCGGACTCCACGTTCGATCAGCCGCCGAGCGATCAGGCATTTTCGCCCGAAGTATTCGGCCTCTTCCGGGATATTAATCTGTTCCGGATAACTCGCGCCGGGGTTATCGAGGCCGTACATTTTGAGTGTCTGTTGAGTTTCGTCGGACAGATCGAAGGCTTCCGGAGCCGTCAGCTGCATGCGAGCCGCAAGCTCGTAAGTCCGGATGCGTGATTCCAGACGAGAATCTTCCGGTCGCTGTTCCGCGTGTCGTTGATTGAGTCGCTTCAGCAGTTCACGGCCTTCGGCTTCGCTGGCATCTGTGACAAAGCCTGACTCCGGAAACAGGTCGGCAATCGGCTGAGACCTCTGCGGATAAATGGCCGTTCCCTGACAACTGGCGGGCAGAAACGCGGAGGCCCAGTTTCGAGGACCGTTGCTCGCGAATCCGCGATGGTCCGGCAGCACAACAAAGGTCGGCAGGTTTTCATTTAACGTGCCCAGACCATAACTCACCCACGCCCCCATTCCGGGAAAACCGGGCTCCTGAAACCCTGTCGCCTGAAGATACGTGGCCTGACTGTGAACGCCCGTCTTGCCCGTCATGTTGTGGACGAACGCCATGTCGTCCACACATTCAGCCAGTGGTGAGACCACCTCGCTGATCATCTTTCCACTGGAACCAGCCGGTGCGAAAGAAAACGGCGACTTCATCCACGGACCAAGCCCGTTCTGAAACGCCTCAACGTGCTCGCCAAAGTCGGACGGTTCGCCGTGGTGCTTTTCCAGAAATGGCTTGTAGTCCCACAAGTCAATCGGACTGGCCGCACCTGCCATGAACAACTGAATAACTCGCCGAGCTTTCGCGGGATGATGCAGCGTCTGCAGCACTCCCCCCGTACCCGACTGAGCGATCGCGTCTTCCTGTTGCAACATGAACGCGGTCGCCAGGCCGGCAAAACTGGTACCGGCACTGGTCAGGAGTTCACGGCGATGCATCATTGGTTCAGTCTCCGAGTTCGCTGTCCGCCCATGCTTTCAGAGCTGCCTGGACTTCCTTTAACACACTGTCGCCTGCCCCTTTGGCCTGATTCAGATCCGTGCCGCCCGGCAGATCAGACTGACAGAAAAAGTAAAACTTGATCTTGGGTTCCGTGCCTGAAGGGCGAGCTGCAATCTGAATTCGAACCGGCGAAGTGAGGTCCGACTTGTAGATCAGCAGATCACCTTTGGGATGATCGATGGTGCCCAGTGATTCACCGGATGGAATCTGGGTCCGTCGACCGGTCTTGTAGTCGGCGACTTCCACAAAGCGAATCGGTCCGAACTGAGCGGGCGGATTCTGGCGCAGAGTCTGCATCAGGCCATCAATTCTGGACTTGCCCGTGGGGCCGGTGCAATAGATCGATTTCTGTCCTTCGGCATGATAGCCATGCCGCCGATAAAGTTCATCCAGATGATCCAGCAGATTCCGGCCTTCGGCCTTGAGTTCTGCTGCCAGCTCCAGAATGAACAGTGCTCCAATTGCACCGTCTTTGTCACGACAGTAGTCGCCCGCCAGAAAGCCGATGGATTCTTCGCACCCGAAGACGAAATGGTCCGCACCGTTCTCTTCGATCGTTTGAGCGATCCATTTGAAGCCGACCAGAAGTTCGTGAAACGTTCGTGTGCTGTAGCCATCGCTGACGGCCTTCACCAGCGGAGTTGTCACCAGCGTTTCCACAACATAGTCTTCCGGTGACAGATTTCCGGCGGACTTTCTTTTCGACAACAAATAGTCCGTGATCAGCGCGCCGGTTTGGTTGCCGCTGATGGGGATGAAATCTCCGCTGCTGTTGCGGACAAGAACTCCCAGTCGATCCGCATCGGGGTCGGACGCCAGAATCAAATCGGCGGGATGGTTGTTCTGCTTTACCCAATCGATCACAGGATCAAACACTTCCAGCAGCTCAGGATTCGGCAGGTGATTCGGAACATTGGGGAAGTTGCCGTCTGTCTTTCGATGAGCTTCAAAGATCTCCACGCCATCGAAGCCAGCCTGTCGAACGATTTGGTAGATCGATGTCTCGCCGACGCCGTGCAACGGCGTGAAGATCGCACTGATGTTTCTGGCGGACGACTGGCTGAGGCCCGCGACGGCGGCGACATATTGTTGATCGAGTTCTTTTCCGACAACTTCAATCAGACCGTCTCGAACAGCGTCGTCGTAGTTCACTGACGGAATTACTTCGGCCGATTCCACTTCGCGAATGATGCCTTTGTCATGAGGTGGAATGACCTGAGCACCATTGGACCAGTACGCCTTGAAGCCGTTGTCGGCCGGGGGATTGTGTGATGCCGAAATCATCACTCCCACGTCGCATCCCAGTTGGCGAACTGCGAATGAGAGTTCCGGGGTGGCTCGATGACTTTCGAACAGAAACACCTTCAGGCCATGAGCTGCCAGAGTTGTTGCCGTCAATTTCGCGAAGTGGATGGAGTTGTTGCGAGTGTCACACGTCACCACAGCCGAACCACCGGTTTCCACGCCCGACTTTCGGAGATAGGCCGCCAGGCCATGCGCAGACTCGGCGATCGTGCGGTCGTTAATCGAGGCGGGCCCCAATTCTCCCATTGGGCCGCGACGACCACCGGTGCCGAACGGAATGGCCGTCCAGAAGAGTTCATCCAGTTTCTGCCATTCGTCACCGTCGATCAGCTCCAGAATGCGCGGTCGGTATTCTGCGAGACACTCACGAGACAGCCAGCTTTCGATATTGGCGGGAGACTCCCCGGTCAGCTTACCTTCTGCGGCCGCCTGATGGACTTTTGAAAGGGCAGCTTCCGACATTTGTTCACGTCCTTTGAGTGGCAGTATTTGAGATGCAATAAGAGAGAGCAGAACCAGTACCGGGCGGAGATGTCAGGAATCCTTTGGATCCGCCAGCCCGCTCAACTGATTGGGAATGGTCACAATAGAGATGTTTGTTCCGGATGGAAACGTTCAAATCAGGCGATCAGCTTTCCCCTCACGACAGACCAGCAACCGACGCCAACCCCCAAAACGCCGGTGATCGGATTGAAGCCCGTTTGGCGGATGTTTCAGGGCTGATGTCGAGAAGTATGACCGAGGCGTGGCGAATCGCGAAGGCGACGGATGCGGCTCCCGAAACCGAGGTCGAAGAAGTCCGCTGAATGCTGCATTTTCCCGCCGGTCTGAACAGTCGTGAATTCTCCAGAATCTCCGTAAAAAGTCTGCGAATTCCGGTCTCGTGCAGAGTGTAACGTTTGACTTCCGAGCTTCAACGGTCGCATAATCAGCGTTGATTCGCTGCGTTGCGGGAGGTCAATGTGGCATTCAGATCCTTTCTGTCTCCTCTGCGATTCAACCACTCAACTCCTCTTCCGGCAACATTCCTTAGCATTTCTTCTCTTCTTTGTCTTCAGGTCCTGACACTTCAATTGTTCGTCGCAGCGTTCCGGTGATTGGAATTCTGGGGGGAATCGGTTCGGGCAAGTCCACTGTCGTTCGGCACGTCACCGATCTGCAGTTGGAGATTCTGGACGCCGACAAAATCGGTCACGAACTGCTGGAGACTTTGGCAGTTCAGGAACAGGTTGGGAACGCGTTCGGGACCTCCATCTTTCGGCCTGATGGCACGATTGATCGGTCTGAACTTGCCAAACGAGTCTTCGACCCGACGGGAGCAGGAGGTCGGTCGCTGAAGCAACTGGAAGAGATCCTTCACCCGGCAATTCGTCGGACAATTCATGAGAAGATCCAACAGGCATCCAGGGATGTTGATGCCTTTATTCTGGATGCGGCACTGCTGCTGGAAGCAGGCTGGGCCGCTGAATGCGATGGGCTGATTTTTATCGAAACCCCTCGGTCAATTCGTCTGGAACGTGTCCGGAAGACTCGAGGTTGGTCAGAACAGGAACTCAGTCGTCGCGAATCCGCTCAATGGAGCACCGAACGCAAACGTGAGCATGCCGATTTCGTGGTGGACAATTCCGGTGCCATCGACGAAGCCGCTGCTCAGATGAAGCAGGCACTCACTTCCATCATCAATCGTCATTCCCATCGATCCTCATAGCGCGCAGGGCTGATGCCATTCTGGTGTCAGTGCTCGCTCCTTTCTCTGAAGACCATCACCTCTCTCTTCTCCCGTTCAGGAGACCTCCGTGGCCGCATCATCATCCGGCGAAAGTCAGCCAGCGATCAGTCGTTCGCGTCGTTCCGATGAACGACACTCCGCCCGCACCTCCGTTTCTGCCGGCGAAGACGTCGGTTCCGCATCCGAATCCTTTGCACCATCCAAAGCTGCCGAAGTCAACATCGCAGATCTGCAGCGGATGTCGATGAAGGAACTGCTGGAAATCGCGGAACATGAAAAACTGACGGAATATCACGGCCTGAAGAAACAGGACCTGATTTTCCGCATCCTGAAAGAACGAACTCGGCTCAACGGTCTGATGTTCGGCGAAGGAACGCTGGAAATCCTGCCCGATGGTTTTGGCTTTCTGCGCAGCCCGGACTACCACTACCTGCCGTGTCCGGATGACATTTATGTCAGTCCCAGCCAGATTCGTCGCTTTGGACTTCGTACCGGATCGACCGTCGCCGGACAGATTCGTCCTCCCAAAGAAAACGAACGTTATTTCGCTTTGCTGCGAGTCGAAGCCATCAACGGGCAGGACCCCAACCTGCTGACGGCCAAGGTTTTCTTCGACGACCTCACGCCGCTGCACCCCCGCGAACGACTTCGGCTGGCCGACAAAGCGACTCATCTGAGTACTCGAATTGTGGACCTGATTGCTCCCATCGGACTTGGCCAGCGAGGTTTGATCGTGTCACCGCCTCGAGCCGGCAAGACGGTCCTGCTTCAGCAGATGGCAGACGCCGTTTGCCGCAATCATCCGGATGCCTACGTCATCGTGCTGCTGATCGACGAACGGCCGGAAGAAGTGACGGACATGGAACGCAAGCTGAAAAGTCCCAACTGCGAAGTTGTCAGCAGC
>JAGQPY010000022.1 GCA_020426485.1 Planctomycetaceae bacterium
GAAGAAGCCGGAAGGGAATGCTGCGGCAGCAGGTGTCAAAAAAACGGGGGATTGGACGATGTGGGGCGGCGATCTCACTCGCAATATGGTGAACGCATCGACCGGGCTGGACTTCACCTTTAAGCCGGCGGAAGAAGCTGGAGATGGTCAAAACATTCTGTGGACGGCATCACTGGGTTCTCAGACTTACGGAAACCCTGTCGTCGCGGGCGGCAAAGTCTTTGTGGGTACGAATAACGGAGGGGAATACCGTGAAAAGCACAAAGGCGACCGCGGCTGTGTTCTGTGCTTTAATGAAGCAGATGGCAAGTTTCTCTGGCAGCTGACTCGCGAAAAGTTGTCTCAGGGGCGGGTTAATGACTGGCCGGAGCAGGGCATTTGTTCCACGCCTGTGATCGAAGATGGTCTGATGTACGTCGTCACCAACCGTTGCGAGCTGATGTGTGTCGACGTCGAAGGATTTCATGACGGTGAGAACGACGGTCCGTTTAAAGATGAAACGGATACGGAAGAACTGGATGCTGATATCATCTGGTCGCTGGATATGCTGGATGCTCTGGGCGTTTTTCCTCACAACCTTGCGACCAGTTCCCCCGTTATTTACGGAGATCTGATTCTGATCGTCACGTCGAACGGCGTTGACGAGGCTCATCTGGAGGTGCCCTCTCCCCGAGCTCCATCCTTTATTGCCGTCAACAAGAAGACTGCCGAGGTTGTCTGGGAAGATGGTTCACCGTCGCTCGATTCAAAGGCTCCGGAGCCGTTCAACAATATTCTGCACGGGCAGTGGGGCTCACCGGCCGTTGCGGAAATCAATGGCAAGGCTCAGGTCTTCATGCCGGGTGGCGATGGAATCCTGTACTCATTCGATGTGGCTTCCGGCGAGCTGGTGTGGTGGTTTGACCTGAACCCCAAAGATTCTGAATGGGAGCTTGGTGGTCGCGGCAGTCGAAACAACATTATTTCAACGCCGGTGTTCTTCGATAACAGCGTGATTCTTGCTGTCGGTCAGGACCCGGAGCACGGAGAAGGTGTTGGGCACCTGTACCGCATTGACGCAACGAAAACTGGTGACGTCAGCCCGCAGCTCAAAGAAGGCGATTCGTATTCCGCAAATCCAAACAGTGCACAGATCTGGCATGTTGGTGGTGTTGATGCGGATGGAAGCATCACTGGCGAAAAGAACGGCCTGTTGTTTCGCCGAACGATTTCCACGGCGGCCATCAGTGATGGTTTGGTTTATGCGGCCGATCTGAGTGGTTTCCTGCACTGCATTGACTTCAAGACCGGCGAAAAGAAGTGGGTTTACGACACTTTTGCAGCTGTCTGGGGATCTCCAATGGTCGTAGACGGTCATGTGCTGATGGGAGACGAAGACGGCGAAATGGTGATTCTGAAAGCCGGTCCGGAGTTGAAAGAACTGGAGACGAAGACATTTAATTCTTCGATCTACAGTACCCCGACGATCGCCAATGGCACAATGTTCGTTTCAGATCGTTCTCGCCTGTATGCAATCAAGGTTCAGTAGGCGAAGGTTGTCGTCAGGCATGATCGGGTTCACGATCATGAATCTGAAAATCAATTGAAGTTGCAACGCTCAGACTTTTCGTCTGAGCGTTGTTCGTTTGGTCGGTCCGTTTTCGGCTGTGTCTGTGAAGGTCGACGTGTCATGCAGGGTTCACTGAATATGAAACATCCGTGGGGAACGCTTCAACACAGACAGCCGGACAGTCACAAAGGGACCTATGGTCGTGTCGCGGTCATTGGCGGTTCCACTGGTATGAGTGGCGCTGTCTGTCTTTCAGCCACGGCCGCCCTCCGCAGCGGGGCAGGGCTGGTGACGGCGGTTGTGCCTCAGTCAATTCAGGCGATCGTTGCCTCGTATGAACCGTCCTACATGTCAGTCGGTCTTCCATGTGATTCGGATGGCGCCCTGGTGGATTCATGTGTCGATTGGGTTTCGCAGATTCAGTCGTTCAATGCGGTCGCCATCGGACCGGGACTTGGTGCCGGTGTTCCGGCAGGCCGGCTTCTGGCAGAAGTCCTGCGTTCGGCGCGGTGTCCTGTTGTTGTTGATGCGGACGGGCTGAATCAGGCAACTCGACTGGGTTTATTGATGCAGCACCGGTCGCCTGAAGCGACAACGGTCTTGACGCCTCATCCGGGAGAGTTCGCTCGAATGCTGGGCCGACCGGTCGCAGAGGTTCAGTCCAGGCGGCAAGAATTGGCGGTTGAGTTTGCCGGACGCTGCGGAATGATTGTCGTTCTGAAGGGCCACCAAACCATCGTGACGAATGGTCAGGAGGTCTATGTCAACTCCACCGGAAATCCCGGTATGGCTACGGGAGGTTCCGGAGATGTCCTGACAGGAATCGTGGCGGCTCAGCTGGCATCCGGGATGCCGCCGTTTGCTGCGACGTGCCTGGCCGTTCATATTCACGGGCTCGCTGGCGACTTGGCCGCTGAACGGTTGTCTCAGCGAGGTTTGATTGCGTCGGATTTGCTGGATTATCTTGGTCCTGCCTGGCGGAGGCTGGATGTCGAGGCCGCGGATTCGCGGCTTTGACGTTCCGAGACGTCAAACTGACGTTCTCAGGCAATCATCATTCCGCAGTTTGTTGACACAGCATCATCACAGCAGCTAGCATCGGCCCGGAAATCGTTTGAAATTCTGTTCGACCTCTTCAAAATCCTTTCTTTTCCGCCGTTTCGTTATGGCGGAGTTCATCAGAAGCAGACGGCGATCGTTTTCTGCGCTGATGAGCGAGCCTGATGTTGACGCATGCCGTTTCCAGATCGACGTCGGTCTGTCGCGGAACTTTTTCATTTTCGGCTTGTGGACAGTCGGCCCGATCTTTTATCTGCTGAACGAGGTTCCTTGTGGCTCGATCCGTACCCGATCGCAAATCCCGCCATGTCACGGGCCATGTGCCTGTGATGTCGGAAACGACGTACGACATTGCCACATCTGCTCAGATCGCCGGCGCGCTGGCATTGGCCACTTTTGTCGGGCTGTTGATCGCGATCTGGTTAAGCAACCTTCTGCCGGACGTCCAGTCTGTTCCGATTGTCATGGAAGCCGGGGACGGTGGCTTTGAGGACGGTTCTCCGGATGAGACTCTGAATGTGGAATCTCCCTTGGATCCGACAGACGACCCATCGCTGTCCAATGAACAGGATGTTTCACAGTTGGAGCAGATCACAGAGCA
This sequence comes from Planctomycetaceae bacterium, assembly GCA_020426485.1. Lineage (GTDB taxonomy): Bacteria > Planctomycetota > Planctomycetia > Planctomycetales > Planctomycetaceae > JAGQPY01. The sequence continues at coordinate 3,210 of JAGQPY010000022.1, forward strand.
GGTGGTCACGCTGTCTCAGGATGCAGCATCACTGACTCAGCCAAACGAATTCTCAGACCCAACCGGCGGAGGAAATCCTGGCAGTGCGGAGGGTACTGGTGGGCGACCTTATGGCACGGGCGGTGGTACTCGCGGCGGAACGAAACGCGAGCAGCGCTGGTTTGTCGAGTTCGCTGATAAAGGCGATTTGAAATCGTATGCGAAGCAGCTGGACTTCTTCAAAATCGAACTTGGATGTGCATTTAAAGATGGTCGCATCATCTATCTGAAGAACATGTCAACGTCGCCGGCCATTCGTGAGGAACGGCTGAACAGTAACGACAAACGGCTCTTCATGAACTGGCAGGGTGGAGACCGTGTGCAGGCAGATATTGAACTTTTTGAGAAGGCCGGGGTGAAGGATGCTGCCAGTGGAACTGTTCTGCATTTTTATGATCCACAGACGGAACAGATGCTGGCTCAGCTGGAACTGGAACGTGCCGGCCGGCCGGCAGAGCAAATCCGTCGAACATATTTTCAGGTGAAGAAGGCCGGTGGTGGTTACGAATTCGTGGTGAGCAGTCAGAAACTTCGGTGATTCCGGCTCAGAGTCAGAAGCTTTCACCATTGTCGCCTGTGTAAAGGACTTGGAAAACATCTATGCACCTTACGTGTCTGCCGTTCACGGCGAGTGTGATCAATGTGACTTTCGCTGAAATCGACATCACTCCCATTCTGGATTGGTTTGGGAATGGGATTTATGCCGCGATGGCCCTTGCGGCAATTTACGGGCTCTATTGCATTGTCGTGCTGATGAGGCGTGTCAAGCAGAAGAGTTTTCCGGGCCGGGAGGCGGCACTGGCGTTTCTGGACGACGTTGGTGAGTTGCTGGAGAGAAATGATTTTGATGGCGTGGCCCAGGTCTGTGACACTCCGGAACTCTGGTCTCGGGCTGTTCCGCAACTGGTTCAGGTGGCCGTCGACAATCGATCGAAGCCCATCAAGAAAATCAAACAGATCGTGGGTGAGTTCTTCTCTCGAGAGATCCTGTCTGACTTCGACGTTCGTAACCAATGGGTGAACACCATCGTGAAGACAGCGCCTATGCTGGGGCTGCTTGGCACGGTCACGGGTATGATCGCGGCCTTCAAGAAGATTGCCGGTACGGGCGATTCTGGTGTGAACCCGTCTGACCTGGCGGCCGACATCAGTTTTGCCCTGTGGACAACAGCCGCTGGTCTTGGGATCGCCATCCCGCTGGTCATTCTGGGTTCCATGGTGCAGACTCGAATCACCAAACTTCAGGAGTCGGTGGACGACAATCTCGGCACATTCTTTGACGATCTTGAAGCGGCTCAGGTGCGAGGCGACGCCTGAACGGAGCCGCTGTATAACGTTCACCTTTGTTGCCCATTATTCTGTGGTGGTGATTCATGGCGGGAATTCTTCCGAAGAAGAAGAAACAGAAAGAAGCCGAACTGGACATTACGCCCATGATCGACGTCACATTTCTGCTTCTGATTTTCTTCATGGTGACGTCCACGATGCAGGGCACGCCTGATCGGGACATTCCTCCGGCGGCTTCGGGGCTGAACGTGAATGCGGGTGGCTACGTGGATCTTACTGTTCTGGCTCCTGCGTCCTCCGGCTCGGAAGGCGAGATCAAGCTGGATGGCAATCCTGTGACGCTGGATCAGTTGAAAGCAGACCTGATTCAGAGAACGGCGGGTGGTGATCTGAAGGTGATGATCTTTGCCGAACGCGATGTCAAATCAGGGTTCATTGGCGAAGTGGAGCAGGTCATTGGTGAAGTTGCGTCAGATACTGAAACGGAAATCGGGATGAGTTTTGCCGTCCGAGACCGACGGTAGTGTTCTTGTTTTGTCTCAAGTAAGCCCACGGCTTGAAGCAGGGTGCGACGTTCATAATGTCAGATCTGGTCAACAAGACGCTTGGTGAGTTCCGGCTGCTGAAGCACCTCGGCAGTGGCGGCATGGCCGACGTCTATCTTGCCGAACAGACGTCGCTGCAGCGGCACGTTGCTGTGAAGGTCATGAAGCCGTCGTTGATCGCCACCAGCGGTGAAGTGATGCTGGCTCGCTTCAAGCAGGAAGCGATGATGGCGGCCGGTCTGAACCATCCGAATATCGTTCAGGTTTATACGGTCGGTGAAGAGGATGGTCTGCATTATATTGCTCAGGAGTTTGTGCAGGGCAAGGATCTGGCCAGCATTCTCAAGTCCAAAGGTGTGCCGGATATCGGTGCTTGCCTGCATGTGATGCGGCAGGTTGCGTCGGCGTTAAAGGCGTCAGGGCAGGCCGGGATTGTTCACCGGGACATCAAGCCTGAGAACATTCTGGTCACGAAAAAAGGGGAGGTCAAAGTTGCAGACTTTGGTCTTGCTCAGCTTCACGATAACCGGGACGGTGGGGGCATTACTCGTGAAGGCATGACACTCGGGACTCCGCTTTACATGAGCCCGGAGCAGGTCAGCGGCAAGGAACTGGATCCACGATCGGATATCTATTCGTTCGGTGTGACCTGTTATCAGTTGCTCAGTGGCAAAACGCCGTTTTCCGGTGCTTCGCCGATGGCGATTGCTGTCCAGCATCTCAACACCGCACCACCATCATTGAAGGACCAGAATCCGCGACTGCCGGACGTCATTTGTCGCATGGTTCATCGGATGATGGCCAAGCGGCGTTCACTCCGTTACGCGTCGGCTTCGGACATCGTCTCTGACCTCAAGCACCTTGTGGCAGCGTTCAAGCAGGGACGATCACTTGATCTGGTGAAGCTGCCGATTCTTGATCAGCTGGATCAGGCGGCAAAGGTTGCGCAGAATTCGAAAGGCGTTGAGTCAACGGCGTCGGGGAGTTTTTCCCGTCCGTCATCGTCGACTGATTCTGCTGCTGTGGAGAAAACTGCCCCGGCGAGTAACTCCCGAGTGTCGGCGTCTGCCGGGACTTCTGCGGTTCGGCCTGTTGCCAGGAAGGTAACGGCATCCAGATCAGCGGTTTCGAAGCCGGCGGTACCTGAAAAGAAGCCGTCGCTCGTTCGAGTCAGCCTGCCGTCGTGGGAAGAAGAGGAGGATGAAGACTTCCATGTTGGTCGGCCGGAGCCGGAACTGGAAGAGATGGACCTGACACCGATGGTGGACGTCACATTTCTTCTGCTGATCTTCTTCATGATCACGGCGTCGTTCAATCTGCAGAAACAGGTGCAGGTCCCCCCTGCTCAGTCAGATGAGACATCCACGGTCACACAGGTTCCGCCCGAGGATAACGCTTCCGTAGAGGCCGTCATTGATGCGGACAACAGGATCACGATTGATGATCAGCCGGGCGACAGTTTTGATGAACTGGTTTCTTTACTGAATTCTGCGCGCTCGGGTTCGGATTCGGCGGAACTCAAGCTGTTGATTGATCCGGAATCGACACATGAGAAACGGATTCTGGTGGCTGATGCTGCTGCCAAGGCGGGCTACGTGAAGATCAATTCGAAGATCTCGGAGGTCAATTGAATGATTGTCAGGATCTCCACAGGAAGGGAAATCAAATGGTCTCTGGTTTTTAGGAGATTGGGGTGACTGACGATCACAGGTTAAGGCGATTGGCCGGCTGATTTGCAGTGGCGGGTAGTGGACGATGCCACGAGTCTGTGTTGCCGTGGAATCATAACCTTGTCCACGACGGTCTCTGTGAAGTGGCCGGTCGCCTGAACACAGACGGAATTCAATGGGTTACGTGTCGCTGAGGGTGGTTTCACTGAAGAATCCCCTTCGGCCGGAAAATCAAAGAATCTGGGTGCCAGCGTGGCGATGGAAGAATACGACGAAGTCGACGAGTACGAGGACGACGTAGAGGAAGTCGAAGAACTCGAAGACGAAGCAGACGACCTCGACGAAGTCGAAGAAGTTGAAGATACGTCTGAGAAAGGGCGTCGGCAGCTTCGGCGGGGGCGGCTGTCTGAATTCAGCGACAAGCTGACAGGTGGAGCTGCGCGGCCCGGTGAACAGGACGTCAAACGTTCGCCGTTGGTGATGGTTCTGGGTGCAGCCATTATTGGCCTTGCGCTGCTGGGGCTGGTGTTCTTCATCATGATCCTGTCCGAAGGCGAAGCGCGGGCCTTCAAGGCGGCCGAAGATAAGCTGAAGGAACAAGCATTTCCGGAGGCCGAAAAGCGGTTCGAATCGTTTCTTGAGGCCTATCCGGACGGTCAGTTCAGTGAACAGGCACGCATCAATCTGCATAAGGCCAGGGTTCAGACGTATACCGCAAAGGAAGGGTGGAGTCTGGAAGATGTTCCCGCAGCTCTGCACGAACTGGATGAATTCATTCGCGTCTGTCGTGACATGCCCGCTTTCAAGGAAGAAAGAACGGACGTCTCACGTTTTGCGGAACGCATTGCACGGGTCGGTGCGATTGTTGCTGAAGATCGTCGAAGAATTGAGCCGCTCGAAAAGAGTCAGGCGGCTGTGAAACTGATGGAGCAGTTTGCCGGCCCTGATGGAGTAAAGGTGTCTGTGGCAGATGATATTCGTCAGCTGCAGCGTCGCGCGGAAGCGGCGATTCGTAAAGCAGAGGTGCTTGGTTCTGCGATGGCGGAGATCAACGGTCATCTTGAGGCTGGTGACACGCTTTCTGCTTTGGAGTCCCGTCAGGCACTGATTGATTCGTATCCGGTGCTTTCCGACGATTCCGACGTTGGCAAGGTGCTCGACAAAATCCTGGAGAAGGAAAAGTCGCTGACGGTTCAGGAAGATATTGGTCGGGATGCCGGTACGGAAGATCTCCCCGGCAGTACGCGTCCGGCGGCGTCACTGGCTCTGAGAACCCAGAAGACAGTGGATCAGGTTTCGCAGGGTCGTCTGGTGTTTGCGATCGGGCTGGACAGTTGTTACGGACTCGACTCTGAGACGGGTGCTCCGGTCTGGAAGCGTCATGTTGGGAGCAATGCTCCGTTTCCTCCCGTTCCGGTCGAAGCGTCACAGCCGGCGTTGCTTGTGTTTCATCCGGATGCGAACGAACTTCTGCTGCTCAACCAGGCAGATGGTGCATTGATCTGGAGACAGACCGTGGAAAGTCGGCCGTCGGGACCGCCGCTTGTCTTTCAGCAGCAGATCTATCTGACAATGGCCAGCGGCGAACTGTGGAAGATCTCCGTCGACACCGGGCGGGTTATTTCACGAGTCGTTTTCAATCAGCCGGTGGTTGGTCCGCCGGCAGTTTCCAGAGATTCGCGGTTCCTGGTGCTTTCGGGGGATCAGTCCGTCATTTACACGCTGTCCATCAGTCCGCTGGAGTGTGTGGCTGTTTCCTATGTGGAACACCGTCTGGGAAGCGTTGAGTCCCCGATTCTGACAATGGGTCGAGTCTTCCTGATTTGTGATAACGACAGTGCCGAAAAGGCTCGGCTTCGAGTTCTGGATCTGAATGAGCAGTCGGGCAAGCTGAGTGTCCGTGCGACGGAAACAGTGGATGGCCAGGTCCGGGATGAATGCCTGATCCGTGGCCGGGAACTCTACGTTCCGTCGACACCGCAGCGCGTGACGGCATTCCGTGTCAACGACGAGCCCGATGCGGAACCGCTGGCGCGTGTGGGTTCGAATCAACTGGAAAACGCTGCCACTTCTCCCGTATTCCTGTTGGCGGGTCCTGGTGGTCAGCTTTGGATGGCAAGTCAGGCACTCAGGAAGTTTCAGGTTCGTACCAATACGCTCGAACTGGATTCTGCCAGCGTCGCTCAGGGGCTGCATCTGCAGCCAATTCAGCTGGCTGATCAGAATGTCTTTCTGACAACGAATGAACCGTATTCTTCGTCGATCTTCTTCACAAAGGTCGAGCCACAAAAAATGGCAGACCTGTGGCGCACGGTTGTTGGAACAAACGTCGTGGCTGCCAGTTCCAACGCGTCCGGCGACTCTCTGTTGGCGGTGGGTGATTTCGGCAAGGTCTTCCGAGTGCCCACACAGGTCATTCATTCAGGCGAGTTTGTTATAGACTCCGTCAGCGATTATCGAATTCCGGACAAGCTGCGTGAACCGGTTGGCGGCTTGGCACTGAAAGACGGTCGAGTTGCGGCGTACTGTGGCGGTGAGGAGCCGTCGATGTGGACAATGACTCGCACCGGACTTCTGGAACAGAAGTGGACGTTGTCCGGGCCACCTCAGGTGTCACCGGTTTCCCTGGCGGCCGGAGTTGTCTTCGGCGTTCCCGGGCGACTGCACATGGCCGGTGTGAACGGCCAGAGAATCGAAGACTATTCTGCTGCTCAGGGCAGTGGTCAACAGGCTGCGTGGAAGTGTCTGACGGCTCTGAACGACACTCAGGTCATGGCGGTCGATGGCCGGAATCAGGCCGTTCGCGTGGAGTATCGCACAAGTCCGTCGCCTCACCTGTACGAGGTCAGCGTTACGCAGTTGCAGCATTCGGTTGAGATTAGTCCGGCCAACGCCGGAGAGTTTCTTGCCGTTGTCACAGCTGACGGAAAGCTGGTGATGATGTCGACCGCGACATTTGAAGTCCTTTCTGAAACAGAGTTGAACGGCATTTCAACGCAGTCGCCATTCGTCAGCGGCGACCGAATCTTTGTTGAGGTTGGTCGACAGCAAATCAAAGTCTTCGAACGATCGGGAACTCCCGGCCAGACCGGCACATTTTCTCTCGATGGTGCGGTTCTGACGGGTATTCCCGTTCAGGCTCGCGACGGGAGATTTGTCGCAGTTCGTTCCGATGGCGTTGTTCTGATTCTTGATTCCGATGGCAATGTTGCCGGTGAGCCGCTGAATCTGGGGCAAGGTGTCCGAATCGGTCCTGTTGTTGTTGGAGACACATTGGTGGCCATCGGTGTGGATGGAAGCCTTTACAGCATTGAAGATGTTCTGAACTGACTCATGACTCACCTCCGTTGCAAGAATCCGGAAACCACTTTGGTAAAAGCCGCGTGTGATTCGCGCTCAGCCGGCAGGGGCTTCACCCGGCGGTGCGTAGATTGTACTCGCGAACCGTCCGGCGCAGTCGCTCTGCACCGGAATTGGTGCCTGGTCACTGTGTTTCTTGTGATGTCGTTCTGTGTATCTGCGAGTTCGTTGGCCTTTGACGAAACCACTTCATCCGGCTCAAGCGATCTGCCGCTGCTCAAGGACATGGTTTTGCCATCTGTCGACGAACTGATGAAAGGCGACATGGTTGACTGGGTCGTCTTAAAGAACGGTGGGGTGATTGTCTGTGAGCCGCTGTATCCCCGTCCGGACACATTTCAGAAGATGGCGAAGGAACGAGCCGAACTGGGTGCTCAGAAGGGCGGCAGCCGGGAGGCTCAGCGAAAACGTCTGGAACGTCTGAATGAGCTTAACTATCTGGTTTTGACTCTGCCCAATGATCGGTCTCAGGACTACAAAGTGGCTGTCTCGCAGGTGGAGGACGTGATTTCGTTCGAACGCCTGATGCTGCGTCGAGTCGATCAGCTGATTACGGACGGAGAGATTCGCAAAGCCTATGAACTGCTGATGAAAGTGGAATCGGAGGTTCCTCACTGGGATGCATCTCAGGCGGCATTTGAACAGCTTCTGCTCAAAGAAGCTCAGATGAAAATTGATGCGGGCGATGATTACGCTGCTCTGGCTCTGCTCGATGAGCTGGCCGTACGCAACATCCGTAATGCTCAGCTGCCGGTCGTCTTTGGTGACGTGGTCAGCCGGTCTGTTGCAGAACCGCTGAAGGACGAAGACTACCCGCGCGTTCGCTATTTTCTTGCACGGCTGTCGCGCTATTTTCCGGAACATCCTGTTGTTTCGAAGTGGACCGGAGAACTGAAAGACCGCAGCGCCAAGCTGTTGAGTCAGGCCCAGGAAATGTCGCGTCAGGGGCAGCATTCGGAAGCATCGGCTGCTGCACAGATTGCCAACAGGATCTGGCCTGCGACAGGAAATCTGCGAGCGACCTATACCCAGTTGGTGCAGAGATTTCAGACGATTCGTGTTCCGGTGCGGTATTTCTCCGGTCATCAGATGATTTCACCGGTTGACCTGGAACCTGAGCAACGTCATCGGCAGTTGACATCGGCGTCACTTTTTGAGCCGTCGACTGCCGATGAGCTGACTTATTTTCAATCCAGTTATTTCGACGAATGGGACCCTCAGGATCTTGGACGGGAGGTTGTTTTCTCACTCCGTTCAACGCGACCTTATTGGCAGTCGCAGCCTCTTCTGACCGCCAATCAGATTGGTGAATGTCTGGGAAACCAGCTCAATCCGGATTACGTTGGCTTCAATCCGAGGCTGGCGTCTTTTGTTGAACAGTTTTCAGTTCGATCACCCACTGAACTTCAGGTGAAGTTCCATCGAGTCCCGCTCAGCCTTGAGGGGTTGTTCAGATTTCCGGTTCGCAGTCAGCCCGAAAGAGATGATCCGGAAGGATCGGGTGCCTTGCTGTCCACTCGATTTTCCCTGACATCCAGCGACTCGGAACGGCGCGTTTACCGCCGCACGGTCCCGGAGCCTGATGGTCTGATTGGTCCGCAGTATCATGTGGCGGAAATTGTTGAACAACGATACCCGGATCGTCACGCTGAAATTCAGGCGTTTAACCGAGGCGAAGTCGATGTGTTACCACACCTGCTTCCGTGGGAGATTGACATCATCAAGGCCTCCGGTCGCGGTTTTGTTCAGCAGTATGGAATTCCGCAGAACCATGTCATTGTGTTCAATCCCAAGTCTGAGGCCGTGAAGGGGGCGCAACTGCGACGGGCACTCTCCGTGGCGATTGATCGCGAGAGCCTGCTGAAGGTTGTGGTTCTGCGCGATCCGGAAATGAAGTACGGTCGTGTTACGAGTGCACCATGGCATTCTCAGAGTTATGCCAGTAATCCGCTGGTCGAGAAGCCTCGGTATGACCTCTATCTGGCGTTCATCCTTCGTCTGGCCGCTCTGGAACAGCTTCGCATACCGGACAAACAGAAGTTTGTCGCCGAAGCAAAACAAAAGTCTTTGGAAGCAAAGCAGGAGTGGGATGAAGAGGTGTTTCGGCGTGATCATGCTGAGGAGATCCGAGCAGCCGCTGCACATATTCAGCTTCCAAAGCTGAGGCTGCTTGTAGACCCGGACGATGTCGCGATGCTGGCTGCGGAACAGATCGTGAACCGCTGGAACCAGCTCGGATTTGATGTTGAACTGATTTCTGCAGCGACAGAGGGTGAAAAGGTCGGCGACGATGACTGGGATATGATGTACCGTCGAACACGTCTGATGGAACCTTTGCTGGACCTGTGGTCGCTTCTGCTGACGGATGAAAAGTTCGACGTTGACCGACTTTCCGGTTATCCCGACTGGATGCGGCAGGAACTGATCAATCTGGATTATGCCACAAGCTTCACCGATGCTCAGGAGCGTCTGTTCTCCATCCATCGCCATATGTCAGCGCAGGCGTTCCTGATTCCGTTGTGGGAACTGGATGATTTCATGGCATTTCAAAGAAATGTGACCGGGTTTGAGGCAAGGCCGCTGAGTGTCTATCACAACGTCGAACGATGGTCGGTGAAGCCATGACCTGCGTAACGCTGAATCCTGACATCTTCGTTTGGCGACGTAGGTTCTTCGCTCTGTCGCTTTGCCTGTGCCTGCTATCGAAAACAACCGCACAGGAAGAAGTGGCGTCTGAGGGCACAGCACCATCGGCTCCTCCACAGGGAGTGATTGCTCCTGCGGCGACGCCTCCGGAGCCGTCGGCGGATCCGAACCAGCCCCCTCGGGAAATACCGTTCGCCAGTCAGCCTTACCGGGTTCTTGTGGACATCGGAATTTCGGCACCCATCGGCCAGTCATCTTTGTTTCGTCAGTCTCTTCAGGTCGAACTGGATGAGTCTGTGCAGCGAATGTTCGGTCGCATGTGGCAGACTGAGTTCCAGCAAAGCCAGTTGTTGATTCCGGCGGATGTCGCACGATTGCAGCGCATTCAGGTAGATGAAGTTCTGCCCCGGTTTCCTGAACAGGACGTCGACAAGGTGTTTTTTCTCAATATTGCCTTCAACGGCGTTTATACGGAAGTCGCCTGCCGCGAGTACGACACGCGCGTTCAGGAACTGACGCCCATTCGTGCTGCGCGGTCATACGATCTGAGAGCTGTGCCGTCCGTCGCCACGGTGTTGATGCGGGATTCGTTTCGTCCGGTTGTCATGTTTTCGCGATCCTTTGAAGATGAAGACGGCCGAAGCATGATGGAACTTCAGGTTCAGGCCGGTGAGATTATTCCTCCCGATTCTTCGGCACAACAGGTGATTGAAGGCGATGTTCTGCGCCCGTTTATTCGGTCAATGGAACGTCGAGATCCCACAAAGCTGCGTCATCTTCAGGTACTGCCGCTTTCGTATATTCGAATTATGGCTGTCGATCGGGAAGTCTCACGTGGACTTGTTGAGGGCGTCTTTGTTTCGCACATGGCCGTGTCACCATTTGGCGGGAAAGGGCGACGCCTGCAGCATATCGCCCTTCGTCAGCGCCCGACGGCAGACCATAGTCGTGTTCGGCTTGTTTTGCAGTCACGTCCCGACAAGCCTCTGATCGCTCATCGTATGGCTCTTGCATACCAACTGGGCTACAAAGATGAGGAAGACGGCCCGCAGACTCAACTGGTCAGTGACAGGAACGGTGAGGTCGTCATCGAGCGACGAGAGAACCATCCAACATTCTGGATTCGCGTTTACAGTGGTGCGTCACTTCTGGCTCGTGTTCCGTACGCTCCCGGCCTGCTGCCATTTGATACCATCGCTTTGCCGGACGACTCAATCCGCCTTCGGGTTGAGGGTGAACTGCAGCTTTTGCAGGACGAATTGATTGATGCAATTGCTGTTCGAGAAGTGCTGATTGCCCGTGCCTCGCGTGCGGCAGAGAAGGGTGATGTGACTCAGGTCAATGATCTGCTCAAACAGTACTCTGCTGTGCCCTCACGTGACGAATTCGTTGCTCGGATCAGCAACATCCAGATTCCGGCGGCAAAAGAAGCAGCAGCACGAGGACTCAGCGATCGTCGAATCGTACAGGCCTGCAAAGCCCTGCAGGACACCGTGCAGACATTTTTCACGGACGAAAAACGTACAGAGCGGCAGGCTGAGATGGAGAAAATTCGTTCTCTGGCGGAGCAGAATGAAGGGCGAACGGAGTCTGCGAACTGATTCGCAGTCGTTGCTGGCGGAACCCCCTGTTGGCATGTCGCTGCGCCACTAACTGCGACGTGAAAGCAGGGCCGTTGTGGTTGGGTGACGGCGACAGCCACGCCGTTTCAGAATATCTGTGTTCGACGAAATCAGGTCTTCTTCCTGTGACCTGATGCCGTGTTATAATCTGTCGGCTTTCCGGGAAATTGGCTCAAACAGGTGATTGGTCAGGCTTAATGGGTTTGCAGGGCAGGCCTCGTCAGGCGGAATCTATGGGGAATCTGGTTCGTCGGGAGGTCTTTAATTCCTCTCAATCACTCATCATCAAAATTGGCTCCAATGTTCTGACGCGAGACGACGATCAGCTGGATGAGGATCGAATTCAGCATTTTGCTGACCAGATTGATCGGCTGCTCCGGTCGGGTCGAAAGGTTGTGGTCGTTTCCAGCGGTGCTGTTGCAGCTGGAGTGGGTGTGCTTGGCCTTGCCCGGCGGCCGGGCTCCCTGCCGGAACTACAGGCTTCCGCTGCCGTGGGGCAGACACATCTCATGAAAGCATGGGGAAGCAGTCTGAGCAGAAACGGCCATCGAGTCGCGCAGATTCTGGTCACCGTGAACGATTTCCGAAATCGACGGCGTTACCTGAACGTCCGTAACACAATTCGAACGTTGTTCAGCTTTGGTGCCGTGCCGATCGTCAATGAGAACGACAGTGTCAGCATTCAGGAGATTGCACTTGGCGACAACGATCAGCTGGCCTCAATGATTTCCGCATTGGTTCCTCAGCCATTGTTGATTATTCTCTCAGGAATTGATGGGTTGTTCGACGGAGCTCCCAGCAATCCTCAAAGCAAAGTGATTCCCGTGGTTGAGCGGCCTTCTGAATCCCTGTTGCAGCATGTGGCCGCCGAACAAAGCAGCCGCGGTCGTGGCGGAATGGCGTCCAAGTTGCGAGCGGTCTTAAACGCAACCGGTTCCGGGGAAAGTGTTATTCTGGCAAACGGCCGGGAAGACGGAATTCTCGATCGAATCGCGGCTGGCGACGAAGTCGGCACACTGTTTCTTGCCCAGGGCACAACGGTTCCTGCATGGAAGAAGTGGATTGGCTACGCGACTCGCCCGGAAGGTCAGCTTGTCCTGGATGATGGTGCCTGCCGCGCCGTTGTTCAGCAGGGTCGGTCGCTGCTGGCTGTCGGCATTCGTGAAGTTTGCGGTCAGTTCGACCAGGGGGCTTCCGTGGAACTGCAGAATCTCTCCGGCCGCGTGATCGGACGAGGCCTTGTGAATTATGGGGCCGAGGAAATCCGCATGATCGCCGGGCAGAAATCCGATCGGATTCCGGAACTGCTGGGGCATGTGCCGTACAGTGAAGTGATTCATCGCGACAATCTGGCCGTTACCGACAGTCAGGTTGTATCCGCTGACTGCGGTACCTGATCGTCTCCTGATGCTGACGACTTCACTGTGTTTGTGACTGCCGGAGGTCGCACGCGAGAACGCCCTTTTCCGCTTGATCTTCCCTGAAGGCATGGCTTTTCGGTCGCCGCGCCCAGCAGATCATTCCGCATGGCGGAAGTCCCGTATGTAGCGGAGACTCGCCATTCAATCGTTGCAATCGTTACAGACTCAACGGCTTGGCTCCCTTTCGTTCATGAACCGGCGAATGCGCGTTCCGAAATGAAATTCTGTGAGACACCTTTACAGTGTGGTACCGGGCTGCGGGCACTTCATGCAATTCGCACTGTGTCCGGAATCGGTGCTGGTCTTGAATTTACGGTAGCTGATGGTGTATCGGCGAAGTTTTCGTTTGCATCAACCCATCGCCTCTTGGTCTCTCAATCAAAATCAGATCCGGCCTTATCGGACACTAGAGTCTATCTGAAAAAGGGGTCTGTCCCTCTCCGGACAATCAAAGGGTCAGCCCCCTTTTTCAGATGGCCTCTAACAACGACAGTAACAGGTCGTGCTCATCATGGAACCTCTGACAAAACCGGGACAGGCACCCTTCCCGACAGGTATTTCACTGGGTTGACGCCCCGTCGCGGGAGCCGGTCCGGGTTTTGTTAGGGCCTCTTCGTCTGAGCTCGATTCATTCTGCACGGTCGCCCCGGAAAGAAACATCGGTGCAGTCATGTGGCTAAAGATTCAATCTGCCTTCGTTCTCTGGACCGTCCAGCTGAAACAACTGCTGCGTAACGAGGTCGTGGATCTTGAGCCGCACGAGTATTGTATCGGAGCAACCTTTGTGATTGCCATCGCGTTCGTTCTGCTCTCCGGTCGCCGCTGAGCGGCCGGATTTCTGAGTGGCCAGCGGACAGTCTGAGCGTTGTAACCACGCCCTCCGATGCCGGAACGTGGGTTTGGGCGTTACGGGCCTTCGATGGAATTCAGCAGAGTTCGGCTGTACGCAATCATCCGAATGCGGTCCTCATTGGTGAGTCGCGCAGCCGGCATCCCTTCCAGTTTCATGATGCCCGGAAGAGTGGCGGCTGAAACGGGTTCCTCCACGAACCACATCTGAGGATAATTTGTTCGGATGTGCTGCGTACTGACTGAATCGGTTTTTGTCCCGTAAATCACAATCGGAACGGCCTGAGTTCGAAAGTCTTTCCTTAGATTTGCGACTGTTTCCGACAGCGACCAGTGCAGACAGTTTGCGTGAACCAGAATCAGTTCACAGCACAGTTGTTCGGAAGCTGCATCGAATCCTGCTTTCCCGGTCACTGTGGCCTGTCCCGTGTAGCCAAGATCGGACAATTCAGCGGCCGTACCGGCAGCAGCGTTCTTTCTGGAGTCAATCACAACCGCTTCCGGCTTCACCGCTCCGTGGACAGTGTTCAGGATCGAAGTTCGAACCAAGTGCTTGATTTCTGCTGTCGCGGCATGCCCTGCGGCCAGCAGACGGACTCTGCAGTCAGAATGTGTCAGGCAGGTTCTCAGCAGTTCAGCATTGTCTTGCAGAGCATTCCCGGCCACATTGCGCGAGAGCAGGCCACAGATTGCATCGGTCTGATTCAGGTGCAGTGCAAGTCGCAGAGCCTGTGTATGGGCTTCTGACGGGATCGTGTTGTTTTCGGCCGTTGTTGTGCCCAGATTCTCCGGCCACCGAAATGGGGTGGTCTGTTCGGCGGTTTCTGAAACAATCTGAGCTGCCAGTGCGTTGGTATCTTCCGGAGCGAGCAGAACGGCAGCTCTGGCCAACGCGGCAGCCCTCTGCAGTTGCCTCGTTGCAGCATCGGTTTGAACTGACTCGTCAGCGTTTTGATTTGAAGTGTCTGATGATCGAGCTGTGGAAAGCAGTTCATCCACTCTTGCGAGCAAAAGGCGGACAGCATCCTTTTTTGAACCGGCCGACTGGGTGTTACTGTTCAGTCGCTGGACTGCTGTGGTTGCAGCTGCGGCCAGTTCAGCGTTTTCGGAAAACTGGTAAGGAATCAGATCCAACGCGATTTCGGTGTCTGCCGTCTGGCTGAGCAACTCAACGATTCGAGTTTGAGTGGCCGGATCAGAGTCGGGCAGCATCTCAACGAGTCCCGATCGGAATCGCCGGGCATTCCTCTTCAGGATCTCCTGAGCGATCCTGCCGGACTCTGTGCTCGCATCCGCCATCACCAGAGGTCCGATGGCATTGTCACCAGCAGCAAGAATCTGCAGTGCGGCGTCAGTCGTGCGTTTTGGCGACTGCCCCAGTTCGCTGATCAGAGTCATCACCTGTGACTCATCCGGTTGATTTTGCTTTGTTGCGTCGTTGATGGCCGACAGCAGCTCTCCCGCGACAGGCTGAAGTTCCTTAATCGCGCTGAGTCGGACAAATTGTCCAATGCCGAATTCGCGTCGGAGGGCCAGCAACTGCTCCGACGACGGTTGCGAATTCAGCAGGTCGGTCAGGTAGCCTGCTGCAAGCCCCGGACGATCCAGTCGTTGCGCAAGGATTGCTCCGCGGACCTGTCGAGAAGGGGTGTCAGGACGAAACAGAAAAAGGTCGTCGCTTTCAGACGCAGGGTTTGTGGACTGGCCGACAGCGTGAGAAATCATTCCCGTGGACACAAGTGCGATCAGGAACAGCATTCCCGATGTACTGATGATTCGTCGGCCGTGCAGCGATGGCAGAATTAACGAGACGCAGCGGATCAGCCTTTGAATCATGCGTCTCATCCGGAACAACGGCGCCGAGCCCGTTTCAAAACAACGACTGCCGGGCGTTTCCGGGAGCTGTCGGCTGATTTTGAGTTGCTTCATTGTGTCTCTGATTGACTATGTCAAAAGGGGGCGATTTCCGGCAGATTGCATGAGAGCCGCTTACAAAACCGAGACGGGCTCCCGTATCGTGAACCACCCATCGTGAAGGGTGCCTGTCTCGATTTCGTGGGGGCCTCTTACATCGTGATGAAAGCGACCTTTGAAGTCCAGAACTCCTGACGGCACTGCGGTCTTTTCCGGGTTGGTCGCCGGGCAGGCGAATTCGGATTTTCAAGAGCTTCATTCGAAGGCAATGAGTCAGCGTTTAAGGATTCCGTCCATTTTGCGGATCGTCGAGGCCGCGTTAGGACAGTGCGGTGGACTCACTGGGTTTCGGTGGTTGCTCTCGTGGGTGAGTATCTGAAGAATCCGCCGCCGGAGCCAGTTGAATTCAGTGAAAACCCAAACCAAACTGCGGCTAATTCGTCACTTCAGGATCGGCCCGACTCTGGCTGCTTCTCGCTGTTTTGATCTGTCTTTTCCAAATCCAGCTGAAATTGACCATGCCCACGTCCAAGTCACTCCCCTTCCGGCTCGACACGATCCGCGAGATATCAGAGCGGTATCCGACACCATTTTACGTCTACGACGAGGCAGGAATCCGCCAGACCTGCAAGGCACTCAATTCCGCCTTTTCGTGGTGCTCCGGATTCCGAAATTACTTCGCCGTCAAAGCGCTTCCCAATCCGTATATTCTGGACATCGTTCGCAGCGAGGGACTGGGGGCTGACTGTTCGAGTCATGCGGAGTTGATTCTCAGCAGGAAAGTCGGCTTTCGGGGTGAGGATATCATGTTCACTTCGAATAACACTCCGGTGTATGAGTTTCAGGCTGCCAAGGAACTTGGTGCGATTCTGAATCTGGATGACATCAGCCACATTGATTATGTCGACTCTTCCATCGGTCTGCCGGAACTCGTCTGTTTTCGATACAACCCCGGACCGGCTCGACAGGGGAATGTAATTATCGGTAAGCCTGAAGAGGCCAAATACGGATTCACAGAAGCACAATTGTTCGAAGGTTATCGTGAGCTGCAGAAACGCGGCGTGAAGCGGTTTGGCCTGCACACGATGGTGGCGTCCAACGAGCTTGATGGAAGTTTCTTTGTTGAGACAGCTCGCATGTTGTTCGATCTGGCCGTGCGAATTCTTGAAGACACGGGCGTTCGCATCGAATTTGTCAACCTGGGCGGTGGGATCGGAATTCCCTATCGCCCCGAACAACAACCGGTTGATCTGGCAGCTGTTGGCCGCAGCATTCAGGAACTCTATCAGTCGATGATTGTGCCGACCGGGCTGGACCCATTGCGAGTTGTGATGGAAAACGGCCGAATGATCACCGGGCCTCATGGTTATCTGGTCACGAAATGCATTCATCACAAGCACATTTATCGTGACTATGTTGGGGTTGATGCGTGCATGGCGAATCTCATGCGCCCCGGAATGTATGGCGCGTACCATCACATTTCTGTGCTGGGTAAGGAAAGTCTGCCCCACGATCACGTTGCCGACGTGGTGGGATCGTTGTGCGAAAACAACGATAAGTTCGCTATAAATCGATCACTGCCCCAGGTGGACGAAGGCGACCTCCTTGTCATTCACGACGCGGGGGCTCATGGCCACGCCATGGGATTTCAGTACAACGGAAAGCTGCGGAGCGCGGAGCTGCTGCTGAAGCCGAGCGGTGATGTTCAGCTGATACGCCGTGCTGAAACTTATGATGACTACTTTGCGACTCTGGACTTCGCGCCATTCGGGGTGTGACACTAGCCATCTTTGCCACACGGACAGAACGGTGGCCGGTTTTCGTCAGGCCTGTTCCGGTTGCTGCAGGTGTTGAACCCAGGCCGGTGGAATGTTCATCCAGATGTTGTCGCGTCGGATTCGGTGTCGACTGCAGTGCTGTTGCATTGTGTCATCGATTCGGCAGATCCGAGCCTTCTCGGGTCCGCGCGTGATTACCTTCCGGATGGGGCGCACGTACATGTATTCGAAGTAGCTCAGTACGCCACCGGGTTTCAGCAGTTCGAAGTACTTTGATGAGATTGCATCAACAAGGTCGGCCGGAAAGTTGTTCAATGGCAACCCGGAGATCACAAAGTCGTACTTCTCATCCGGTTGAAAGTCCTGCACCGGCAGTTGGTGGATTTCTGAAAAAGGAGCGGCCTGCCGCCAGGCGGACTCCTTCTGAAAGCGATCATTCAGCAGGGTTACGAATGACTCATTCAGTTCGACCAGATCGAAGTGATCACCGGTTCGGAGATGTCCGACAATGCGAGACGTCACAGGGCCGGTTCCCGGGCCGATCTCCAGAACTCGAACCGAATCTTCTCCTCGTTTACTGAGATACCGCGTCATGGATTTCGCCAGGAACCGGCTGCTGGGAGCGATCGCACCTGTTGTTTCAAAACGTTCCCGGAACTGACGCAGGAACAGCAGGTGATTTTTCAGTGACTGCAACATGGACATCGAATTCACGAGAAGTAAGCGGTGCTTGTTTGCTGTCGATGATTGACAGCGAAGGTTTGTCTGGTTCGGTCAGCCATCGAAATCCGGGTGTGCCGTTTGTCATTCGGGTTCACTTCACCCGGTTTAAATTGAGAACCGGCTGCAATGGATTGGCGAAGTATCACCGGCGATCGTGTCAGGTGCAAACGTGATTTCGAGCTCAGTGAATTCTGATTCCGTGTGTCAGGCTCGGGGACAACGGATTTGTCTGTTGTTGTTGAATCTGCTGTCAGTGGACCAACGCGGATTGTTATGATGACGAACAGGTCTCGGGTCGGGTGCCCGGAGAACTGACCGGTCGCCGACCGAAATGCGACAACGCCGCGCGGCACTCTGTGACGGGGGATTGATCTATGAGAATTGGTTGTGTGCTTTCAGGAATTCTTCTTGCTGCGATTGTTGTTCAGGCCGGGGACAGAGAGCCGGTCCCGCCGGTGACTCAGCTGTGCCGTGTCGACAAGCTGATTTCCGCCGAGCGATTTGATCGTGAGGCGTCTTTTGTTCGGAAGGGGCAGGGCGGAACCGATGGCTGGCGCGGCGGAATTGGAGAATGGAGTATCTTGGACGGAGCGGCGTTCGCCAAACAGGAAGGGCCCAGCGAACGTCGGCCCAATGGGCACGAAGCTGTCTGTGAGTACATCGCGGATCTTGGTGATCTGGTACTGACGGGTGAATTCAGGCTGGGAACATCTCCGCAGGTTGGTTTTGTCTGTCGTGATACGAATCAGCCAAACCATCATCTGGGTCGAGTGGTAATCACGCCTCAGGCTGTTTGGATTCAGAAGATGAGCGGGATTGCGAAGGAAACGCGTCGAGAAGAACTGAAACGCATATCTGTGGACATCAAGCCCGATGTCTGGCATCGAATTGTGATTGAAGTCTGTGGTAACCGCTGGCTTGCTCGTATTGATAATCACGTGATCGAAGCCACCCACGAACGATTTCTGGATCGGAAAGGTCGCGTGGGAATGGTCGCCCGAGGAGAAGGCGCGCAGTTCAGAAATCTGGCTTTGTGGAGTGCGGTACCGATGCCGTAAGTGATGGACAGTGGCCGGTGTGTTGGACATCACTTAGACTGTTCAGCTGTAGTTCACGGGGTCGGGCGTCGGCATTTCCGTCGACAGATATGGGGTGTTGAAGTCGTTTTCTCCGCAAAGCCGGTGAAGACGTTTTCCGGAACGCCGAGGAACGCAGCCGTCGCTGTTCCGGATTCACAGCAGTTTCTACGGCTGCAAATCTTGGTTGCAGGGTGCTTACATCCGGGAGCATGGTACGAGTTCTCGCCGCTCCCCGAATTTCAACAATTGTCTTGCTGAGGAATGAAGTCTGATGATCAATTCTGCCAATACTTCACGTCGCGGTTTTCTTCAGAGCATGGCTGTCGGCACGGCCGCAGTGTTCTGCACATCGACCGGGCGAGCCCATGGATACCTGACCGCGAATGATCGGCCGGTGTTTGCCACGATCGGACTAAGGAATCAGGGGTGGGCGATCACCAGTAAATCGTTCCGCTTTGCCGACTTTGCGGCTCTGGCTGACGTCGATTCAAACGTGCTGGGAACAAATGTCGAGAAGACCGAGAAGGCTCAGAAGAAGAAGCCGGACGCCTACAGTGATTATCGCAAAGTTCTGGATCGAAAAGACATTGATGCGGTGATGATTGCGACTCCGGACCACTGGCACACCAAGATTGCCGTAGAAGCGATGCTGGCGGGCAAGGACGTCTACTGCGAAAAGCCACTGACGCTCACCATTGATGAAGGGAAACTGATCGAAAAGATCGTGAAGCAGACGGGGCGCGTGTTTCAGGTGGGCACGATGCAGCGAACGGAATCGGATCAGCGATTTCTGCAGGCCATTGCTCTGATTCGCGCTGGTCGGATCGGGACTGTGAAGAAGGTTACTTGTGGCATCAACGGCATGGAATCTTCCCCTGTGATTCCGGTTGCTCCTGTGCCCGAAGGGCTCGATTGGGAGATGTGGCTTGGTCCTGCTCCAAAAGTCGACTACCGAGCTTTGCCGGAGCTGCGGGAAGGTTACGGTGGTGGCGTTCCGTTGTTCAGCAATTGTCACTATTCCTTCCGCAACTGGCATGAATACAGCGGTGGAAAGCTGACGGACTGGGGCGCGCACCATGTGGATATTGCCTGCTGGGCGCTGGGAGCGACCGACACAGGCCCCAGTAGAATCGTTCCGCTGGAATACAAACTGCCCGTGGAATACAAGGACGGAAATCCGGTTGTCGCAGACCAGTACAATGCCGCGACAAGTTTCCGCATTCAGGTCGATATGCCGAACGATGTCGAGATGATCATCACCAGCGAAGGTGACAACGGGATTCTGTTCGAGGGTACTGAAGGCCGGTTCTTCGTCAATCGAGGCAAGATTGCAGGCAAGCCGGTTGAAGATCTGGCCAGCAATCCATTGCCGGAGGGGGCCATTGAAGAGGTCTATGGCGGACCCGTCAGTGCCAACCACACAGCCAACTTTACGGAAGCCATGAAGTCTCGCAAACAGCCGATTTCTGACGTCTGGTCTCACAACCGAATGCTGGAGATCTGTCACTTGAGCAACATTGCGATGCGTTTGGGGAGAGAACTTCGCTGGGATCCGGTCAAGCGTGAAGTCATCGGCGATGCTCAGGCCAATTCTTTCCTCTCCCGTGAGAACCGCAAGGGATTCGAGATCAACATGGGTTAGCGCAGTCTGTGGAGTCGGGGCCGGCGATGGTCGGTTCCGACGTTCCGGCAAGTGTTCCAGGTATCGCAATTCTGCTGGATTCCGCGCCAGATACGTCAGCCTGTTCGCGTCCGGAGCGAACGCATCGCGTTCAGTTCTTCGGGCAGATGTGGCTGGACGGAATTGCGGCGTGAATTCTGCGAGCCTCCCGGCGATTAAGTGAAGGCCTGAACAAAAAAGACTCGATTCCTGCCGGAGGAATCGAGTCTTTTGTTTAGTCCGAGAGGGGGGAGTCGAACCCCCACGCCGTTACCGGCACAGGATCCTAAATCCAGCGCGTCTGCCAATTCCGCCACTCTCGGATGAGGGCGAATTCCGTTGGGAAGAACGGCATGGGTGGATATGACCACGGGGCCGTTCGCCGACAAGGGAAGTCGTTGGAGGCAGCAGTCGACGATCGTAGAGCATTTTTGGGGCAACACAAGAGATGCGCCGTGGTTCAGGCAAAAGGGACGACGGAATTCAGCGAGGGTTCTCAGGAGCTGAAAGAGGGAGACAACATTCCGCCCGTTGACAGCAGGACCGATTGCGATTTGTTAAAGCTGGAGGTTTTGGGTGACAAATCCGATGTCCGCTTCGATCTGTCGGCTGAGCGGGCTCAGAAAGTCTGCGGTCATGGTTTTTTGAAGGTTGCTTGCTGGTTATAAGGGCGTGATTCTCACAGATGGTTGGTTGTTGGAATACCGCAGGAAAGCAGGTTACAGGGAAGCACAAGCCGGGCCTTCGATGTTGATGGAGTTCCCCTCAGTCTTCGTCAACTCGCAGGTGTGTGATGAACAGGCCGAAGTGTCACGTTTGCGTGGTGCTTCGGCCTGTTGCGTTGATTTCCTGTGAATCATTCACTCTGATGCCTGTTGATGGCCGGTCAAAGCCGGACGCGCCGTCGGGCGAGCTATGTCCCCGGCAGAAGCCTGCGGGCGCGGGGGAAGGGTGATGTTTGGTGGCTGATCATGTCGATCGAGGCGCGGGGCGGGTGTCTGGGGGAAACGATTCCCGGCGGAGGTGCCTGGTCAGGTTCGGAGCAACAGCGGGGCGTTTACAGGCGGGAATGTTTT
Source organism: Planctomycetaceae bacterium (assembly GCA_020426485.1). Lineage (GTDB taxonomy): Bacteria > Planctomycetota > Planctomycetia > Planctomycetales > Planctomycetaceae > JAGQPY01. The sequence goes on from JAGQPY010000022.1 coordinate 24,879, forward strand.
ATGCGGAACGAACGAGTGTGCGGACGAATGTTGTTTGCTGTGCTGATGGTGGTGGTGTCGGCGGAAGCTCAGGAAGCGGATTCTCCTGTGGATCGTTCGTCCGAACTGCAGTTGATCAGTGACGAATTTGGTCTGGCGGATGGTCCGGCATGGGACGGGCAGTCGGCGTTGTATGTTCCGGATGTCAAAGGTCAGGTGATTCGTCGATTTGCTCCCAACGGCAATAAGTGGTCAACGGTGGTGCAGGGCGACCATCGTTACAGCGCGTCGTTTTATGGGTTTGGTCGGCTGTATGTTTCCAACAATGGTCAGGGAAAGATTGAATACTTCGAGCGTTCTGCCTTCGGACAGCCGGCGACTCTGGTGGCGGACTGTGACGAAGCCGATCCGGCGAAGCGTCGTCCCAACGATCTGGTCATTGATCACAGCGGCGGAATCTATTACACGCTGACGGGGCAGAACAAAGTCATCTATGTCAGTCCCGATGGTCAGCAGTCGGTGGCGACAACGGAAGTGATTTCGCCCAATGGCATCACCATGTCGCCCGATCACAAGACTCTGTACGTAGCGGCTTACAAACCGAAGAAGATTATTGCTCTGGATCTGACTTCTCCCGGCAAGGCTGAGAACGCTCGTGAATTCGCCTTCATGGATGACGGGGAAGCTCTGGGTGCAGATGGAATGACAATTGATCGAGCGGGCAATGTTTACTGTGCAGGGGCCACGGACGTGTGGATTTGGAATCCGGAAGGCAAACTTCTGGATCGCATCGCCTGTCCTACTCGTCCGATCAACTGCACTTTCGGGGATTCGGATCTGCGAAGCCTGTACATCACGGGTTTTGGAGGCCTGTATCGTCAGAAGATGAAGATCTCCGGTCGGCCACCGGAACCGGCTCAGGATCAGGCAAAGAATGATCGTCCCACTGGTCCTCCGTCGACCACCATTCCCGATGGAATGCCGCATCAACTGGATGTGGTTTACGCTCAGTTTGGTCACCGCAAGGTTCTGGCGGACATCTTTCAGCCGCAGGGCAACGGGCCGTTTGCTGCAGTGATTGTGGTGCATGGTGGAGGCTGGCTGAATGGTGACAAGAGCAAGTTTCGAGCGCTCGCGATCGAGCTGGCTCGGCGCGGCTATGTGGCGATGGCCATTGAGTATCGTCTGGCGGGCGAAGCCGCGTTTCCGGGCGGCATTCATGACTGCAACGCGGCGACTCGATATCTGCGAGCACACGCGGCGGACCTGAAGATTGATCCCGATCGTATTGGAGCCGTGGGTGGTTCGGCGGGCGGTCATCTGGTTGGCCTGATGGCGACCGGTTGGAAGGTGAAAGATCTTCAGGGAGACGGCGGCCATGCTGATCAGTCGTCTCGTCTGCAGGCCGCCATCGTGATGGCTGGTCCCATGCAGATCGCGAGCGGCAGTGTTGCCGAGCGATCGAAGAGTGATCGCAGTAAATCGAATTCTGTTCAGTGGCTGCGAGGCGACGTGGACGAGAAGGCGTCGCTGTATCATTTGTGCGATGCGTACGAAAAGATCAGTGCCGAAACTCCGCCGATGCTGTTTCAGTACGGAGAACACGATCGGCCGGAATCCTGCCAGCCGTCGATTGATCGCTTGAAGGAAGTCGGAGTCTTTGCGGACCGCAAAGTGTACGCCGACGGCAAACACGGCTGCTGGAACCAGCTTCCCTGGTTCAACGACATGGTGGCCGACATGGACACGTTTTTCCGCCAGCATCTGAAGTAACGTTAAGCCATCAAAGAGACGGCCTTCGATCCGCGTTCGAAAGTCCTGCGCAGTGGACGAGGTCACGAATCCTCCCCTTCGTGCCTTCACAGGACTCATTGCGTCGTCCGGCGTATTTCGGTGGTCGGGCCATGGGGATCGGTGCGCCTGAGTTCGCGGCTTGGTGTGAAATTCAGCGCGCGACGGGACGGCGTGGGTGCTGAGAATTTCAGGAATGCTGCCTGCTTCGTGAGCAGCTTTGGTGGCGGCGTTGATCGCTGCTGCGGCGGTTTTTGCGACGTTGCCCGATCGATGTCCCGTTTTTCCCGTGTTTTGCGGCGTTCTGCGCGAGGCGTGCTGCGCGCGGGGGCTTTGGTACGGCGTCTGCTTAGATGTCCGGGCCGAGGGATGGGAATCCAGTGGGAGCAGACCTCTGTAACAGTTCATCGGGAAGATCCGTTTCGGCGGTCGTCCGGAATGTGGATCGGAGGCGGTTGTGGCACGAGGCAAGCGAATTGGTGTTTTGACGTCGGGCGGGGATTGTCCGGGGCTGAATGCGGTGATCCGCGGCGTGGTGAAGTCGGCATCGCGGCTGGGTTGCGATGTGGTCGGGTTTCGTCGCGGCTATGAAGGTCTGGTGGATCCGGTCAGCTACATTCCGCTGGATACCAAAAACACGGCCGGCATCATTAATCGCGGCGGCACGATTCTGGGTTCCACCAACAAAGGTCGCTTTGCGGCTCGAGTGGGTGTGGAAGATCGTCTGGATCTTGATCCCGAACTGCTGTGCGGTGTGGAAAAGACCTGCGACCAGTTGAGCCTTGCGGGGCTGATTTGTATCGGCGGCGATGGTTCTCTGGCGGTTGCTCAGCAGTTTCATGAATTCGGCATTCCGGTGGTCGGCGTTCCCAAGACCATCGACAACGATTTGTCGGCCACGGCTTTCACCTTCGGGTTCGACAGTGCGGTGGCGTGTGCGACGGATGCCATGGACCGACTGCACACCACGGCCGCCAGTCATGATCGCATCATGGTGCTGGAAGTCATGGGGCGACACACGG
>JAGQPY010000230.1 GCA_020426485.1 Planctomycetaceae bacterium
CGGAATCCACTACGGCTATCGTTCGCCAAACTTCGACGAGAAGTCGCACTCGCTGGTGGATCTCTATTGCATGAGCCGCGGGGAAGGGTTCGGTGCGGAAGTCAAACGCCGCATCATGCTGGGCACTTATGCTCTGTCGGCGGGATACTACGATGCATACTACCTGCGAGCACTCAAAGTTCGCCGCCGCATTCGTGAAGACTTCGACAATGCATTCGCCGAGGTGGACGTGATCGTCGGCCCGGTCACTACTGGCCCCGCTTTCCGCCTGGGCGAAAAGATGAATGATCCGCTGGAAATGTATCTGAGCGACATCTTCACTCTGGGAGCAAACCTGGCAGGCATTCCCGGCATCTCCGTTCCCTGCGGCCTGACGTCAGCGGGCCTCCCGATCGGCATCCAGCTGCAGGGACCAACCTTCGCCGAAGCCAACCTGTTGCAGGCAGCTCAATTTGTCAGTCAGCAGGTTGCCTGGGAACAATCCCCCGGAATCTGACGCCCGGTGTGAGCAGCAGAATCTCGGCACTTGGCGGACACGAAACCCGAAAACCGCCCGCCGGTCGCTGCATGCTGCAATGCTGTAAACGTTCGGAATGTTCTGAACGGAAGCGGCGATACAATCCCCATAATCGGCGTATTCGTTATTGTCGTTGAACTACCCAACAGCTTGTGAAGTCAACGTGTTTGTTTGTTTTTATCATCGCATCAGGTGTTGACACCGTCGATGATCTGATTCACGCACCCGTGACTTTCTATTTGGGAAAACATAACGACCCGGCAACTGAAACACGTTGTTCTTATTTTCACTGCGGGGATCGGCAGGTTGCAGATTGAAACACTGTCCGTCGAATCAATACAGGGAGGAGAATTCCAATGCTGGTCCTATCGCGACAACGCGATGAAACAATCGTGATCGGTGACTCGATCCGCATCACCATCGTCGAGGTTCGCGGCGACAAGGTGCGTATAGGGATCGATGCACCGAAAGACGTGACTGTTCATCGCCAGGAAGTCTATGACGCCATCAAACGGGAGTCCGGAGGTTCTGATCCCGGAAAAAAAGACGGTTGATCGTTCCGGTATTCCCGACACGATATCAATAAAGGTCAGCGGTTTCGCTGACCTTTATTGCGTTGGTGAATCCATCGCCCGATCCCGAACCTGACCTGAACCCGCCCCGCGGTGTCTTCCGGAGATCACCAGGCTGAACCAATCAAAAAACCGAGACCGGATCCCGGAGTGGAACAGGAACCCCTTGATATGCTGGTCGGGGAAATGCTGGTCGAGATCGGGGTTTGTTTCGGTCGTGTCAGGTTCTTCAAAACTCCAACGAATCCAGAGCATTCATCAAGTCATCGAGTTCGTCCGGTTGCCTTGATTTAATGCCGACCGACATTCCAACAGCATCACGCCCCGCCAGAATCAACTCTCGATCGCGTTCCAGCACCGCCGTTTCCAGAGCAGACGCTCCGTCGTCACCGCCAAACAGACGTGACAGGTCGATCTTGATTCCACCGACCTCCCCATCGGCGCCAGCAATCGCCGGCGATTTGTGGTGAGGAAAAATGATGGCGTTCTCGGGACAAACTCGACTACAGGCAGGACACCCCTTTTTACAATTGTCCTGCTCTTCCACAAGAATCCGATCCAGAGCATCGACGCCGTAAACACCAAACAGACAAAAGTCGATGCACTCCATGCAGTTCGTACAACGGCTGTAATCGATGACAGGGTACCATCGGCGTCGAGTATCTTCCGGCAGGGCTTCACGAACCGTGGGATCTGCAGCCCCGGCATCAAATGCTTCCCGTGCATGCAGTTGTCGTTGGGGATTCAGGTAGCGTTCCAGCTGGCGAGCCGACGGACGCCCTTTGATGAAGTCCATCAGATCGAATTGAGGCTCCAAAGCTGCTGAACGAACATCATCAATGATTCGCCGCAGTTCCTGAATAAAGTCCTCGGCACTCTCAGATGCCCGCAGATCAAGGCAGTAGATCATCCGATTGGGAACGTCCACACTACCGATTCCCCGCGGTTCGTGAACCTCGTCGGCGGCGTCTTCGTCCTCTTCCTGTGCGTACTTCAGAAGCGTTTCTCCGACCTGACCATGGACTCCGGCCCGATCGAGCGTCCAGCGGATGGCTCGTTCGTAGAGCCATCCCATCACAATGATGGGGCCGGGAACCGTCCGCAGAAACTCCATCCCGGAGTGGTCTCGCGTCATGTCGTACAGATGAGGCAGCAGCGTGACATGAATGTCGCTCCCGGCAAGCTTACCGGTCGGACCTTCTGCAGCCGCGCTTTCGGTCAGCGTGTGATCTTCGCCGTCCAGAAAATACGACATGATGTCCGCTTCAAGCCGACGACGGTCCGGATGACGTCCCTGAGCCTGACAGATGGCGACGACAATTCGTTTTTGTTGCATAGGTGATTGCTTTTCAGCGCGGGATACTGGAAATCCAGAGCCCAAACGAAATCGAACAAACAATTCAGTTGCGGTCAAGCCGGTGGCAGCACAAGAAGCTGACGAACGATTTCGACGACAAGACTCATTACCTGCGTACTTAGACAACGTCTACTGAAACTGAAGACAAAACGTCATGGTCCCCTGTGAAATCATTCTCCAAAGAGCAAAAGTCTGCCACGTTTTAAAATTCAGACGCTCCTGTTCCAACCTTCGCAACCGGTGTCGTGAATCGCACCAAACGGCGTTTCGGTCCACTTTGCGACGAAAAATCAAAGCCATCCGGAACTCATTCACGGACATCTTCGTGACATAAGATCCACGATAGCAAAGACTTGCACCGCATCACCCAAGAAACCACGACTTACCTACGTCGAACAGGAAAAAACCGGTCCCAAGGCGTCTAAAACGCCGTGTCGATCCCCAACCTGGTTTCCGTTCTGTCAGGAGTCGCCGCTCACAGGCACCATCGGGTAGCTCGCGAAGGGCTTTTTTCTCAACTCATTCAGATTCTTCAGAGTCATCCGTGCTCAGTCAAACGTTGTGAAACCTTTGAATAGCTACGCTTATTGCAGAAAACTTGTTTCCGTTGAGTCAAGATTGCATAGCGACCAACGGGAGCGTTTCCGAGCGGTAGCTCGAATTGGTCCGAGACCCGGCCTCGTTAGAATCTGAATTGTTCGTCTGAGCTACCGCGAAACGCCGGAAAGCCGCTGAGTCCTTAGAACGATCAAACCATCTCCGGTCTGGCTCCCATGCGAATACCGAAAAATTCTTGAATTCTTTGAGGGCAACCTATCATTACCATACCAACCACCCTATAACACGCAGCTTAACAAAGCAGGGCCATGGCAACTAAACCTAATATTTTCAGGAGTGTTTCAATGCGAAGTGTGTTGGTTTCGGCAGTATGCGTAGCTGTCAGTTTGTTGGGGGCAGACGCGGAAGCTGGAAAGCACAAGCTGCGATGCCGGGCAACATGCGGCTGTGTTCAGTTCTGTGGTGGCTGCAATGTTGAGTCATCTTGCGGTGGCTGCGAATCAAGCTGCGGTGGCTGTGGTAGTGTGAGTGAGTGCGGTGGTTGTGGTGATTCCTGTGGCAGCTGCGGATCCAGCTGTGGTGGCTGTCAGCAGAGCTGCGGTACCTGGGAAACCATTGAAGAAACTGTCATGGTTCCTCAGATGGTCACTGAGACAAAGACCATCACTGTGAACGTTCCGGTTCAGGAACAGCGACAGGGTACTCGTACGGTTTGCAGGACCGTCTACGAAGATCAGGTTCAGGAATACACCGTCCACGTTTCTGTTCAGGAAGAGCGACAGGGTACTCGCACTGTCTGCCGAACCGTTCAGGAGCAGAAGGAAGTTCCTTACACGGTTTGTGTTCCTTACCAGGAAGAAATGACCGGTACGCGAACGGTTTGCAAAACCATCTGCGAAACGAAAGAAGTTCCTTACACGGTTTGTGTTCCTTACCAGGAAGAAATGACTGGTACTCGCACTGTTTGCCGAACCGTTCAGGAGCAGAAAGAAGTTCCTTACACGGTTTGTGTTCCCTACCAGGAAGAAGTGACCGGAACCCGCACCGTTTGCCGTCAGGTACCGGTTCAGAAGTTCCGCACGGTTTGCCGTGATCAGGGTCACTGGGAAGAAGTCTGCACGGGTTGCAGCACTGGCTGCGGATCATCTTGTGGATCCTGCGGAAGCAGCTGTGGATCATGTGGCGGCGGATGCGGAAGCAGCTGCGGCGGATGTGCATCCAGCTGTGGCGGTTGCGGATCCTGCGGCGGATGCGGAAGCAGCTGCGGATCATGCTGCCAGCCTCAGACCACTCGACGCTGGGTGTCCAACATGGTTCAGGAGCAGGTTCCTTACACCGCTTACGAAAGCGTTCAGGAGCAGGTTCCTTACACCTACTGTGTGACCAAGCACCGTCAGGAACAGCGTACCCGAACTGTCTGCGTCAGCCGACAGGTTCAGGAAGAAGTTCCTTACACCTACACTGTTTGTGTTCAGAAGCCTGAAGTTCGAACACGAACGATCAAGGTTGCCCGACAGGTTCAGGAAGAAGTTCCTTACACCTACACCGTCTGCGTACAGCGACAGGAGCAGCGAGAAGTTCAGGTTCAGGTCTGCCAGATGGTTCCTCAGACTGTTAGCCGTCAGGTCTACCGACCAGGTTGCAGCAGCTGCGGTGGTTGTAACAGCGGTTGCAGCACCGGCTGTGGATCATCCTGTGGTGGCTGTGCAAGCAGCTGCGGCGGATCATGCGGAAGCTGCGGCTGCAACTAACGTTCAGCTGTAGAAAAGAACGGTGTCGCAGTCATACTGTCGACGTAAACTGCGACACCGAACTCAGATTAAGTCATGGAGGCGGATTCTCAGGTAACTGAGATCCGCCTTTTTGTTTTCCATGATATGCTTTCACAACGCGTGGCGGATGGGTGGCACGAGAATGCCCCATCGGGTCAATGAGTTGGCCTTCCCGCGGTCGCCCGTTCCGTCTCCGCGCTTTCATCGTTCAACTTTCATCGGTTACCCGGAATCTTTGCAATACCCATGATCCAACGGCTCAACTCCCGACTTTTGTTTCTTCTGGCTTCGTTGACGCTGGTCTGTGTTTGCCAGTCAAATCTTTTCGCTCAGAACGCGCCGCAGTTCATCGCCCGGAAGGACATCAAGTCCGGCGAGCGTCTGCTTGCTCAGGCCGGAGATCTGATTGACGCGGCAGAGTCCGGGAATGGTCAACTGACATTGACAGATCCGGAAGGCAAAGCCATTCCAATCGACCGGAATCAGGTGGCCGGTCTGGAAGAAGCCATCGGTGTGCTGGATCGTCTGATCGAAAAAGAACCCAAAGAAACTCGCCTGCATTCGGCTCGCGCGAATGTCTGGGCTGCCCGTGGTGATTTCGAAAAAGCGATTGAGGACGCAACCAAAGCTATTGATGTCAGCGATGGCAAGCAGGCTCGCCTGTTCGTCAATCGTGGTGTCTTCCATTCGTCCGTTGGGAAAATTGATCTGGCCATCGCCGATTATGTGAAGGCCACTCATATTGATCCGTCCATGCATTCTGCCTACCGAAACCTGACTTCTGCCTACATCGCACAGAAGGAATACGACAAGGCGATTGAAGTCTGCAACGGCGTGCTTGAGGTCGACGGCCGAAATCCGGACCATTACATCCAGCGAGGAGTCGCGTATCGCCACATGGAAGACTGGGACAAGGCCGTGGCCGATTTCACTCAGGCGCTGGAACTGGATCAGGATAATCTGGCCGCATTAGGCAGCCGCGGATTCGTCTTCTACCTGAAAGGCGATCATGCTTCGGCCGTCAAGGACTTTGATCGCATCGTTCAGCTTCAGCCGAATGACCCCATGGCGTACAACAATCGAGGCTACAACCGCTATCTGGCCGGCGACTTCAGGAACGCGCTGTCCGACTACAACAAAGCCGTTGAACTGCTGCCGACATATGCCACGGCCTGGCAAAACAAAGCCTGGCTGCTGGCAACTTGCCCGGACGACGCCGTTCGCAATGGTGCTCAGGCGATCGCTGCTGCTCAGAAGGCGTGTGACCTGCGCAAGTCGAAGGTCGCCAGCGATCTGAAAGCTCTGGCCGCTGCATATGCAGAACACAATGATTTCGAAATGGCCGCGAAGCACCAACAGGAAGTTGTCGGTCTGGTGGAAGCTGATCAAAAAGAAGCGGAAACAGCCGTGTTGAAGGACTACCGGAACAAGAAACCGTTTCGCACGTCCAAGGGCTCGCCGTAGCGAATCGGGTTTGGTCTCGAAGCTGTGACTGGCGCGCCGAACAGGTGAACGTCGAAAGGGCTGTGCTCTGGGTCTGAGCAGTCTCCGTCAGTGACGCGGCACCTTGTCGAGTACGAATTTCCAGCACGCAAGCCTGTTTCGGCGCAGGGGATTCGGCGAGCGATCTTTCCGCCGGCTATTGAATTCCGTCCGCTTCGGAGACAGTGGTCGTGGCGATGGAATCAGGTTCAACGGGAAATCCTGTGCGCGAGTGCATCGGCATCCCTTCGTTACGACTGTCATAGAGCGCTTTGCGATTCACCGCGAAACGGTTTCAGAGTTCGCATGAGAAGCTGCGACTGCTCCCTGAAACGGGTACCGGAACAGTGAATTCTGTCATCCCTTGAGCATGAGTTTCAATCGCGTTCAGTCATCGGTGGTGTGTCTGTCGGCGACTGCCTGCTCAGCTCCGGCATCCTTTCAGGATGAATTACATCAGTTCGATCCGCTACGCTCGCGCACATGATTTCGCATTGAGCCTGAAAGCACGCATTTTCGGCGGTCGCTCAGACGCAACCTTGCCCACGACAACCACGGTGCGCATGAAAAAGGAGCGAAACGCTACCTCCGCTCGCACCTGAGAACCGAGACCGCAGGGCTGCTTCGTTTCCGACCTGACCCGGTTTGGTTGGCCCCACCACGATTGGAGGCAGCGTTCCGCTCCTGAAATGAACGTCGCTGATCGAATTATTCAGCGTTTCGTGAGTAAAGCAAGGCGCCCTGAGTGACAATTCGTGGGTTTGCCACGAATGTGGCAGCGGGAACCGTTCACGACAGAAGGGGCCTTGCCATTCGGCGACCGCATCAGTCCATGAAGATCCGTCGATAGTTCCGGAAGATCACGTCCAACAGATCCCGGCCGGCTTCTGTGGCGGAATAATGGACGAATCCTTCACCAGAATTCACTTCTTCCTGAACAATCCGAATGTTGTCCTCTTCGCTGTACATCCACGCTTCTTCCTGAAGGCGGCGAAAGACATCGTGCAGGGCGTCTTCACCGGCCGGCAGAAAGACTTCGCCGTCCAGGAACAGCTGATAGCCGTATTCTTCCAGCTTGGACCATGGCATATCCGTCGATTGGCCGCGATAGTACGGCTGCAGAACAGATACGTCGTCCGGCTTCACATTGGGATTGTGAAGCATGTCGATGGCATTCCACGGGCAGATCGTCAACTGGTAGAATTCGCTGCTGTCGTTAGGCGACCGATAGCACATCTGGCAGCCAATGCACCGGCTGGTGTCGATCTGGTGATAGCTTTCCGAAGGAATCGGGCTGACGACTTCATAAATGCAGTCAACCGGACACACCGACGCGCAGGAGTTACACGACGTGCAGTTGTCCTTGTTGATGACATTGATGTATCGAGTTTCCTTCTTTCGGTCCGACTTTCGGGACTGAAAGTATTCCGTCATGGAAATCGTCATCAGAAATTCCTGCTCAGAAAGATACCGGTTACCACACTTATAAGCGATCTGATAAAGCGGCCTGGCCCGTTGGATGGCAGCGGTGAGGGTCAGCCCCCCTTTTTCACAAAGCCTTCAGCTTTCAACGACCATCGGAAACCCACCAGAACGTCTTCCGTCAAATTGTGGTCCTGAGAACGATTTGTCAAAACCGCGGCCCCTCTCCAACGTCGAGTCTCCCTGACCCGTCGCCCGATCAGTACTCCGAACCGGCAAAAAATCGCCCGGCAAACACAGAAAAGCAACTTCGACTGACGCACCGGAAGTCAAACACCGAGCAAAAACCAAGTTCGCAGTCGCTACCACTGGCCATCGAAAACGTCGTCTCTTAACCATCAAACTGACGCTGCCGCGAAGGCTACCAGCGTCGCGATTTGTCTACCAGCGGATCTGCAGTCCGCCCGAGGCCTTTTTGCGAAAACCCCAGCATTTTCCTGCCTCCGAGAACAGGAAACCAGCCACCAGCGACCGCCATTGAATGCCCCGCCGTGTCAACGGGCGAGTCATCTCCATCTGTCGGCAGCAGGGCGTTAGCCCCGGTTTTGTTGCACTGACGAGCGAACGCAAACCGCGGCGAACACATCGCGGCTAATCATTGAAGGGTATTGCGTTTAAAACGAAAAAAAGCAGGAAACCCGTTGGCGGTCGCAGGCACAGCTCTCTCCAGTTCTAATGCAGAAACGACGTTTCTCGGGAAGATTCGACGGTGCCGTTCGTTTCCCAGTGGACCTTCTTTTTCAGCGGAATTCTCACCGTGATTTGTTATTCTGAAGGCCGGTTCTCAGCAATTCCTCGCACCACGTAACTGGATTCCTGCAATGAAGGGCTGCCGACTGCGTTT
>JAGQPY010000231.1 GCA_020426485.1 Planctomycetaceae bacterium
GGGAACAATATTCCGATGCTTCCTCAAATCATTTCTGCCATCCTTGTGCCCGGTCGAATGATGATGCTTCTGGTCGTGCTCAGCACGTTTGCTGTGGCTGACGATGCAGCAACGGTTTCGCTGAAAACCGGCACCTGGAAGGATGTTCAGAACTACGTTGAACAGCACCCCGGCAAGGTGGTCATCGTTGACATTTGGTCGACGTCCTGTTTGCCGTGTATGCAGGAGTTTCCCGGACTGGTCGAACTCCAGGAAGCTCATCCGGATCACGTGGTGGCCGTCAGTTTCAACATCGACTACGCCGGAATCAAGTCGCGACCGCCCGAGTACTACCGTGAACGCGTCGAGAAATTCCTGACCGAACGAAAGGCAGCGTTTCGAAACTATCTCTGCACCACCGAAGCCGGAGATGTTCTGGACGATCTGAAACTGAATTCCATTCCTGCCGTCTACGTTTTTGGGAAAGATGGGAAGCTTGCGAAGAGATTTGATGACTCTCTTCTGGAGCCGGGTGAAGAAGAAGCGTTCACCTATAAAAAAGACATCAATCCGTTCGTGGAATCACTGATCAAGCCGTAACACGCAGCTCTTTTTCCCGGGACTCATTCTCCAGTGGCCACCTTGTCCGGAAAGCTCGGGCATCTGGCTCAGGAGCGAGCCGCAGGTTTTATCAATTGCAGATCCTTCGTGATTCCTGCCGCGCATCGCGCGCGTGGGACATTGTGCGGATTGGTCTCTGTCACACCAGAGCGAGTCGTTGGCGATCACTTTGTGACAAAAAGGACATTGGCAAGTCCCGCAATTCTGAAGTCTGAGCAGACGATTTGTGATTTTTCACAAATCCGGAATGCAGATTCCTACGCAGTGGAGACGTGCATTTTTCCTCCGCGATGCTGAACGGGGGCGGGGGCCACTTGCAGGAGTGACGAGAAGCAGATGGGCTTTTGAACGCATCGGAAAATCAGACCTCGCAGGTGCCTGATCAGAGTGTCGATGGAGGGGGAGCAGATCCCGTGTTGCCCCGGATCGAAGTCTAAGATGTTGATGGCACGCTCTTTGCTTCACTGTTGCTTCATCGGTGAACGAGCACCGATGTGACTGAGGCTGATCGTTCTGCTGTCAGCCCGGTCGTCCCCTAAAACAAGAGCACAGGGCGAGAGCATTGATGGCAAATCTCATGCTGGTATCGAGGAATGTGCGTCCCGACGATCGGCACCTGACGGGGCAGAAGGTCGCCAACAATTCGGTCGACTCCACGAAGGATGAAGCCGCAGGACCGATTCTGGTGGCCCACGCCGATGGCGGCAAGGCGGGACTGGTCGAACTTAATCTGCCCCTGGCCGACCGAATGCTCCCGGGCAACGCACTGATGGAAATTGAACTGTTCCTGCCCTATGAGAATGGTTCCACCGTTCCTTTGGGAGCGATGCAGGAAGGAGACGTTGTCCGCTTGAGTTTTTATTCCCCTCGTCTGGCAGAAGAAGGGCGAATCGCGGATTCAGCGGTCGTTATGATGGTCTCAGCGCGGGAAGAATTTGAGACGCATCGCTATCCAATACAGGTCATTCGCACCGAACCCTCGCTTCACGTGTGGAACGAAAAGAGTGACGACGATCCGTCCAACGATCGTCTGCCGCTCCGTTGCGACCGGGAATCCCGGTTGCCGATGGATGGTGGCGTCCAGCGTTCCACGTCCGAAACTTCCATCACCGCTCCCGTGATAAACAGACTGTCGTCGGCGGAACACTCGCCACGCGCGCTGCTGGATGCCGTGGGAACGGCCCTTTTGATGGCCGGAATTGTTGCCGCGATGCTGTTCCGCGTGATCTGACTCAACCACCACTGCACTCCGAAATTGCAACAGTCACGATGCTGCCAACACCCGCTGGATGATCCGCAACATCTTGGCAGACATCGTGATCATGATCGCAATCGCGACAGTTGCTTCGACCGAATTCGAACCATGCGAATGTCTCGTCAAAAACGATGGGCGTCAGAAGTCGGCAGCATCTCTGCGGCCGCGAACAGCGACTGTGCTGAGACGCTCGTGGACAGGTTGTTGATGAAGCAGAAGCGATGAGAGAGGTTGGATTGAAGACTCGACTTCTGACAATCTTCGACGGCTTTCGTGAGAGCTTTTGGTTTCGGCCGACCTCGTACTGCATTCTGGCCTTTCCGGTAGCGCTGGGAATGCTGCAGGTGGACGAACTGCTTTCTGCGGCGGCAGGACACGGCGCATGGTTTGTGCGAGACGCCTCGGCCGCTCAGAAGACGCTTTCGTTTGTCTCAGGTACGGTCATTACGTTGATGGGGATCGTGTTGTCCATCACTCTGGTGACGATCTCAATGGCTTCGTCTCAGTTTGGATCGCGACTGCTGCGTGGCTTTCTGGCCGACAGTATTGCAGACCGCCTGTTCGGGCTGCTGATGGGCACCAGCCTGTATTGCTTCATCATTCTGCAGCAGATCCATCTTCGAGAAAACGTGTCGTCCGCTTTCGTTCCTCAATTTTCCATCGCTGCGGCGGTCGTCCTGGGATTTGGGTCCATCGGAATGCTGATCTGGTTTGTTCACGACACTTCGCTCAGCATTCAGGCACCGCGATTGATTGCCAATGTCGCTGCGGAACTGGATTCGGCCGTGGATCGACTCTTTCCGGATGAACTGACGGCCGATGACATCAACGACCGCGGATTTCCGGCAACTGAGGACTGCCCAGACAGCAGGTGGACTGATGCTCAGGATCAGAGTCTGTCGACATTTGACATCTTTCCCCCTGCGGATGGTTACATCGAAGGCATTGATCTGGAAGATCTCACGTCTGTCGCTGCGAACGACGATCTTGTCATAAAACTTCGACAGCGTCCCGGTCACTTCGTTTGCTCGACAACACCGTTGGCGACTGTGTTTTGCGGAGGCCAGAAATCGACGGAGTTTCAGGAGCAACTTTCCGGTACGATTCATGGTGCGTTTGTGATCGGCACTCGACGGATTCCTCGCCAGGACATCGGCTGCTGCATTGTGGAAATCGTTGAGATTGCTGTTCGTGCACTGTCGCCCGGCATCAACAACCCCTTCGCCGCGATGAACTGCATTGATCGACTGGGAGCCAGTCTGGCGAGACTCGCATCCCGCAGGTTTCCAACAGGCCGGCACTATGATTCAGAGGATCACCTGCGTTGCGTGGCAATGCCCGTTGAGTTTTCGGGACTGCTCGACGACGCCTTCAGTCAGATTCGTCAGTATGGCTCCGGCAGCGTCGCCGTCTGCATTCGCCTGATCGAAGCCCTCATCATGATCGCCAAAGGCTGTCGCACGCAGGATCGTTCCGAAGCGATTCGACAACACGCCGACGCCATTTCGGCCGCCTTCTTCGGCTCAACGCCGGCTGACATTGACGTTCAGGCATTCCAAAGGCGATGGAACCGACTGCGGGACTTGCTGGATTGACCTGGCAGTTGTCCGGATTCGTTCCATCGCAGCGGTTTTGACACCACCGGGAAGCAGTAGTGATGCAAATATCAGTTTTTGATTCTCTGCGCCGGCGCGACAAGCTGGCGGCGGATCGTCCGGAAAGATGCCTGCAGTAACCTGCGTTGTGTCACTGCGAAATGCTACCGAAATGATTGCGGCTGTGGAACTCCGGAGACTGTCCACACCGATCTGAGCACTGTCGCTGTCTGGTCTTTCAGCGGGTTTCTGCCTCCTTGCAATTTCTGATCCCGGTTTTCTGAGTGGTCTTACTTCATGGACTGTCGAGCTTCCTGAATGATTCGCAGCAGAGACTCCGGTGTTTCCACTCCATCGGCCATTTGCATCTGCTCTTCGTCCACGGCGCGACAGAGTTCGTCCAGCTTCAGGGCAGAACAGCGACCATCGACGGCAATCAGATCGGCAATGCCGCGAGCCGACTGGCGGACCTGATCGGGCAGCAGTCCGGACAACGTCACCGGGAACAGCTTGAACAATTCCACTTCCGGATTGTTCAGCGTATCCCGCAGCGAATGGTGGTAATAAATGGCACACAGCAGGTCGTCAGGAAATCGCCATTTGTGAGCCACGTAGGCCCCGGCAGTGGCATGAGTCCAGCCGAACTGTTCCAGTTCCCAGTCAGCAAGATCGCGGCCGTCGCGAGCGTCCGTTTCCAGAAATCGGATGTAGTCTCCGTAAAAATGATTGGTCAGAGCCAGCAGCAGGAAATCCTGCAGCAGCCCTCCCATGAATGATAGTCCTTCGTCAATCCGAAGTGTCTTCGCGACCGCTCGAGCAAACAGGGCTTTCTGCAGACCTTCGTTCCATGCGACTCGCTGATTCATCAGCCGCGAATTCATCGCGCTGTTGGCGGCCTTCATTCCTGCTGCAATCAGGTAGGTCCTTGCTCCGCCGATGCCGATCTTCGCGATTGCTGCACCCACATCACGGACCGGTGACGAGAGCGCGAACACGGCGGAGTTCACATACTTCAGCAGTTCGAAGGTCAGACCGGTGCTGGTCGAGACAATCGCCGCCAGTTCTTTGATCTCCACATTGGGATCTGACGCTCGTTCGGAGAATTCGGTGACCGCCTGAGGTAAGGCGGGAATCTGCAGGTCGCCGGGCAGCTCAATCTCCCGGATGGATTCGAGCGCAGTGGCACGCAGGCGAGCCCAGTTGAGACTGTCATCGGCCTTTGGTTTTTCCACAACAGACATTTGCGGTCCTGCTCCTGCCTGAACAGCAAGTTTCCGGTTGCGACGAACGAGACGATCGTGGTTCACCTGATCGTTTCAACGATTCAGCCCTGGGTGATCCCCCACAGGTTCGGCAACATCCGATTCTTCAACAAACAACTTTCGAGGAATGGTCGTCATGACTGGTTATCGAGTCAGAAACACAATTCTTGCCTGAGATTTCGAAGCCAATTTCGTCCGAAATTTTCGGATCCGGCGATGATCCATTTCGCCGAAAAGGTGAGCTGTGGAACAGTGAGAAGCGTTCACAAGTCGGGGACTGACTGCCGCAACAGAGCATCAACCTGGTGAATTGCCTGTCCGGAAGAAAGCCTGCCCCCGTTTTCCCCGGTTTTGTGGGCCTGTCCAAGCGGTTGTTTGTCTGCGCGGGGGGGGGGGGTTGAGTGTACAGGCTGTGAGGAATGCGACATCGATCACCAGTTGTCTGTCGTGACGTTGTGAATCCGTCGAATCTATGGCTGTGCGGGTCAGATTCGGACATGAAACGCGCGGCGACGAAAAATTTGAAAGACGGGAATCATGGTTTCAGCAGACATTCGTGCTCAGAATCCAATGCAGAAGCTGTTCGCAGAATGGCCCGTGAGCATTCCACGAACCGGCGTGCTGGTCACATCCTTTGGTGAAACGGTTCCGTTTAAAGAGTTCATGACCTGCGGGGACCTGTTGCTTCTGGAACGACCGGTTCCCGACATCGCCGGTGCACGACGAGTGATCCTGGAATACAAGGACATTGCCGCACTGAAGATTGTCGATGCCATCGAAATGTCACGTTTCACGGCCTTCGGCTTCCGCGGTCCCGTCGGGACTCGGTCCTGACGCCGCTTGAAGAACGACTAACGCGATGACCCATTTCCCCGCGGAGATCAACCGGTCGCCCTTTCCTGTCGGGGCATCTCTGCGGGTTTTGCATTCTGTATAGAACCCGAGCTGATTCGGCAGCACGCCGTTGTTCGGTGGCCATCGGCAGTTTCCGAGACCGACAGAGCCACGGATTCGATAGAACAGCTTTGGAACGGCGCTGAACTGCTCGGCGATGGTTCCCGCAGCAGTCTTTTGACGTCCATGAATGCGGATCTGCCCAACGCTGTGAAGGAAGAGATGCTCTACGTTTAACCCGAGCCGCAGGCGAGGTCTATCGCAGGCTGGACAGGCCTCGCCTGTGGCGTCGGGTTAAACGACCATCATTTTTCCGGGCAGAATCACTTCACCGCGTTGGGATCTGCCCCTGGCCCACTGGGCTTCGAACCGCAGCTTCGCTACCATGCACAGCCGCTTCAAATGCAATGGCTGCACGAGCGAGATCTGTGCCCGGATTGGACTGGTCCTGCTGCCGTTGGTTTGCTGTTTCCCACAATCTCAGAGCTGACTTCCTCCATGGATTGTTCCCGGCTTCCGGATTTGTTTCGAGCCCCGTCCTGAACTGCGCACAGAAGGCTGTTAAGCGACAAGGTTATTTCGTGTCAATCGATTCGATTCTGGACAGTATGCGTCAGTACTGGGGCTACAGCGGGTTTCGTCCCCTGCAGCGCGAATCGATGCAGGCCATTTGCGACCGATGTGATTCGCTGACCGTTTTGCCAACCGGTGGTGGAAAATCGTTGTGCTACCAGGCACCGGCGGTCAGTTTTGACGGTATGGCCGTCGTCGTCAGTCCGCTGATCGCCTTGATGAAGGACCAGGTGGACGCCTTGACGGAATGTGGAGTTCCGGCGGCCTTTATCAACAGCAGTCTTTCAACGGAAGAACGTCTGCAGGTGGCTCAGCGAGTTCGCAATCGGGAACTCAAACTGCTGTTTGCCGCACCGGAACGTCTGGTGCAGCCGCGGACTCTGGATTTTCTCCGGGAAGTCGATGTGAGCTTCATCGCCATCGATGAGGCTCATTGCATCAGCAACTGGGGCCACGATTTTCGTCCGGAATATCGACAATTGGGGTGCCTCAAGTCGGCATTCCCAAATGTCTCCATTCACGCCTTCACCGCTACGGCGACGGAACAGGTTCGATCCGACATTGTTGAACAACTGTCGCTCAACGATGCTCAGGTGCTGGTGGGCAGCTTCGATCGCCCCAATCTTCTGTATCGCGTTCAGCGGCGTGAGGATGTTCTGTCACAGATTCGTGAGGTCATCGATCGGCATCCCAAAGAATCCGGAGTCATCTACTGCATCAGTCGTTCGAGCGTGGAAGAAACGGCGGCAACGCTGAAGTCTCTGGGCTACAGCGCTCTGCCCTATCATGCGGGCCTGTCTGCCGAAGAACGCCGAAAGCATCAGGAAGCTTTCATCAGTGAAGCGGTTGATATTATTGTGGCAACCGTGGCCTTTGGCATGGGAATCGACAAGAGCAACGTGCGATATGTCATTCATGCCGAGATGCCCCGCAGTATTGAAGCCTATCAACAGGAAAGCGGTCGAGCCGGACGTGACGGGCTGGAAGCGGAATGCTGCCTGATCTACTCCGGTCAGGATGTGCGAACGTGGGAGTTTCTGATCAGCCAGTCGGAAAACGAAGAGAACCGGGAAGTCTCGCTGCAGGCACTGACTCGAATGCAGGCCTTCTGTTCCAGCGTTGAGTGTCGACATCGTCAGCTGGTCAGCCACTTCGGTCAGACTCTGGAATCAGCCAACTGCGGCGCCTGTGATGTGTGTCTTGAAGAAGTATCCGTTCTGGAAGATTCCAAAGTAACGGCTCAGAAAATCCTGAGCAGCGTCTATCGTCAGGAACAGCGTTTCGGAGCGGAGTATACTGCTCAGGTGCTGCGTGGATCGAAAAGTCAGAAAGTGACTCGCAACGGACACCATCTGCTCAGCACGTGGGGACTGCTGAAAGATGAACCGGAATCCGTTGTGCGCAATTGGATCGATCAGCTGATCGCTCAGGGGCATCTGCTGCGTTCCGGGGAACATTCGGTTCTGGTGATTTCGGAGTCCGGACGATGTGTTCTTCGGGGCGAAGTGACGCCCACATTGACGCGGCCGCGCCGGAAATCGAGCGTCGGAGTGGGACAGGATCAGTGGGCCGGTGTTGATCGAGGCCTGTTTGAATCGCTGCGCAGTCTTCGGCACGAACTGGCTCAGCAGCGAGGGGTTCCGCCTTATGTCATTCTGGGCGATGTCAGTTTGAGACAACTGGCCGCCTTCCGACCCACCAAGCCGTCACGCCTGCTGCGGATCTATGGAATCGGCCAGCAGAAGCTGGAAGAGTTCGGGATGAAAATCGTCGCCGAAATCGCTCGTTACAGTGCAGAACACCAGCTGGGAACGGACCTGCCGATTCCACAAGACTCCCCTTCGGAACGACAGCGAAATCAGGTTTCTACCGGCAAGTCTGCGGGCGGTCGAAAGGCAGGGACGCCCAGGTCTCCGTCTGTCACGGGGCCGTATTTCGATCTCTTCGATGAGGGCCTGAATCGTGACGAAGTTGCACTGCAGTTGAATCGAGCGGTCTCGACGGTCTCGCAGTATCTGGTCGACTACGTCTACGCTCGAAATCTGTCCGATCCTGCTCAATGGATTCCGGCTGCCCTGGTGACTCGCATTGAAGACGCCATCGACAAAGTCACAGATGAACGCCTGAAACCGATCTTTGAAGAACTGCAGGGCACCGTCAGCTACGAAGACATCCGACTGGTCATCGCCTGTCGTAACATCCGAGAACGTCAGCAATCACAGTCTTCGTGAGATTTCGCGAGCATCGCACAAGGACACATCTGCGATCTGCCTTGTGGAATTGAGCAATTCATCGGTCGAAAGCTGTTCCATGCGGACATCTGTTGAAGCAAGCGCCGTTTATCTTCGACGCCAGGTCTAATGACTGAGCCGCAGCCTGAATGTCACGGCCCGA
>JAGQPY010000232.1 GCA_020426485.1 Planctomycetaceae bacterium
GACGAACGAAGGCTGAGAAACTGCAAATCTGGTTGGGAGGCGTTTGTGAAGACCGGAGAATCGACCACCGTGGAGAATGGCTCCTGGGTTCTGGAGCAGCTGTCTCTGCTGATTCCGGACGTCGAAATGGCCACGGCTCGTCGAGCCTGGCATGAAGCTCGTCTGGCCTGGCCCGGGGATGGAGCTCAACTGTGGTGGAAATGGCTTTCCGAAGCGACTCACAGCATCGGTCTGCGAACACTGACGATCGACTGCACCGTTGCGGAGGCTTCGCGACTGGCCATTTCCGGTGCTCGTCTTGTGGTTTTCGACTCCGCCGGATCGGGGGGCTGGCTGATTATTTCGCCTGCGTCCAAGGGCCGGGTGGAAGTCCTTCGTTCAGAAGAAGTTCTGCGCCAGAAGACCCACGGACGGTTCCGCCTGCAGCGTTTGCTGGGGGAGTTTTCCGAAGGAAATCGGATTCGGTGCGTGGTAATTCGTGCCGGGTTTGAATCAGGGTTGTCGGCCGGGGAAAGTCGAAAGCCGCTGGCAAGACTGTTGTCTTTGCTGAAACCGGAATGGTCTGATGTCTGGATTGTGATGGTATTTGCGTTTGTCGTGGGTTTGTTGACTCTCGCAACGCCAATTGCCGTCGAAGCTCTTGTCAACACGGTTGCGTTCGGTCGATTTCTGCAGCCGGTGTTCGTTCTGGCCTTGATTCTGCTGACGTTTCTGTCGTTTTCCGCAGCCATGCGGGGTTTACAGACCTACGTCACGGAGTTGATCCAGCGTCGGCTGTTTGCTCGCATTGCCGGCGACCTTGCGTTCCGACTTCCCCGAGCTCGCACGGAAAGCACGGATGCCCTGTACCTGCCCGAGCTGACCAATCGGTTTTTCGATGTTGTGACCGTTCAGAAAGTGGCTTCTCAGTTGCTGCTGGACGGAGTGGGGCTGATTTCCAGCGCGATTATCGGGATGGTCGTTCTGGCCTTCTATCATCCGTGGCTGCTGGGCTTTGACGTCGTGATGATGGGAGCCATCGCCTTCATCATCGTTGTGCTGGGACACGGTGCGGTTTCCAGTGCGATTAAAGAATCCAAGCATAAGTACTCCATGGCCTCCTGGCTGGAAGATATTTCGCGGTGTCCCATCATCTTTCGAACAGACGGGGGCACGGATCTGGCACTGGAACGCACGGACCGTCTGATTCACGAATATCTGGAAGCACGTCAAAAGCACTTTCGAATTCTGATGCGGCAGATTCTGTTCGCGCTGGGACTGCAGGCGATATCCAGCACAGCACTGCTGGGTATCGGCGGCTGGCTGGTGATTGATGGCCAGTTGACGCTGGGACAACTGGTTGCGGCGGAATTGATTGTCACCGTGATTGTTGGTGCATTTGCGAAGCTTGGAAAGCACATGGAAAGTTTCTACGACCTGCTGGCGTCGGTCGACAAGCTGGGTGTGCTGTTTGATCTGCCGACGGAATCTCAGGACGGCCTGCTGGACCTGCCGGCAGATCATCCCGCAAAAGTCACCGCCGGCAATGTGCAGTACCAGCATCTCGGACAGTCGATTCTTCATCCTCCCGTCAGCTTTCAGATGGATCCCGGCACGACTCTGGCGGTGCTGGGAGGTTCCGGAAGCGGCAAAGGCACGCTGCTGGATCTGATCTATGGCCTGCGTACTCCCACGTCGGGGGTTCTGACGCTGGATAGTTTTGATCCGCAGGATCTTCGATCGGATGTACTGCGAAAACAGGTGGCGATGGTGCGTCGGGAAGATGTTTTCCACGGCACCATTGAAGAAAATGTGCATCTGCATCGAGTTGACGTAACGTCGGCCGATGTGCGACAGGCGCTGACGGACGTGGCTTTGTACGATCGAATTCTTTCTTTCGAAGATGGCTTCGAAACCAGGCTGCTGGGACACGGGCGACCATTGTCAGATACAGAATTGACTCGACTGTCGCTGGCACGAGCCATTGCCGGTCGACCTCGACTGCTGTTGGTCGATGGGATTCTGGACAGCCTTCCCGATGACGAACTGGAAATCATTCTGCAGATGCTGACGTCCCCCGACCGACCGTGGACACTGATCATTGCGACCGGCCGGCAACTGATCGCCAGTCGCTGCGACCAGATCATTCGGCTGGAAAAGTCGGGGCGTCCGAGCAGATCTGCCACAGCATCGATCACCGCTGAAGACACCGAAAGTGAAGGACAGTCATGATTTCAAGAAACGACATGATTCGGCTGGCCGAACCTTCCTCACGGCAGATGCTGGGGCCAACGGCTTACAGCGAAGCACTGCTGCCCTCGCTGAGACTGGCCAGATCTTCCCGACTTGCTCGGCGAATTGGCAAAGTGCTGCTGACTCTTCTGGTCATCGGCTTCATTCTGGTGGCATTCGCTCCCTGGCAGCAGTCCGTCACCGGAACCGGCAACGTGGTGGCCTTCGCGCCGCTGGAGCGACAGCAGACGATTGAAATTCCCATCAAAGGCCGACTGCTGCGCTGGGGAGACAACGTTTACGAAAACGCTCATGTCAAAAAGGGCGACCTGATTGCAGAGATTCAGGATATCGACCCGCTGCTGATGGAACGTCTGCAGGATCAGGTGGAAGCGTCCATGGCTCAGGTCACGGCGGGCGAAGAATTGCTGGAAGCGAACCGTCGCAGTCAGGATGCGGCTCGCACGGTCGTGCATTCCTTCGAATCCCAGCTGGCGGCTTACAATTCCGTCAAGCTGCAGATTATCGCAGGAGCTGACGCTGCCATCGCCAGTGCCATGAACAAAGTGGAGGCGGAACGAAGGCAGTTGCAGGAATACGAAGCCACTCTGGCTCAGGCCGAAGCGGATTTTGAGCGGCAAAAGCAGCTGCACGAAGAAAACATCATTGGAACGGCCAAATTTCAGCAGGCAGAACAGAAGTACCTGGAAGCCAAAGCCAAAGTGGAAAGGGCTCAGGCTTATGTCGAATCCGCCCTGAACGAACTCAAGGGCAAGCAGCGAGACCGCGACGCCAAGGAGCAGAAGGCCAATGTCGACATCGATTATGCCACGGCTTCACTTCGCAAAGCCGGTGCGGATGTGGCCAAAGCGGAAAGTGAAGTTGCGAAGGCTCAGTCCGAGCTGACCAAAGCCCGCAAGTCTCTGCTGGAAACCGAAACCAAACTGGCTCGTCAGCAGAGTCAGGTCATCACAGCACCGTTTGATGGGTTTCTCACACGCATCCTTCCCAATCAGGGCAGCCAGATTCTGAAAGAAGGAGACACTCTGTGCGTCATCGTCCCCGACACGTCGGATCGAGCCGTTCAGATATGGCTGGACGGCAACGACGCTCCGCTGGTCTGGCCAGGCCGACATGTCCGACTGCAGTTTGAAGGCTGGCCAGCCATCCAGTTTGCCGGCTGGCCGTCCGTCGCTGTCGGGACCTTCGGAGGCGCAGTGGTTTCCGTTGATGCGACCGATGACGGCAAGGGCAAGTTTCGAGCCTTGGTGCGTCCGGACGATGACGTTCACGAATGGCCCGATGAACGATACCTGCGACAGGGGGTTCGAGCCAATGCGTGGGTGCTGCTGGAACGCGTCCCGCTGTGGTACGAAATCTGGCGAAGCATGAACGGATTCCCGCCGGTCGTTGATCCTGGTGACTCCGGTGACAAAGACGGCGATAAGGCCAAGAAGCCGAAACTGCCGAAGTAGCGCCGCCCGAAACTCTTCGGTAACCGGCCCAGCCGCCAAAGGTGGATGCCTGACCTGCGTGCCATCCGTCTTCTTCCGATTGACGGCGGTTTTGCCAGGTCTGCAAGGCCGAAAACTAAGTGGGGCAGCATCAGCGCGGATCCTCGGTGCTGCCTCGCGCAGAAAGCGGTTGCTTTTGTGGAAGACTCACAATGCAATCGTCGTATGTCTGCGGGTGTCATCGCACAGCGTCATACGGATGTTGTTTTCAACCCATGTCCGCCGGATCGGAACCGGGACGGAACCCCCTACTGCCAAAGGATTGGCGTTCACGTGGACAGATTCGTTTTACTTCTGATCATCAGCGTGTTTCTGGCAGGGTGCCGATCATCCGGTCAGATGGCATCCTCACCGCGAACTCAGGACGACGCGCCGATAGCTGTGGCGGGCTCGCCTACGGCCACACTGGATGCTGCAGTTGATGAAACCGTTCCGACATCTGACGAACCGGATGACGGAAGTGATGTTATTCTGACGGTTTCAGCTACTCAGAGCACCAACACCGAATCGGCTGCTTCTACGGTTCCCCCCACAGCAGTTGCAGGTTCCGGACCGAATTCACCGACAGATCCGCCAGCCGCCGTGCGGGACAACGCCGCAGGCGCTCTGACGGCCATCGTCACTCTGGATACTGTGATCGAATCTGTGCATCAGTCGTATCCACTGGTGGAAGCGGCCTATCTGGAACGTCAGATCGCCAACGGAAATCAGCTTTCGACATGGGGCGAATTCGATACAAAAATCAAAGCTTCATCTGAGAATCAGCCGCTGGGCTATTATCAGACCTATCGCAACTCGGCCGGTGTTTACAAGCCGCTGTATGGTGGCGGCGAGGTGTTCGGGGCGTATCGAGTTGGCGATGGTAGTTTTGAACCGTGGTACAAGGAACGCGAAACCGATGAAGCCGGCGAGTTCAAGGCGGGCGTTCAGGTCCCCCTGATCCGCAATCGCGACATCGATGCTCGCCGAGCCGCACTGTGGCGAGCCACTTACGATCAGCAACTGGCTGACCCTGTCATTCAGGCCAGCCTGATTCAGTTTTCGCACGATGCCGGCATGGCCTATTGGAAGTGGGTGGCTTCCGGGCAGAAAGTCCGTCTGGGTCAACTGTGGCTGGACATTGCCGCGGATCGGAATGATGCCATCCAGCGACGAGTTCAGCTGGGCGATCTTGATCCACCGGAGCTGGTGGATAATCAGCGAGCCATCGCCAAGCGCGAAGCCAAACTGGCCGACGCCACTCGCGAATTTCGTCAGGCTGCCGTCAAGCTGTCGCTGTATTTTCGGGATGCCAACGGAGTCCCTGTGGTTCTGTCACTGGACGACCTGCCCGATTTCCCGCCGCTGCGTCAGGTCACAGAAGAGCAGATGAGTGTCGATATCAATCAAGCTCTCAGCAGCCGCCCGGAACTGCTCGCTCTGGATCTGCAGTACCGGCAGCTTCAGGTCGACCTGTCCGAAGCCTGCAACCAGACGCTGCCGGCTCTGGATGCTCGACTGACGGCCGCTCAGGATGTCGGCCAGCCAGCCAGCAAGAAGGCGGACAAGTCGGAGTTCGAAATGGAAGCCGCCATGTTCTTTGATGTTCCGATCGAACGCCGCAAGGGTCGTGGAAAAATGCACGCTGTGCAGAGCAAGATGGCTCAGATCAATGCCAAACGACGGATCACTCAGGATAAAATCTCCGCGGAAGTTCAGGCCGCTTATGCCGGTATGATTCAGTCTCGACAGGAAGCTCTGAAAGCCAGACAGGCCGTGCGGCTGGCATCGGAAATGGCGGAGATCGAACGGCGAAAATTCACTCTGGGTGACAGCGACCTGCTGAAAGTGGCTCTGCGAGAACAGTACGCTCTGGAAGCTGCCGAAGAAGAAATCACGGCTACCTGGAACCACTTCGTCGCCTTCACCGACTACATGGCAACACTCGCCATGGTTCGCCCGACAGAATCTCTCCTGGGACAGTAGAACGCCAGCACCCTTGGTGACCATGCGCCGTATTGCAGCGTAAACTCACACCAGACGTCACACCGGAACGCAACGCCATCAACAGACGTTCCGACAGACATCGGTCGAAAACTCGCGAACGCCGGCCACCGCACGACCAGTGCCATCTGTGATGTGGCCGCCGCCACGGCTGCGATGCCGCTGAGCAGGTATTCCCTGAACCTGAAAAAGTTCAGGCGAGCTTTCCGTCACAGCCTGCTTCGGCATTCGAGTCCGATGATTTTCGGCAACCTGTCCATCACGACGACCATATTCGGATGGCTGCTGACGATCCACCGATCCCTGAATGTGGAACTGAGCGCTGGACCATCGATGACCGTTCTGCACGTCAGCATGGACGGAGTCTTCGTAACCTTTGCGCCGCCACAGAAACAGCTGGGGAAAATCGCCTGGCTGGAGACTCGGAAGGCATAAAAACTGCCATGGACTTTGCATAAAAAGTACAGAGCAGCTTTTGTCGCTCCATTGGTCACGTGAAATATGGCATCCTAAGGCAGGCATCCAGGATGTTCGACGGGCCATTCATTGAACTTGCGGACACATTTTGCTTAAGTACCAGTACGGATTCGAGTCAAACTTGCAACGTATGAGCCGGCAACTCCCTCGCGATTACGAACTCGCCACTGTGAGACCTCCATCTGCCCCGGCCCGATTTTCCTGCATGACCCTGGTCATCCCCTGACCAACCTTGCCGCTATCGTTTCACAGACTGCGAAGCTGCTGTTTCGTCGGCCGGCACACCTTTCCGGAACAAGTGCCAATCAATGTGCAACAGCGTCCGCAAAGAGCCAGACCCATCGGAAGAAATTCAAACCGCTGCGACGTCCCTGCAGCAGGAATCTGAAAATCGGAGCGTAAGATGACGACACACTTTGCTCATACGAAACAGGGCGAACCACCAGAATCGTGGGAGCCTCTGGAGGAACATCTCGCGCTGGTCGCGAAATACTGTTCACAATTCGCACATGGCCTGAAGGCAGACGAGTTCGGTCGGGTCCTCGGGTGGTGGCATGATCTTGGCAAGTACTCAAAGGAATTTCAGGCTTACCTGCACCGCGAAAATGGCTATGAAGCTCACATCGAAAACGTCGATTCATCGAACCGAATTGACCATTCCACAGCTGGCGCTCAACTGGCGGCACAGTTGTTTGAAAAGCATCCCTACGGCAGAATGCTGGCCTACTGTATCGCCGGACATCATGCCGGATTGGCCGACGCAGTCAGTCAATCTGGAGCGTCCGGCCTGGATCAGCGGCTAAAGAAGGTAATCCCGGCTGTTGATGACGCTCCGCCAGCACTGCTGCAGAAACCCGAGCTTCCCAAAGTTCCTCCGATCAGTCTTGCGTCGGAAGACCCGGACACCATTCCTTACCAGCTCGCGTTTTTCACTCGCATGCTGTTTTCCTGCCTGGTCGATGCAGACTATCTGGCGACGGAAGAATTTGTGTCTCCCAATCGCACCGGCGAACGGCAGGTCAACACACCCGGATTCGCACAACTGCGAACGCTGCTGGATCAGCACCTGCAGGAACTGAGTGCCGGGAAATCCGGAGTCGTCGCTGATGCCCGAGCGGAAGTTCTGAATGCCTGCCGTCACATGGCCGCCCAGCCGCGCGGATTATTTTCATTGACCGTTCCAACGGGAGGCGGCAAGACGTTGTCGTCCCTGGCGTTCGCGCTGAAGCATGCCGAAGTACAGGGGTGTTCGCGAATCATCTATGCCATTCCGTTCACCAGCATCATCGAACAGACGGCAGCGGTTTTCAGAAACGTGTTCTCGGCTGCTCCCGAGGAGACGATTCTGGAACATCATTGCAATACAGACCCGGAGCGTGAAACGGCCACGACACGATTGATCACTCAGAACTGGGACGCACCGTTGGTGGTGACCACAAACGTGCAGTTGTTTGAATCTCTGTTTTCGGATCGCACTTCAAGCTGTCGCAAGCTGCACAATATCTGCAACAGCGTGATCATTCTGGACGAAGTGCAGTCCATCCCCGTCGAACTGCTGAAACCGACACTGGCGGTCATTCGAGAACTGGTCCGAAATTACGGCTGCACAATCGTGCTCTGCACCGCCACTCAACCGGCCCTCGGTCGATCCAATGACTTCATGATCGGCCTCGAAAACGTCACCGAAATCATCTCCAACCCGCCGCATCTGTTCGGACGCCTGAAGCGAGTTCAAATCAGCCACCTCGGCCCCCTGTCCAATGAAAACATCGTTCAGAAGCTCAGCGAACACGAACAGTTTCTGTGCATCGTCAACACGCGAGCCCACGCCGCAGACCTGTTCACTCGTTTAACCCGTGGCCGAAACACGTTGTCGTCACATCCGTTTAACCCGTGGCCGAGAGGCCAGGATGTGGCCAAGCCTGAGGCGACGGCCTGGCCTCTCGGCCACGGGTTAAACGAAGACCTTCATCCTGAAAGAAGCATATTCCATCTCAGCACCAATATGTGCGGCGAGCATCGACGCAAGACGCTCGACACCATTCGCCAGCGACTCAGCGACGGGCTTGCGTGCCAGGTCATCAGCACTCAGTTGATCGAGGCCGGTGTCGACGTCGATTTCCCCGTCGTCTTTCGATCACTGACGGGCATCGACTCCATGGCCCAGGCGGCCGGTCGCTGCAATCGAGAAGGCAAACGACATCGGGGTAAAGTCTTTCTGTTTGAACCGACTGATGTGAAGCTGCGAGGCTACCTGAGAGCAACGGCAGAGTCCGCCAAAGAACTGCTGGTGGATCTCACTCTCGATGACATTGATCTGCTGAACCAGGAGATCGTCTGCCGCTACTTCGGCCTGCACTTCTG
>JAGQPY010000233.1 GCA_020426485.1 Planctomycetaceae bacterium
AGGAATATCCCCGGAAAGGTCGTCCGCCGGAATCGACTGCGCCCAATCGTCTTTCAGGAGCGGCGGTTCGGAGACGCCGTCCGAACCAATCTCCAACTGCGACTGACGGCTGAGCAGCTCATCCCCCGCGCTGAGTTGCTCGAGGCCTGAACAAACAGCCATGAACCGGCAGTAAAAGGACATCGCCGCCGAATCCGTCAGCAGCCAACCTTCCAACCGGCGCAACTCCGCTTCGGAGATGGTCCCATCGCGGACCTTTCCGCAGAGATCCAGCAGCTGATCCTGTTCAGGAGAGAACGACATGAAACATTACCGGGAAAACGCCAGTCCATGGTCGATCAGTTGATGCGCCGAGTCTCCTCCGGACACCCGGACTGTTTCCGGCACCGTTGCGGGAAAAGCAGAAACCCCACCGCGTTGGAGAACGGCACGGGCCAGAGCCATTTTGATCCAACGCGGTGGAAGTATTTTTAACCGGACAGCATGAAAGCACCACCGCGTTGGAAAACGACGCGGGCCAGTGCCGTTTTTTGGCCCAACGCGGTGGATTTTGCTTCGGATTGAATTCAACAGCCCCGAACTCTCGCCCGTCCCCATGGCCAACAACGGAGTCGTCCATGCAAAAGTGACCGATCTCGCAAAGAAACGCAGGGCGTTCGCTGCGGTCTTCAAAAAGCCGGACGCTGCGCGTTCCGGCTGGTTTGGCATCTTCTTTCCCGGACGATCGCTCTGACACGCGTCGCCAGGCATTTATTTCGCAGCCAGATGGTTTCCGGTCGCCATTGAATCAGAGAAAACGACTCACAGCGAAACGACCCGTCTACTTCTCTCCCTTCTTTCCGAGTTCGCGGTCTGTTTTTGCAGACAATCTCAAAGATTCTGAAATTTCGACAAAAACAATGAGGAACTGAGAACAGGAAGAGAATCTGCTTCCTGACCGCCCGTTGAAGCTGCAGTCCTCCCTCACGCTGGTCATAATTGATCGTGCGGGGATTATCAGGTTGGATAATGGGCGAGAGAAAGAGCGAAGACCAAACATCCGCAGTCGCGAAATATTTCGGACAATCACAGCCACAGTTGCGGGCTGCGGTGCGGGCTGTCGTTTTCAATCCGACGGACGTGGATGACATCCTGCAGGACGTCGCGGTCACAGCGATGGAAAAAGCCGCGCAGTACGATTCGACCCGGACAGACATCGGCGCGTGGATTGCCGGAATCGCACGAATACATGTGCGGCGATTTCTTGAACAGCAAAGAAAACGCCGCACGAATCAGCCAACATTTTCCAGCGCGTTTGTGGATGCGGCTTTTGAGCACTCCATCGGAGAAGTGGAAACACCAGCATCCCTGACGGCACTCAGAGACTGCCTTCGGCGTCTCGATCCGGAACAGCAACAATTGCTGCTGCGTCGGCATGAACCGGAAATGTCGGCCACCAGACTGGCTCGCGAAACCGGCTACACGGATTCCCGCCTGAGCCGCACTCTGAACTCACTGTACGCCGTCCTGATGAAATGCATCCAGAGTCATCTGAACCAGTGATCTCAGCACACACCAGCGCGACAGCGTCCGAAACACCGGAATTCCAAAGCTCCGTCAGATGCCGGAAGCTTTCGTGGTTTTGCTGAGCCTGATGGGCTGGATACAATAAGAGGAGACTCCTGCCCACCGGCGGCCTTCGTGCCGTTCCCTCCTTTGTATGCGGATTGTCTCATATGAGCCTTCACGTGCGTTGCATCGTTGCCGGACTGTGGCCCGCTGCTCTTCTGCGACTCTGTTCGAAGCCGCGTCGGAATCCACCGCCGCCACGGCATTCATTCCTGCCGCTGATCATCACGACGTCATTCTGCCTGTGCCTGACCGCAGATGCCGCGGACACGAGCCACCATCAAGGGAAATCGTCAGCCCTGTCGCTTCTGACCGATCGCTGCTTTCTGTGCCACGGCCCGGATGAAGGAACGCGCGAAGCAGACCTGCGGCTGGATCTGGCTGATGAAGCCACGAAAGACCGCGGCGGAAAGTTCGCGGTGAAACCCGGTGATCCGAATGCCAGTGAGATCCTGCGGCGTGTCACAACCTCCGATCCGGATCTGGTCATGCCGCCGCCCGATTCGAAAATACCGCAACTGACCGAGGCAGAAGTCGCCATCCTCCGAAAATGGATTACAGATGGAGCCGACTACTTTCGCCACTGGGCGTTTGTTCCGCCACAGCGACCTGCCATCCCGCAGGTTCGACATGCGGATCGTGTTCACAATCCCATCGATGCGTTCGTGCTGCAGCGACTGGAACAGGAGGGCGTTTCACCATCGCCGCGAGCCGATGACATCACCCTGCTGCGCCGACTGAGTCTGGATTTGATTGGGCTGCCTCCTGCCATCGAAGAACTGGATGAGTATCTGGCTGAGACAAAAACCGACCCTCAGACCGCCTATGATCGGCAGGTCGAACGACTGCTGAATTCTCCTCACTACGGCGAACGCTGGGGGCGAATCTGGCTGGATGCGGCTCGCTATGCCGATTCCGATGGCTTCGAAAAAGACAAACCGCGCGAAGTCTGGTTCTATCGCGACTGGGTCATCAAATCCCTGAACAATGACCTTCCTTATGATCAGTTCGTGACCGAACAGATTGCCGGTGACCTGCTGGAGAACGCAACACAGGATCAGATTGTGGCGACCGGGTTCCTGCGGAATTCGATGCTGAACGAAGAAGGCGGCATCGACCCCGAAGAATTTCGCATGCAGGCCATGTTCGACCGCATGGATGCTCTGGGAAAGTCGGTGCTGGGTTTCACCGTGCAGTGCGCTCAGTGCCACAGTCACAAATATGATCCGTTCAGCCGCCGCGAGTACTATCAGATGTTCGCGTTCCTGAACAACAGTTACGAAGCTCAGCCGACGGTCTACACCACCGAACAACTGGCCACGCGCGAACAATTGTTCCGACAGATCGACGACATCGAAGATCAGCTGCGCCGCGATTATTCGGACTGGCCGCAACAGATGGCGGCATGGGAAGCGGAGGTCCGCGATGACCAGCCGCAGTGGCAGATCCTGAAACTCGAAAACGCGGGCGGTGGATCTCAACGCTACTACGAACAAGGTGATGGTTCGCTGCTGGCTCAGGGCTACGCGCCGACTCGGTTCGAAGCTCCTTTTACAGCCGTGACCGATCTGACCGAGATTCGTTCGTTTCGACTGGAGATGCTGAATCACCCCAACCTGCCGGCCGGTGGGCCCGGTCGAGGCTACGACGGTCAGTTCGCTCTGACAGAATTCAAAGTCGTCGCCGAAAGTGTGGCCGATCCGTCGAAAAAGAAAACGGCGAAGTTCGTACAAGCTACTGCGGACTTCAGCAACGAACGCCAGGAACTTGGTCCACCGTTTGTGGATGACAACGGCAAGAGTTCCGGTGTCACCGGCCCGGTGGACTATGCCATTGACGGCGATCGATCCACCGCATGGGGCATTGATGCCGGCCCGGGACGACGCAATCAACCTCGCAAAGCGGTCTTCACCGCTAACGACAACCTGGCCTTCCCCGGCGGCACGAAGCTGACCATCACTCTGTCACAATATCAGGGCGGATCGAACAGTGACAACAACGAAACTCTGAACGTGGGCCGCTTCCGGATCTCCGCCGTGGGCAAAGAGGCAACCGCCGATCCTCTGCCCACAGACGTTCGCCGAATTGTGTCTCAATCCGCCGAACAGCGTTCCGAAGATCAGACGCGGGCGGTGTTCAGTTACTGGCGCACAACGGTGCCTGTGTGGAAGAAGGCCAACGACGCGATTGAAGCGTTGTGGAAACAACATCCGGAAGGGACCACTCAGTTCACGTATCAGGAAATCCCGCAGGGGCGAAACACATTTCTGCTGGATCGGGGCGACTTTCTGAAGCCGACGGAACAGGTACACGCCGATGTCCCCGACTTCCTGCATTCCCTGCCCAATGGTGCTCAGCACACCCGACTGGATTTTGCTCGCTGGCTGGTGGACCGAAATTCTCCCACGGCAGCTCGATCAATCGTCAACCGGATCTGGCAGGCCTACTTTGGAATCGGTCTGGTCGACACACCGGAAGATCTGGGTTCGCAGGGCAGCCTGCCTTCGCATCCGGAACTGCTGGACTGGCTGGCCGTGGAACTGATGGATCACCACTGGAGTCTGAAGCACATCCACAGATTGATCGTTCAGTCCAACACGTACCAGCAATCATCGGCTCAAACGCGTGCGGCCACCGCAGACGGCAAACCGTTTGAAGATCCTGACAACCGCCTGTTGTCTCGCGGAGCACGCTTTCGAGTCGACGCGGAAATTGTTCGCGACATCTTTCTGACCGCCAGCGGACTGCTGACTCGCAAAGTCGGCGGCCCCAGCGTTTACCCTCCGGCTCCGGAATTCCTGTTCCAGCGACCGGCCAGTTACGGGCCGAAACACTGGGGTTTTGATGAAGGTCCGGATAAGTACCGTCGAGCCCTGTACACATTCCGCTTCCGATCCGTGCCCTATCCGGCACTGCAGACCTTCGACGCTCCCAGCGGCGAATTTTCCACCGTCCGCCGCGCCCGATCCAACACGCCCCTGCAGGCTCTGACCACGCTGAACGAACCGCTGTTCGTCGAATGTGCTCGGGCACTGGCTCAGCAGGCCGTCGCTCACAGCAACGACGATGCAGAAAGCCTGACGTTCGCCTTCCGCTGCTGCGTGTCGCGGGAGCCCACAGATGCCGAACGAACGGTCTTGTTGAAAACTCTGCAGCAACAGCGAGACAGGTTCACGGCCAACACCGATGCTGCAGCGTCACTCGCCGGAAACACCGATGGTAACACCAATCGCATCGCCGCGTGGACGATCATCAGCCGCATCCTGCTGAACCTCGATGAAACCATCACGCGAGAATAAAGAGTAGGTCCGGCTGTGCCGGACGTTCTGAATCGTTTGCATCACCAGACTGAATCATTTGTCCGGCACAGCCGGACCTACGAGGTTTCCATGAACAATCAAACACACCAACAGGCACGGCGCTGGTTTCTGCGGGACTGCGGCATCGGTCTTGGAGCGATCGCGCTGAATGGATTGCTGCAGCAACACTCTGCCGCCGCTGATGCAATGGCTCCGAAGCAATCGCATCATGCACCGAAAGCGAAGAGCGTCATTCAGTTGTTCATGGGCGGCGGGCCCAGTCATCTGGAACTGTTCGACTACAAACCCATGCTGGCCAGGTACGACGGGACTCTGCCGCCCGCGGAACTGGTCAAAAACTATCGAGCAGCATTCATCGATCCGAACTCAACGCTGCTGGGGCCGAAGTTCAAATTCGCAAAGTATGGTCAGTGTGGAGCCGAACTTTCCGAACTGCTGCCTCACATGGCTGAAGTTGTCGACGATATCGCCATCGTCAAGTCCATGGTCACGGACGCCTTCAATCACGCTCCGGCTCAGATTTTCATGAGCACCGGATCGCAGCAGTTCGGCAAGCCCAGTCTGGGTGCATGGACGCTGTACGGGCTGGGCTGCGAATCGCGGGACCTGCCGGCCTTTGTTGTCTTCAACTCCGGTAAGAAAGGTCCCAGCGGCGGCAATGCCAACTGGGGCAGCGGCTTCCTGCCCACGATGTATCAGGGCGTGACATTTCGCAGCACCGGCGATCCGGTCCTGTATCTGAGCAGCCCGACGGGCATTGATCAGCAGACGGAACGCGAATCGCTGGACGCAATCAACCGGTTGAATCAACTGAAGCTGGACGTCATCGGTGATCCGGAAATCAAAACGCGAGTCAACGCCTTTGAAATGGCGTATCGCATGCAGTCCAGCGCTCCGGAACTGATGGACCTGTCGTCCGAAACTCAGGCGACTCTGGACATGTACGGAGCGAAACCGGGTGAACCCTCGTTCGCCCTGAATTGTCTGCTGGCCCGGCGTCTGATCGAACGCGGGGTGCGTTTTGTCGAACTGTTCCACGAATCATGGGATCAGCACGGTGGACTGGTTCGCGATCTGAAGGCCAACTGTCAGGCCACGGATCAGGCAAGTGCGGCTCTGATCAAAGATCTGAAACAGCGAGGCCTGCTGGACGAAACACTGGTGATCTGGGGCGGCGAATTCGGCCGAACTCCCATGGTTCAGGGCAGCACCGATGGCCGCGATCATCATCCCAATGCCTTCACCATGTGGCTGGCGGGCGGGGGAATCCGTGGAGGCGTGACTTACGGCGAAAGCGATGACTTCGGGTTCAACGTCACCGACCAGCGAGTCCACGTTCACGACCTGCACCACACCATCCTGCACCTGCTGGGCTTCGACGCCGAACGCTTCACCTTCCCGTTCCAGGGCCTGAACCAACGCCTGATCGGAGTCGAACCATCTCACATCGTGCAGGAGATCCTTGCCTGACAAAGGTTGACTCCTTCGCTCGGGGCCAGGAGAGCGATTGAGGTAGACTGTTTTGAGCGCCGGAGCGATCCTGTTGCTCACGTTGATCATGGCAGGATGAAACACACTGGTCCCGGCTGTACCGGATAAACATCCCTGAAATCAACTTCTGACACTTGTGTCAAAGGAATCATTCCATCATGAAACCAAACCACTGGCTCCGCCTGCTGACCATTACGTCATTGTTGTCTTTCGTGACAGGTGATGCCTTCGCCGACGAAAAACAACCACTGCGAATCTACATTCTGGCGGGCCAGTCCAACATGCAGGGGCATGCGGAAGTCAGAACGTTTGACGCGATGCGGCTGAACCCCGCCACGGCACCGCTGCTGAAGAAAATGGTGGAAACCAACGGAAGCCCCCGAGTGTGCCGACGAGTCTGGATCACGTCCATTGGTTCGGCCGATCAGGAACAAACGGGACAGCTGACCGCGGGATTCGGAGCCCAGGGGCGAGGCCCGAAGATTGGCCCGGAGTTCACCTTCGGAATCACGATGGAAGACAACACTGAGGGGCCGATTCTGGTCATCAAAACCGCGTGGGGCGGCAAGAGTCTGAATACCGATTTCCGTCCGCCCACAGCAGGTCCCTACGAATTCAGTGACACTCAGCTGCAGCAGTTCCGGGACCAAAAGAAGGACATCGACCAGATTCAGGCGGAAAAGAAGAACCAGACCGGCCACTATTATCGATTGATGATCGACCATGTGAAATCCGTCCTGAAAAATCCGGGTCGAGTGTGCCCTGACTACGATGCTGAAGCCGGCTATCAACTGGCAGGCTTTGTCTGGTTTCAGGGATGGAATGACATGGTGGATCGCGGCACCTACCCCGAACGCGATCAGCCCGACGGCTATCATCAATACAGCCAACTGCTGACTCAGTTTATTCATGACGTTCGTAAAGACCTTTCAGCGCCGGAACTGCCCTTCGTGATCGGTGTTCTGGGCGTGGGAGGTCCCGTCCGCGAATACGGACCTGACCAAAAGCGATACTCAGCCGTCCACCAGAACTTCCGCGACGCCATGGCCGCTCCGGCGTCTCTGCCCGAATTCAGGGGCAACGTCACAGCCGTGCTGACCGAAAACTACTGGGACCAGGAAGTCACTCAATTGCGTGCCCGCGAGCGCGACCTGAAGCCGCAGCGGGACAAAATCGAGCAGGCGATCAAAGCCGGACAACTCTCCAAAACCGATGGACAGGCGGCCATCGAAAAGCTCTACGCAGAACACTTCAGCGAGCGTGAACGAACATTGATGCGGGACAGCGTCTCAAATGCCGAATTCCACTACCTTGGCTCCGCCGGCATCATAGGACAGATCGGACAGGCCTTCGCTCAGGCTTTGCTGACCATGGAAGCCTCCACAGGGACACCACCGAACAATTGAAACCTTCGTCGTACCGGAATCAGCTGCCGTCTGTGAAAGCCAGCACTCCGGCTATTCCACCGGTGGCGCAAAAACGGCACAGCCGGTTGCGCGGTGAAGCTGAAACTGAGCCGCATTGTAGTCGGTGATGGCAGTCACCAGTGCCAGTCGAGCTTCCTCCAGCGCGCGAACGGACTGCAGTGCTTCGATGGGAAGCCCCTGACCGTGACGAACGCGATCCAGATTGCGTCGAACGCTGTCTTCCGCAGATGTGATGCCCTGTTCCGAAATGATGATGCGTTCGCGGCGACAGCGAACCTGTGCATGAGCTTCCGTGATTTCTCGAGCGACCTGGTCCATCAGACGTACCTGCCGAAACCTGGCCTGCTCCATCTGAGCAGCCGTGCTGCGTCGAGCCGCCTGTTCGCCGTAGCCCAGACCACGAAGTTCCCACGTGAGGGCCGCGTCGAAATCTGTGCGACCACTGATGCTCTCCAGCGAACTCCCCAGGCCGCCCCCAAAACCCGTCTGACTTAACCCCAGCAGCACACTGGGAACAAATGGAGCGTACTTCTGGCGATGAAATTGTTCACAGGCAGCCGCCACCAGACACTGAGCTTCTTTCAGCTCCGGCCGATAGTGCAGCCCCTGCGCAATCAGTGATCCGGGATCATCAGACACATCCACCAGAGTGATGGGAACCAGATTCTGTTCCGCCGGAACAATTCGCTGTCCCGTCTGAGCA
>JAGQPY010000234.1 GCA_020426485.1 Planctomycetaceae bacterium
ATCTGTCAGGAAATTCCAAAGCGGCGACAAGTCACCGCACTCCAAAGGGGGGGACGGTCCATTGAGGATTCCCTGCGTTTTCCGCGGCCGTACGAAGTGACTCGTCTTGGTGAGGGACACAGGATTCCCTTCGCTTGATCTTCTGCAGTGAAAAATGCGATCCTGCCTCGTACGCCACTCCCAGGTGAGTCGCGAGAGCTGTGGTTGACCTGGTGATCTGGCTGCGGTTGTGGGATCTTGTCGACCGGCGTGTCTTTGAAGAATCATTGGCGGAACAAAGAATCGTTGGAGTTCAAAGCGAATGCAGTTGGTGAAACAGTGGATTGGTGTGGCGGTCGTCGTCTGGGGCGCCTCTTTGGTCTTCCGTGGATTGTCATCGTCATGCGATGCTGCGGATGCTTCGTCCCGGCCCAATGTGTTGCTGGTCGTGGCGGATGATCTGGGGTATTCAGATCCGGGCTGTTACGGTGGTGAGATTGATACGCCCCATCTGGACCGGCTGGCCGCCAATGGATTGCGGTTCACTCAGTTTTACAACACGGCTCGCTGCTGGCCGACGCGTGCTGTACTGATGACGGGTTATTATGCTCAACAGGTCCGCCGTGATGCGTTGCCGGGTAAAGGCGGCGGTGGTGGCAATCGTAATCAGCGTCCGGAATGGGCTCGACTGCTGCCCGATGTTCTGAAGCCGCTGGGCTATCGTGCTTATCATTCCGGGAAGTGGCACATTGATGGAATGCCGCTGGAAGGCGGTTTCGACAAATCGTATCTGCTTCAGGATCAGGGGCGATTCTTCAACCCGAAGAAACATTTTGAAGACGATCAGGCGTTGCCGGCCGTGGAGAAGAACAGCGGCTTTTATGGAACGGTGGCCATTGCCGATCACGCCGTCAAATGTCTGAAACAGCATCAGCAGGAATTTGCGGACAAGCCGTTCTTTCACTACCTGGCGTTCACCGCACCACACTTTCCGCTTCACGCTCTGCCGGAAGACATTGCGAAGTATGCGGATCGTTATCAGGTCGACTGGGCCATGGTGCGAAACAATCGCTGGCAACGGCAGCAATCCATGGGGCTGTTGTCGACGGCTCTGTCCGAAGTGGAACGTGATCTGGGGCCGCCGTATCACTTTCCCGATCATCTGAAAATTCTGGGACCGGCGGAAGTCAATCGCCCGCTTCCGTGGAATGAGCTGACGTCCGAGCAGCAAACGTTTCAGGCCGCCAAGATGGCCATTCACGCGGCGATGATTGATCGGCTGGATCAGGAACTGGGCCGCGTGCTGAAACAGTTGGAAGCGATGAATGCACTGGACAATACTCTGATCATGTTTCTGTCGGACAACGGCGCCAGTGCGGAGATCATGGTGCGAGACGACGGGCATGATCCCAAAGCAAGTCCGGGTTCTGCCGAAACCTATTTGTGTCTTGGTCCCGGCTGGTCCACTACGTGCAACACTCCGTTTCGTCGGCATAAGACGTGGGTGCATGAAGGCGGAATTTCTACGCCGCTGATTGCTCACTGGCCCGCGGGGATTTCCGCCAAGGGCGAATTTCGACGAACGGCTGGCCACGTGATCGATATCGTTCCCACCATTCTGGACGTCTGCGGAGCACAGCCGCTGCAGGAATGGAAAGGAAAGCCCGTTCCACCGGCTCCCGGTAAAAGTCTCGTACCGTTATTCAGCAGCGATCAGTCCGTGGGGCGAGACTACCTGTGGTGGTTTCACGATGGACATCGAGCCGTGCGAGTCGGCGACTGGAAACTGGTTTCACCGAAGGGTGAGCCGTGGGAACTTTATGATCTGAGTACAGACCGTGCCGAACAGCATGACCGTTCCACCGAAATGCCGGAGAAAACGGCACGGCTGAGTTCACAGTGGCAGCAAGTCGCGGACGAATTCACCAAACTGGCATGGCCCGACGAACCGACCGCGAAGCCTGAAAAGCCCTGACAAAACCGGGACAGGCAATCTTCCCGACGGCTGTTTAACCGGGGTTGGTGCGCCGTTGCGAAAGCCAGTCTCGGTT
The DNA here is from genome assembly GCA_020426485.1 of Planctomycetaceae bacterium. Taxonomy (GTDB): domain Bacteria; phylum Planctomycetota; class Planctomycetia; order Planctomycetales; family Planctomycetaceae; genus JAGQPY01. The sequence continues at coordinate 2,031 of JAGQPY010000234.1, forward strand.
TTGTTCGGCGTTCTTAACCTCCCGACAGTCTGTAGGTCAGGCTCCTGCCTGACAACAGGAACCTGTACGGCCATTGCAGAATTCACTTTGCTTTGGTCCGTTCATGTCCGTGCGAAGACTCAACCGCCCGACAGCGCGCCCCAGATGATAAACGGATCGGCACCGGTGATGATCGATTGAGGCAATTCGGCGTCGATTGGATCGTGGGACAGGTCTTTCTGGCAGCCGAAGTAGCGAAGAAACGGGCGGCGTTGCTTTGTGACGTGATCGCGAATTGTCCCACAGAGCATGGGATAACGATGTTCGACGGCATCAATGACCGATCGCGCGGTGACGGCGCCTGCGACCTCGACTGAAATCTCCGACCCCACACGCGCGAGGAGCTGCAGGTGATACGGCAATTCAACTCGGACAACGGAGGTCTTCATGACAGTGTCTGAACCTCCACCGAAAGAACTCGCGGCAAATCACGCACAATCGTGATCCAGTTGTCGCCGCCGTCGGGAGAAACGTAGACCTGCCCACCCGTTGTTCCAAAGTAGATTCCGCCTTCGTCCAGTGAATCGTTTGCCATCGCGTCACGCAACACGTTCACGTAGCAGTCCTTCTGAGGCAAACCATTCGACAGGGGTTCCCAGTCGTTGCCGCCGGTTCGACTGCGAAAGACTCTCAGCTTTCCTTTATCCACGAATCGCTCCGCATCACTTTTGATGGGAACCACATAAATGGTTTCCGGTTCGTGAGCGTGAACTTCAATTGGAAATCCAAAATCCGTGGGCAGATTTCCGCTGATGTTTGTCCACAGGTCACCGGCGTTGTCGGTTCGCATCACGTTCCAGTGCAGCTGCATGTAAACGGTATCGGGGTTCGAAGGATGAAGAGCAAGACGATGAACGCAGTAGCCGATTTCTGCATTCGGATCGGGCAGATATTTTGACGTCAGTCCGCGATTAATCGGCTTCCATGTGTTGCCGCCATCGTCCGTCCGAAACGCTCCTGCGGCCGAGATCGCCACGTAAATGCGGTCCGGGTTTTTCGGGTCCAGCAGAATCGTATGCAGCCCCAATCCTCCGGCTCCAGGCTGCCATTCGTTCCCCCTCTGGTCTCGAAGTCCGGGAAGTTCCTTCCACGTCGCGGCACCGTCCGTCGTTTTGAAGATGGCGGCGTCTTCAACTCCCGCGTACACGGTGTCAGGATCATTCAGCGACGGTTCCAGATGCCAGACTCGCTTAAATTCCCACGGATGCGGCGTTCCGTCATACCACATATGTGTTCCGGGATTTCCTTCGTAAACGAATTTGTTACTGACTCCCGTCGGCATTCCGGACAACTCCGGAGCTGGTTCGCCGCCTGGCTGTTCCCATGTCTGACCACCGTCGCTGGATCGCTGAATCACCTGCCCAAACCAGTCGCTGGACTGCGACGCGTAGATTCGATTCGGATCAACCGGCGATCCCTTCATGTGATAAACGCTCCAACCGGCAAACAACGGACCGGAAACATTCCAGTTCTGACGCTTTCCATCGGAAGTCAGAATGAAAGCGCCTTTGACCGTTCCGACCAGAACTCTGACGTGGCTCATGATGACATTCCTGTTTTCGAATGATGCACTGAAACAAACAAAAATCGACTCAACACGAAACCATGTGCGCGAGCGTCGCGAGTGGAACTGATGTGATTCATCCTGAAAGGATGCGAGAGAATCGCCGGTGGGCGTCGACAGACGCACCACTGGTGACTGAACGCGAATGCCGCTCATCCTGAAGGAATGACAGAATTCCCAGTTCCGGCACCCATTTCAGGGTGCTGTGACAGCATCTGATGCGAACCGGTGATGGTGCTTCGCTGACCACAGGCTCATCTCTGAAACCGCTGCGCGGTGAATCGCAACGTGCTCCACGACAGTCGGAACCAAGTGATGCCGATGCACTCGCGCACATGATTTCCCGTTGGACCCCAAGATCTACCATCGTTTCCTCGGCGGCGAAAACCTGTCGATCATCCCGGAAGCAAATGCGCCGGACTGCTCGCTTCCGCCGCGAATTCCCGGACCGTGATCTCCAGCACGGCTATTGGTCGAACAAAGGCATGCGTCATCGACACAGATTTCAGATTTTCATCCAAAAAACAGTACGAACACCGTTCGGTCTGCCCATTCGCGTTGCAGAGTCGGCGAATCACCACGTTATTCTCGAATCAACGGCGACAGGCCGCTTCGTGGCGTGGCTGCCTTTTGTCTCCGTGAGCAGGTGGTCTCCGTGAGCAGGCAGTCTTGCTAAGATTCCGTCCACACGATCTTACTGTTCCACCGCTCCGGCCAGAGCCGCGATGGCGGGAAGGTTGCGAACCAAAGTCTTCATCTGCAGCACATCAAGCGGCTGATCCGAATGTTCCATGCGACCGGATTCCACCCACGCTCCGCGAGCATCCAGTTTCCTGATGACATCCTGAGCCTGCCGCACCACCTTCGTCGTTCGTTTGACAGGTGATGCATGTCGGGCTCCGCGAACGATCGGAACGTTCTGCTGCTGAAGCTGCTGGTAGCGCTGGACGATTTTCTTCAGGCCATTGCTGACCTTGAAGCCGTAGTGAGTGGGTGTGTCACTGTCGCTGTAGGTCAGCTGGTATTGGCGATCAAAGTACAACGGTTTATCGGTGTGCAGTTCGTAGAATCGAGCCAGCTGACCATCCGGAAGTTCAAGCCGCTGATAATACTTTAAAGCAGGTTCGATCGGATCAAGATACTTACGATTGCCGGTGACTTCGTACAGCAGCAACAGCGTCTGCATGACTCCCTGAGATTCCAGGCCGGTGATGGATGGCGGTTCAAACTTGCGAGCCCACACCGGATGCATCTGAGAATCGTACTGCTGAGCCCAGCCCGGCTGGGGTTCCGGCAACTGGGCCAGACAGAAAAAATCGCCCGTCTTCAACGCCGCATTCAGATACGTCTCGTCACCGTAGATGCGGTGTGCCTCCAGGAACATCTCCACCAGTCGTGACATGTTTCCGTCGTTCAGCGTGTAGAAGCTGACATACTTCGCACCGGGAAACGTTCGCGGCCAGGCTTCAGGGATCGTGGCCTTCATCACAGGGAATTCATCCGGATCCGGAAACTCGCGATATTGTTGAGGCCATCCGCCATTGGGATACTGGGCTTTCAGGAAGGAAGCCAGCCCGTAAACAACCGCTTCATGAATCTCGTCATTGCGGAAACCTGTCGCTTCGTCCACGTGCATCAGCAATGTCATGGCGGACTGACTTTTGTTGTCGTCGAACGTGGTGTAGTTGTGTCGGCTGTCCGAGTCCCCGCCGTGCCGATAGTTGTACTTCTTCCGGCCTTCCTCGCTGAGGTCAATGTGGGCATACCAGCCGCCGGACCGCAGTTGAGTCTTCACCAGAGCCTGCGCGCATTCGATGGCCGCTTCAAGGCAAACGGGGTCGCCGCTGAGTCTCCATGCTTCCAGATATGCTTCACCGACCGATGGTGTTCCCGGTGGCTGAGTCCAGCCGCTGGTTCGGCTGGCGACTTCTTCTCCCTGCTGAGCGGAAAGGTCGGCCGCGTACGTCCACAGATAGGCTCCTTGATACCCGACGGAGCTGCGATAGAACTGAACCACCTTCTGCAGGGTTTCGCGTGCCTCCTGCTGCTCCGACGTCTGAGCTTGCGTCGCAGAAGCTCCGTTGACGTGAACGATTCCCACGACCATCAGAAATACGTAAACCGTGTTTGCTCGAAACCTTCGAACCATGTCTGAACTCTCAACCGTTTGAAGAGGTACTGGATGACACACGGCGTCATTGTGACGACTGAATTCTGAAACGTCACTTCTGCGAATGCGGAAGCGTCTGCATCACCATCGCCGGTGGTTGCCGATTTTTGAGCAGCCGTGCCATTTCCGTCATTGCCGGATCGATGTGGTTGAAGAATCGCCTCAGTCCGCGGCACAGGTAATTCAGGCCCGGCTGACCGTCGGGAGTCTGAAGAATCCGATTCTTTGGACACTCACCGTTGCAGACGTGAAGAACTTCGCACGTTTTGCAGTAGTCGGGAAGTGTCTCAAACTTCGCGTCTCCAAAGGCCTGTTGCCGACCGCCGTTCACCAGTTCTTTGAGCGGCACTTCATTCAGATTGCCAAGGAGATACTCAGGTTCGACGTAGTGATCGCAACTGTACACGTCGCCATTGTGTTCCATGGCCATCGCTCGACCACAGCTGCGCCGAAACACGCACAAAGACGGTTCCACGCCAACCCACGCACTCAGCGCCTGGTCAAAGATCTGCACGAAGACTCGACCGACGTCGGCCTGAATCCATTCGTCGAAGACGTCCACCAAAAACTGCCCAAACTGGTCAGGAAGCACACTGCGAGACGTCACCGCATCTTCAGCACGATCGAATGCCACGTGCGTGGAGTCTTCCATTGCGCTGCCTTCGGAATGACGACCGATGCCTCGCCGTTCCACCAGAGGGATGAACTGCATAAATCGGCAGCCGGAATCCCGCAGATAACGGTATACGCGAGCACCATGCGAACCATTCGTCCGATTCACCACGACCAGAGCGTTGAATTCGACACCAAACTTCTTCAGCAGCCGCAACGCTCGCAGCACGCGACCATGACTGCCCTGCCCCTGATGATCCACTCGCCAGGCGTCATGCAGTTCCGCCGGCCCGTCAATGGAAAGACCAATCAGAAATCGATGTTTCAGAAAGAAACGGCACCAGTCCTCATCCAGCAGAATGCCGTTGGTCTGCAGAGTGTTTGAGACCTTCATTCCGGGACGGACGTACTTCTGCTGAAGCTCGACACAGCGCTGGAAGAAGTCGATTCCCAGCAGAGTCGGTTCTCCGCCCTGCCATGCAAACGTGACCTCGGAAGCTCCGGTCGGCTGAGCATCGATGTATTGCCGGATATAGGATTCCAGACAATCGTCCGACATCTTCCACTTGTTCCCGCGCGGATAGAGATCTTCCTTGTGCAGGTAATAGCAGTACGTACAGTCCAGATTGCAGATCGGACCGATCGGCTTTGTCATCACATGGAACGGTTGATCAGAGAACTCGGCAGTCATCGCAGTGACCAGCTTCCGAAACGAATGAAGACTGAAGAAACGACAACAGATCGTGTCGGAATGACACCTGCTGCAATACGAGGCCGCAAAGTGATTTGAGACGTCGTCCGGCCCATGGTCAGTCGAATTTAATCCCGGAAAGATCCGCCGCTGCGGGATACTGAGGGTTCATGGTGCGCAGTGTGTCGACGATGACTCGCATGATGGCCAGATTGCGATACCACTTCTGATCGGCGGGAATGGCGTGCCACGGCGAGTGTTCGGTGGTGCAGTGGTTCAGCATGTCTTCGAAGGCGGCCTGATACTGATTCCAGAACTTTCGCTTTTCCAGATCTTCGATGTCAAACTTCCAGTGCTTCTCGGGATCATCCAGTCTGTCCTGAAAGCGTTCTTTCTGTTCATCTTTTGAGATATGCAGAAAGAACTTCAGAATGGTCATTCCGGTGTGAGCCAGGTGCTGTTCAAAGTGGTTGATGATTTCGTAGCGCGGACGCCAGACACTTTCCGGAACGATGTCGTGCACGCGAACCACCAGCACGTCTTCATAATGAGATCGATTGAAGACGCCGATCATGCCTTTGCCGGGCACCGCCTTGTGAATACGCCACAGGAAATCGTGTTCCAATTCCTCGGAGGTCGGCTTTTTGAACGATGTCACCTGAACGCCCTGCGGATTGACGCCTTTGAAGGTGTGCCGGATCGTGCCGTCTTTTCCGCCGGCATCCATGGCCTGCAGCACCACCAGCAGCTTGCGTCGCCCCTCGGCGTACAGCCGCGGCTGCAGGCTGATGAATTCGTCTCGCAACTCATAAAACTCTCGTTCTGCGTCGTCACGATCCGAATGAAACGGATCCGCCTTTGTCGGAATCTCCGTGAGCGAAATCGGTTTGCCCGGCGTCAGTCGATGAGTGTCTGGCATAGCGAAAAGACTTAATTCAGGGAAGGAATTCGATGGAACGGACCAACGTGACTATGACCACACCAATGCGACGTTCGAGGTGAAACTCGGCCGCGCAGCGCTGCGGACAACTGGAAACTGCAAGCGTCAACAAACCGAGACGAGCCCCATCCCGATCGATGTTTTGCGGAGATTCTGCCACGTTGCAGGCGTCACTCCCGGTTTTGTCAGCGGTTCCTCACAGCCGCCCAACGCAGGTTGACAGGAAGACAGGTCGCTGTCGACCGCACGTCCGGTGAAACGTGAACTTCGCATGACGAAAACGTCCCGGAGTTCCCGGTCCGCCGCATCCAACGCCTCACCACGTGCACTTTGCTCTGAATTCATCGCGGTTAGAGTCTTACAAAGATGCGCGCACGGTGCGCGCATGTTTGTTCAGGCGACCAACGGGAGCGTCTCGGCGCCTGAAACTTTCCACGCCATTGGGTCAAGGGCTCAGCCCTTGTTAGGATTACATGTTGCAATTTAAAC
>JAGQPY010000235.1 GCA_020426485.1 Planctomycetaceae bacterium
CGCTCAGGCGGGAGACCGTGCAGCTTTTGGCGAACTGGTTGAACAGTTTCACGGCCGCGTTTATGGGATCGTTATGCAGCGACTGCGGAATACGGCCGAAGCCGATGAAGTGACTCAGGAAGTTTTCCTGCGGGCATTTCGCAAGCTGTCTCAGTTGAACGAAGCCGCTGCGTTTCCGGGCTGGATCTGCCAGATTGCGGCTCGCCTGTCCATCAATCGAGCTGTGCGGCGTCCTCCGGAACTGGCGTTCGAACCAGTGACGTTCGATTCCATGTACGATGATCCTCCGTCTCCGGCGGCCGAACTGATGCAGCTGGAGGATGCTGAGCAGCTGCGTTTTGGCCTGGATCGCCTGGGTGACCTGGACCGCCGAACGCTGCAGGCCTTCTACTTTGAAGGTCAGTCTCTGAAGGAGATGAGCGTTGTGTTCGACAGCCCGATCGGAACGATCAAGCGACGTCTGCACACGGCTCGACATCGCCTGCGAGATGCCATGGTGGCCATGCAGCCGGTTTGAAGTGACGGCATTGTCCGTCACGTGTCTTCGTGGTATCTCTGCCGCGAAATGAAACGCTCCCGTCGGGGTCACAGGTTTCTGACAAACGTGTCAGCGGTGATCCCGGTCGGGAGTTTTCGTTTGCTTCCACTGCCAAAGCCCCAATCCGATCAGGCCGAACCCGATGACAGAAAGGATGAAATCATCTGGTGAGCTGAACCAGTCATCACTGACCTGGAAGAATAACCTTGCCGAGAACCCAAGAATCAGAATCAGCACCCCAAGGAAGGCTGTATTGAGTGGATGGGCTTCCTGAGCCGATTTGGACTTCGGAAGGTCAGTGTCCGAGGCGATCGTTGGCGGCTGATATGGATTGTCGGACTCTTCGGACATTGTCAGTGAGCGGGCGGCAGGCTGTTCTGGAAGGCTCGACCACGATACAGGAAGTCAATGATGTTGCCTTCGTGCGGCTGCAGCCAGTTCAATGCACAAGTGGGCACCGGACCGATGTTCAGACGGTCGATGTGACGAGCATCTACCAGTTCCGCAATCCATGATTCGTCGTTGGTGATCGCCGTTCCGACCAGAGTCGTGCCGATCTTCTTCAGCATGTTCTTTTGGTCACATTTGACGACCGATACAAACGGGAACATGAATTCCGTATTGGCCATGGCGTCGTCGCAGTTGGCGACATGCAGCACGGTCGGACGCAGGTAATCGCAGCGTTCTTTTTGAATCAGTCGATCGCCGTTGCGGTACTTCGCCGTGACTTCCGTAACCGCAGACGATTTGCAGCCGTCTTCGATCATGTTGTTCATGGCTTCGGCCGCACCCGCCATGGTGAAGGCTGCCAGAGCCGCGTTGGGATCGGTGGTGGGGAGGGCTTCAATCGGTCCCAACTGCTGAGCGATCGCGTCGGCAATTTCTTCGGTATGTCGCGACGCCCAGATGCCGGAGCAGTTGATGCAGCTTCGACCGCCGTTGATCAGTACGCTCTTGACCAGAATATCCAGATAATCCTGCCATTTGTCGACGACATCATCGCCCAGCAGGATCTTGCTGAATCCGGGGCCGTGAGCCTGCACGCGAGGATTGCCGGCATATTTGTCGACGGTGGCCTGCCCGCCGAAAATCATGGCTCGCTGACACTTGTCCAGCACGGCGTTGCCGACATCGTGCGGTCCCGGATACAGACAGAAGGCTTCCCGAGGAACACCCGCTGCGGCGAAGGCTTCGAACATGCGATACGGCGTCCACGGTTCGGACGACCCGGGCTTGAGCACCAGACCGATCTGCAGAGGAATCGCCGGCAGCCACAGCGTGTGGACTCCGGGAGAATTCGACGGCAGCACCAGTCCCAGCGTGTCGGTGGTGGCCTGATAACTGACCATCACGCCGCGGCTTTCCATTCCGTAGCCCTTGTGCAGAATCTCCAGCGGCAGTCCGCGTGTGAGAGCATCCAGTGTGGCTCCCATGTTCTTCAGGACGAAAGCAATCTTGCCCATGTTGGCCTTCGCCATATTCAGCGGCAGCCCGGTGGTGGCCGACTGAATCTGACAGAACTGGTCGGGCGTCTGAGTTCCGTTGCCCAGCGGCAGTTCTGCTGTGAGAAACAGATCCGCCGCTTTCTCGCACATGCCGATCAGTTCCTGCGGAGTGAACTTTCGCAGGGCCTGTCGAGCCGCCGCGGACTTGCGGGCGTCCATGTTCACCAGACCGCCGTTGGCCTGATGCATCTGAGCCATCACTTCGCCGGTTTCGAAGTGAACAACATCCGCTTTCTCAAGCGATTCGTACGGCTTACCCCAGCGAATGACAGGTATTTCGATCATGAGTCCAAACGGCTTTCCAGCAGGATCTGTTGAATGGTCGGATCAGGGTTTGACGGTTGGACCACTTGATTCCGCGGTCAGGCCCGCATTTCAAAGCTGTCCATGTTTTCGAGCCGAGCTGCACGCATGGTTCGCACCATCCGGCGATCGTTTCGGCCGACAGCAACATGTTAGGTTCGATTTCCTGCAATTCTACTCGCCGCCCACGTTTGTCCGACTTTTCCCATTCCGGACGGCCCTCGTTCCGGTCGGTTTCCCGCGTTCCGTTTAGGCCGGTCCCTTCGTACGGCCGGTCTCCCGACCTCCTCCACCGTTGCGGCCGGTCTCCTGACCGAGCCGCTTCTCGTGACGGCAGTTTGGCAGTTCTGGTGCCACGGGGCGGAAACCGGGAGACCTGCGGTCGCGGCGGTGCGGCGTCAGGAGACCCGCACACAACGGGGCTGAGCAGTGTGGTGCGCAGTTGTGGCTTTGGATACAACGTGTCGGTCGGACGGTCGAGCGACGTGGAACTATTCGTCCGGTGAATCGATGGTTTCCCGGACCTTCCGGGCGAGGCTGAGGGGAGTGAAGGGCTTCTGGATGAATGCGTTACTGGCGTCGACAACACCGTGTCGCAGGACTGCGTCGTCGGTATAACCGCTCATGAACAGCACTCGCAGGCCGGGTCGGTGCTGCCGGATGGCTTCGAACAGTTTCCATCCGCCCATTTCGGGCATCACGACATCGCTGACCAGCAGATGAATTTCGCCATCGTATGTCTCAGCGTACTGCATCGCAGTCGTTGCTCCATCCGCTTCCAGAACCGTGTAGCCCTGTGACTTCAGCGAGATTCCGGCAATCTGCCGCACAGCTTCTTCGTCTTCCACCAGCAGAATGGTTTCTGTGCCCGGCGCGGCCGGATTTGCGGATTCCGGCGAAATCTCCTGTGATGCATCCGTCACGAGTGGCAGAAGAATCCGGAAAGTGGTGCCGCTGCCAGCGAAGCTTTCCACGCGAATCTGACCGTTGTGCTGATTAACAACCCCATGCACCACAGAAAGTCCCAGGCCGGTGCCTTTACCCACACTTCTGGTCGTGAAGAAGGGCTCAAAGATTTTGTTCTTAATGTCGTCCGGTATACCGTGTCCGGTGTCGCTGACAGAAAGACATGCGAATCGAGACGGCACGCTATTCGTGTTTTCAGCGTTCGTTTCTTCCACCACAGAGGTCTCAATGGTCAGCTTTCCGCCGGTGGGCATGGCATCGCGAGCGTTGACCACCAGATTCATCACAACCTGTTCCAGCTGCCCCGGATCGGCGGTGACGTAAATCGAACGGGGATCTGCATTGCTGATCAGGATGATGTCTTCACCGATCAGTCGCTGGAGCAGTCTCAGGGAATTGGAAACAAGGTCGTTCAGGCTGATCAGTCTGGGTTCGCTGACCGCCTTGCGACTGAAGGCCAGAAGCTGCCGCGTCAATCGAGCCGCTCGTTCACCGGCATCAAGAATCATCGCAATGGAGTCTCGACGATAATCATCTGCCGGAAGATCCGACATCATCAGAAGATCGCAATGACCGGCGATGACGGTCAGCAGGTTGTTGAAGTCATGTGCGACTCCGCCCGCCAGTCGCCCGACGGCATCCATTTTCTGCGCCTGAATAAACTGGGCCTGCAGTTTCTGACGCTCCGTCGTATCCCGCAAGACGCCCGTGAATCGACGCTCTCCCTCCAGCGAAAACTCAGTGACGGTCAGTTCGGCAGGAAACCGGGTACCATCTCGTCGGCAGCATTCCACTTCGCGACCGATGCCGATGACTTTTGAAGTTCCGGTCTTGATATAGCTGTTCAGGTACGTTCCGTACTCCCTGCAGTGCGGTTCCGGCATCAGCATGCCGATGTTTTTGCCAATCAGCTCGTCTTCAGCGTAACCAAACTTCGACAGAGTGCTGGGGTTTGCAGACGAAATGACACCCTGTCTGTCGATCGTCAGAATAGCGTCATCCACACTGCTCAAAACGGAACGAAGCAGTTGCGTTGCTCGTTCGCGTTCGGTCAGATCCGTCACGGCCATCAGGATGGTTGGCTGGCCGAAGCCACTGATCGGAGCCGCCACGGTATGCACCAGAACTGATCGTCCATCCTTTCGTACCAGTCTCATTTCGAATCCGGGAGCGACATCGCCGGTGCGCGTACAGAGCTCATGACAGCGAATGATTGCGTCGTGAGCCGAAGGGTGAGCAAATTCGAACGGACTTCTGCCGATCAGGTCTTCCGGCCCGTTGGTTCCAATCATCCGCAGGAACGCCGGGTTACCGTACAGAATGGCATCGTCCGCATAGACGAAGATGGCCGTCGGAAGCAGATCCACAAGCTGTCGATATCGAGCTTCACTGGTCCGCAGTGCTTCCGTCGCTGCGACGCGGGCCGTGACATCGACTGCGATGCCGGTCAGAAAGAGTGGTGATCCGTCCGCGTCGCGGTCAAGGTAACCATACTCTTCCAGTGCCGTCAAAGTTCCATCCGGTCGGATCACTCGATATTCGTTGCGGTATTCCGTGCCCGCCTGCAGACACGCGGACAATCGATCGTCGAAGCCAGGCAGGTCATCCGGATGGATCTGTGATCGGACACCGTTCAGTTTTCCAGGTTGTTCTTCCGTGACCGGCAGCGCAGTTTCTGTGCTGAAATATCGGACGACCCTGTCTTCACGGATGTCCCACGTGAATGCAATTGCACCGGCGGCCTCCAGAGCCAGTCGCAGCCGGCGTTCGCTGTCTCGCAGAGCATGCTCCATCATCTTTCGATTCGTGACGTCGTTCACGTAGCCATGCCACAGAATCGATCCATCCGGAAGGCGAAGGGGAGCCGAACAGCCTTCGACCCAGATTTCCCCCACCGACGGGTTGAGCACACGGAACTCGTCGCGCCACAGGGTCAACGTCTGAGCCGATTCTTCGACGCAGGCCCGAGTTCGATCGACATCGTCAGGGTGGATCATGGCGAAGACTCCGGAAGCGTCCTGTGCCAGATCGGCCGGTGGAATTCCGTAAATCGATTCAATGTGCGGGCTGGCATACGGCATTCTGATTGTGCCGTCAGATGACAACTGAAAGGAGCAGATGGCCAACGGCACCGCTTCCATCAGCTTCTCAAAACGATCCCGCTCAGCGCTGAGCTGCAGCCCGGACGTCATGGTTTCGGTGATATCCTGATCGGTCCCTTCCACCAGTATCAGTTTCCCGGCCGCATCGCGGGTGGCCCGGGCACGGCTGTGGATCCAGATGACGTCACCATTCGGCCGGATGACTCGCAGGTCATTGGCAATCTCGTCTGCCCCTTGCAGCATCGTGTCAACGCGTTCCACCGCCGTCGCGCGATCATCGGGATGAAGTACGGCCAGAAAGCTCTCAAAGGATGGCTGGACGGATCGCCGATCTAATCCGAAAAGTTCATATTCCGCATCCGACCACCAGACGCGATCTGTGGACGGCTCCCAGTTCCAGCTTCCCAGTCGAGCAATGCGTTGAGCCTCTCGCAGTCTGGCTTCTGTCTGGCGAAGGGCATTTTCCGCCTGTGTCAGGTCATCAATGCCGACTCGAAGTGCATCTTCTGTCGCCTTGCGGTCACTGATGTCGCGACAGACCCCAATCAGCCCGCCCACTGTCCCGTCCGCATTCCGGAATGGAGCCTTGGTCGACAGAAAAGTCCGCTCCAGGCCCGACAGTGTCAGTGTCTCTTCAAAGGTGACCGCCGTTCCTCCCGCGATGATTTCGCGATCATGAGCGATGACTCGATCCGCATCCGGTGCTTCCAGCAACTCCAGATCGCGACGGCCGATCACGTCCGCAACTGGTCTGCCAATCACACGCGATGCCGCCTCGTTCGCAAGCAGATATCTGCCGTCAATGCTCTTCACGAAGACAGCGTCCGTTGTCTCGGACACGACAGCTCGCAGCAGGCCTTCAGAACGTTCCGCCACGGCAATTTCACGCCGCACAAGCCAGTACAGCAGAGCAGCTGTCAGTGCTACGAAAACTGTACCCTTCAGGGCTCCCGTCAGAAAGACCTGATCAGCGCCCAAGCCCAGCCAGATCAACGCCGAATCACTCAGCCAGATCCATGTAAGCCCGAACAGAGTATACAGCACAGCAATGCGGACCGGGACACTACCAAATGCGGTCCCCGTCAAGGGTGATTGAGTCATAGCTGGGACGAGGCAAGCAATCGCGTCTCAGAAACCCGTTTTCCTGCGCCCAACGAATCGGACATCAAGCGGCCAGGTGACCAAGCTGCGGTTATGGAGGCAAAGAACAGCCGGGACAGGGACTACCCAGTGCTTAGCATAGTGGAATTGACGTCCCCTTCAAGGTGGGGCGACGAGGTCCGCCTGAAGACTGCAGAAGTGCGACACTTGTGTGGCCGTTTTGATCGGGGTGGTGTCCCGCCAAAGACGCCGTGCCGGTCCCTCAAACAGCCAAATGCGGCCACTCAGCAGAAACATGCGAAGATTGCATGCCTGTCCTCCGGAGACCGACAGCGTTGGCAAGTGTCAGGTGTAGGTCAGGCGCTCATCACAAACGCCGGTGCGTGGGCAGCAAACCCGTGCACAACAGAGCATCGTCATGTGGGCAGTCAGGCCATCCCAGACACTGTTCGGGGGCAATCGGAGCCCTGTCAGTCGATGATGTCCATTTCCCGGCCGACGGCCACAAAGGCGTCGACGGCCTGCTGCAGGTCATCCTGCGAATGGGCGGCGGACATCTGAGTTCGAATACGGGCTTCGCCTCGGGGAACCACGGGAAACGAAAAGGCGACGACGTAGATGCCTCGTGCCAGCATTCGGCGAGACATTTCCGCGGCCAGAACAGCGTCGCCGATCATCACCGGGATGATGGGATGTTCACCCGGCAGAATATTGAATCCTGCCGCTGTCATCTCCTGCCGAAACCATACCGTGTTGTCTCGCAAACGCTGCCTGAGATCATCCGATGACTTCAACAGTTCCAGTGCTTTCAGAGACGCTGCGGCAATCGGGGGTGCCAGCGTGTTGGAAAACAGATACGGTCGCGATCGCTGTCGCAGCAGATCGATGATGGGCTGTCGAGCCGACGTGTAGCCGCCACTGGCTCCGCCCAGTGCTTTGCCCAGAGTTCCCGTGATGATGTCAACGCGGTTCATCACATCGAAGTGTTCGTGAGTGCCTCGACCGTTCGGACCGGTGAAGCCGACCGCATGAGAATCATCCACCATCACTGCGGCGTCGTATTTGTCGGCCAGATCACAGATGGCGGGCAGGTTGACCAGATATCCGTCCATCGAGAACACACCATCGGTCGCAATCAAACGAATCCGCGCCGACTGGGCCTGCTGCAGTTGCTTTTCCAGATCGGCCATATCGTTGTTGCGGTATCGATAGCGTTGCGCCTTACACAGTCGGACACCATCGATGATGCTGGCATGGTTCAACTGATCGGAAATGATGGCGTCGTCGGAAGTCAGCAGAGTTTCAAACAGCCCTCCGTTGGCATCAAAACAGGAGCTGTAGAGAATCGTGTCATCCATCCCCAGAAAACTGCTGATTGCGATTTCCAGCTGCTTGTGAACGGTCTGTGTTCCGCAGATAAACCGGACCGACGCCATGCCGTAACCCCAGCGGTCCAGCCCTTCGTGAGCCGCAGCAACGATGTCCGGATGATCGGCAAGCCCGAGATAGTTGTTGGCACACAGATTCAGAACGTGACGACCGTCGGCCAGCGAGATGTCTGCATTCTGCGGCGAATCGATGATGCGTTCAGCCTTGTACAGCCCCTGTTCGCGAATTTCATTCAGCTGTGTGCCGGCCAGATCAGCAAGTCTGCTCACGGAATCCACCCTGGTTATCGATGACGAATGCGATTGGTTTCGTTGAACGAACCCATCACAAAGAAATCCGGATTCGAAATGCAGCAGCCCACAGGGACGGCCGGATTTCGCATCGCCGTGAAAGCGCCTCCGAACCGCAGCAGTCTAACATGCGATGGTTGCAACGCGAGCGAACTCTCCGACAACACAATGCCGGATGGTGGCTGGCGCAGATCTGTTCTGCGGACCGGCAAACGTTCCGAAGGGTTGCGACGACAGCAGCCGATCTGCGGCGTCATCACTCCTCGACGACGTGTGTCGCCTCGTCGCTCTTCCTTGCATCTCGAC
>JAGQPY010000236.1 GCA_020426485.1 Planctomycetaceae bacterium
TCATCGAGACGTTCGATCCGGAAGGAATCGAGTTGTACAACCTGGCGGATGATCTGGGAGAAGCGACGAACCTCGCCGCCACCGAGACCGCGAAAGTGGCTGAACTGCGCCGCAAACTCGACGCCTGGCGCCGGAACGTCGGCGCGGAGATGATGCAGCCCAATCCGGATTACGATCCGTCATTCTCGACGAGTAAGAAGAAGACGAAGACGAAGTAGCTGCGTCATGGTTCGTCCTTCTCGCGTGTTGTCAGTCGCGGGCAGTTCCCGCGGTTATCTATCCAGAGATCCAAAGATGATGTCACGCAGGCGCATGATGAGTCTCGACAATGTCTCCGGGGCAGCGACAGCCGACGCTCTGAATATGTTCACCGGTGCGGTCTTCGTCGCCAAATCCCGTGTCGATCGCCTCATGTCCGAAACCGTCCGGCGACTCGACGCCGACCCGCAAGCGACGGTGTGAGTCGCGTTCGTGAAGTATCAGCCACGGAGTTCCGCCGAACGAACGGAAATTTTTCAAAGTCGTGCGCAGATTCTGCGCAGTGCTTCGTAAAGCCATCGGAGACACCGGCGACCGGTGATCGGCCGCACGTTCGAGCCTGCGGCGTACTCAGTTCGTTCTTCAGCAGTCCTTGGCCAGCACTTCAGGAGCTTTCAAATGCGTTCACCAGCACTTGCAATCGTGGCATCTCTCGTCCTTGGTGCGGTCCCGTCAGTCTCGTCCGCCGAAGACAAGGCCGCCGTTCACACGATCAGCTTTGGTGAGCTGATTGACCGAAACACGAATGAAAATGTCGACGCCGCCAAGGCTCTCGACGACGGGGACAAGATCTCCGTCACAGATCTTGGAAAGAACGATCAGATCAGCGACAACTTGGTCGAGATTCGTCTCAAGACGGGCACCAAAATGTGGTGGAAGGGAATCGTTCTGTATTCAAACAGCAAGGGACACGAACGCATCGTGGAACTCACCGACGCGGATTCCAAAGAAACAGCATCAAAGGTGATTAAGTATTCGGAAATCGAAACGAAAAGACTGTGCTTCAGCAAAGCGAAGGCTTTGGGGGTGCGGGCCGACATGTATGAACTCCTGGACGCGTCGAAGCACCTCAAGCCCGGCCACAGCTATCTGTTCATCTGGCATAAAGACTAACAAGAGCAGTGCGGCAGTGCGTTTGACCCCATGGCGTGGAAAGCAATTTGACGTGGATCGTGCCGGATGCCGGGACGCTCCGATGGTCACCCTGAGAAACCGACTTGTCGCAGTGCCCCCGTTCGTTACGTTGCCAACAGAAATGATGACAGCGGTTTCGGGCAGAGCGATGTTGTTTTTTTTGGTCAAACGTCTGACTCGATGTGACAGCGGTTTCCCTGTATCGAATGGCGAATGCTGATCCTTCCGTATCCACGTCCAGGAAGCAACGAGACAGCGACAACTTTTTCAGCGACAGGCGGGCAATGTCGCCGGACCGGTTTCGGTGGTATCAAACCGAAACCGGTTTTTCTGAAAGATCATCACCGAAAATGATCCGGCACCCTCAAAAAATCGCGCGGCAGCAGGCCACCGACTTTGCAGTTGAAATGCGACGTCGGGGCACAGGTCTCAGGAGAGGGCACATGGATCAGGAGACTGTAATGAAGCGTTTTTCCAGCGGCGGCACGTTTGCGGGTGCGTTGATTGCGGTCATGTTGTTGGCTCCGCCGCAAAACTGTTGGGCTCAGTCAGTCGGGACCAATCCGCTGGCCGGCCGGATCAGTATCATGAACCTCGGTCGACGCGCTGCGTTCGATCGTCCGGACGAACGAGCGTTGCAGGCCGTTGCGCCTCTGGCACCGAAGCCGGGCGGTGGTGCCTATATTCTGTGGGCGACTGCCGAAGGGTGGAATCGCGGTTTCGAAAACGTGACTTCCACAGTGTTTGTCACAGAAGTCGATGGCCAGCGGAATATTGTCGGTGACGACATCAATCTGGGTCGCGGTCAGCCGATGAGTATCGTCGCGACCAACGACGGCTTTGCGTGCTTTGTGAAGGACGATCACAAACTGACGCTGCTGAAGTTTGCCGGCCATCAGAGGACCGGAGAACTGGTGTTGATGGGTCACGGCAACGGCACGGCACGACCGACGACCTTTCGCCATGGCGTCGATTTGCGACCGCTGAATAATGGCCAGTTTCCTCACGGCTGGGCTGTTCCGTATGCACCGTTCAATCGCGGTCACGGCGGAATGGCGTTCGGCAACGGCATCATTGGGGCCACATTCGGCATCTGGAATAACTACCAACCCTCCGGACACCGTCCGCCCGATGGAAACTGGTCGCGGCCGGACGATGCCCACAACGGTTCCACAGCGTGGTTCTTCGGCAACGATCCCGCACAGAATTATCACATGGCGTATTCCACAGGCGACCACAGTCTGGATCAGCGGATGATCTTCGACGGCAGCAGCTTCTACAGTCTTTCTCTGAACCCCCATCTGGTTTTCCAGCGATTTGATTCTCAGGGGAACCGTTCCGCACGAACAGTGCTGTTCGATCAACCGGTCAAATACGTGCGTCAGGACGGATCGACGGAAGCGGATGATGGAGCGATGGAGGTTCAGGATCGCAGCGGAACGTGGCAACGAAGAACGGGATTCGTCGAGGCCAGTGGGTACACGCTGGGCCGACTTGGAGACCTGCATGCTCTGGGCAGCGACCGCTTCGCGCTGACGT
Organism: Planctomycetaceae bacterium; assembly: GCA_020426485.1. Taxonomy (GTDB): domain Bacteria; phylum Planctomycetota; class Planctomycetia; order Planctomycetales; family Planctomycetaceae; genus JAGQPY01. The sequence continues at coordinate 2,713 of JAGQPY010000236.1, forward strand.
ATGGTTACGCGGCGTGGACGAACAACAGAAATCTGCGTTCAGGAAAGAATCAGGTCGACTTCGCTGTCCTGGACGGAAACGGTCATGTGATCACTCGCCGCATAATCGCCGAAGCCGACAGTCGAGCCGGACAGAACGGCTTCACGGAATACAAACCGTATGAACGCATCAAGTGGGTGAAGTCCGTGACCGCGGGAAACAACATCCTGATTGTGTGGGCCACGGAGTATCACGACCTGTCCCGCAACTACCCAACTTACATGGCACTGGTGGATGTTCAGGGGAGTATTGTTTCGGGGCCGCATGCGATTCCCCATGACATGGCCCGATTCAGCTTCAACGATCGCCTGCAGGCTCTGAGTGACGGAACGATCGCATGGACATACACCGGCAACGGGTCACTGTGGCTGTATCTGCTGTCGCCGTGACGTGGAATTCGGCGGACGTGTTGATGGTGAGTCAGGTTATCAGAGCGACCAACGGAAGCGCTTCCGAGCGGCAGCTCGAATGGTCTGAGGCCCTGCCTCGTTAGCTACGCATATTGCAGAAAACTTGTTTTAGTTGAGTCAGGATTTCATAGCGACCAACGGGAGCGTTCCCGAGCGGTTGCTTGAGTGGGGTGTGGGCACTGCTCACGTTCGTCTGTCGCCTGCGAATCCCCGCGAAGAATGCGAGCAGGATTCCGGCGGCGAGTTGCCGACCGGACCTGTTCGCCGAGGGGACTGATGATTTGCGGCTTCCGCCGAAGTTTCGGCATTCAACGAAAAGGGCCGAAGGACAACGATGGCCAGCTTTTCACCGTTGCATGTTCTCGTTCTGGCGGGCGGGAGTTCTGCGGAACGCGATGTCAGTCTGGAAAGCGGTGCAGCCGTTTCGGCGGCTCTTCGCAGTTGCGGGCACGAGGTGGATGAGTTCGATCCCGCGGCTGGTGATCTGATCGACTACGTGGATCTGGCTCGAAGCCGCAATCGACCGTGGAATATCGTGTTTCCTCTGGTGCATGGCACTGGAGGAGAGGACGGTGTGCTGCAGCGGGAACTGGGTCGTCTGCAGTTGCCGTACGTCGGCAGTTCTGCTGCGGCGTCAGAACTGACGTTTGACAAACTGGCCACCAGACAACACCTGTGCGGTCAGGGGTTTCGGTTTCCGGACGGCATTGCCGTGTCATCGGACGGTGGTTTCAGTGAGCAGCATCATACGGACTTGCAGACACTGTCCTGGCCTGTTGTGGTGAAACCACGGCGGCAGGGATCGAGCATCGGTGTGTCGATTGTGTCGCAGCCTGGCGACCTGCCTGCCGCGTGTGAACTGGCCTGGAAGTTTGATGACTGGTGTCTGATCGAAACGTTCATCGCAGGTCGGGAATTGACTGTTCCCGTCATTGATGGCGTCGGTTTTCCAGCCATTGAAATCGTTCCTCGTCGGTGGTACGACTATTCTGCGAAGTATCAGGACGACGAAACAAAATACGTTGTCTCTCCTTCCGCCATTCCGGCGGATTTGGTCGACAGTGCCGTAGGCGCGTGTGAGCTTTGTGGAGTCACGGGAATTGCTCGCGTTGATTACCGTCTGGATGCGGCCGGCACGGCCTTTCTGCTGGAAATCAACACCATTCCCGGAATGACGTCGCACAGTCTGGTGCCCAAATCGGCGGCGGCCCGCGGACTGACTTTAGGTCAGTTGTGCGAGGCGACGATTCGGCGGCGGTTGCTGCAACCCCGACTCTGACAACCGGCAGCAGTGGCCCTCCTTCGGTGTCCGGATCGCTGCCAGTGATTCGGCGGCGGAGTCTTTCCACCACGAACCGCCTGTGCCCTGGACGCCTTTCGGTCTGATGATGCGTCCGGGGACGTGGCATACGACACTACGCCGGATGAAAGACTTCCAGCAGAATCAGGGATGAACCTGTGGGAGTGACTTCTGCATCAATGGAACACGCGGGCAGCAGGACGGTGGAACCTCTCTTGAGTTCTGCCGCTCCAAAGCCAGTTTTGACAGTCGCGCTTCCCTGCAGCAGCATCAGAATGCGGAATCGATCGTCGACGGGGATGCAGAACGGATTCGTTGCGGTATGTCGGTGAATACAGAAGTAGTCGCATTCCACCAGTGATTCGACGGTATGGTCACCGCTCCGGGTTTGATCGGGAGTGACCGGGTTCACGGGACCACGTGTGAAGTCTGTGCAATCCAGCGACTGTTCAACGTGAACTTCCCGAGGCTTGCCATCACTCCCAACACGCCCCCAGTCATACAGCCGGAACGTCAGATTGCTTTGCTGCTGAACCTCCGCCAGCAGGATGCCAGGTCCCAGAGCATGAACCGTTTGGGCAGGAACGAACACGCAATCGCCCGCCTTGACCGGAATCAAATGCAGCGTTTCTTCGATAGTGCCGTCGGCAAGATGGTGAGCGAACTGCTCACGAGTCACACCCTGCTTTAAACCCGCGCAGATTTGGCTGTCGGGCTGAGCGTCCAGAATCACCCACGCTTCCGTTTTGCCATTCTCATCGGGATTGTATCGCACCGCCTGTTGATCGTTGGGGTGAACCTGCAGTGACAGCCAGTCGTTGGCATCCAGAAACTTAATCAGCAGCGGAAACTGCGTCAGGGAAGCATGCCGTCCCATAAGTTCCGCTGGGTGGAGTTTCATGAGTTCGTGCAGCGACCGGCCGGCATAGGTTCCCGAAGCAACGATGCTTCGGCCATCCGGCTGGTCTGCAACCTCCCAGCTTTCCGCGTAGTCGGCTGCATCACCAATCGGTTTCTGTAAAACGGTTCCCAGTCGCCGTCCACCCCAGCGAATCTGCTTGATCAAAGGTTGAAAGACCAAAGGCTCCATGGAATCCTTCCTGTGTGCGATGAATTGTCTCGGTCGGCCGACAGTTTTTCGTGTTTCCGACCGCTGTTCTTCCTTCGTTTCAGTCAAGCGAAGTGCTGACACCGTCTTCCAGTCGGTGCAGATGCTCACCGGCCTTGCGGACCAGCAGAATTCCTTCGTCTTCTCGATTCGCAAACGACTCGACGTCGATGGAAGCGGGATCTCGCCACGCCAGATTGATGCGTTCGCAGACGTCTCGGGGAATCTGAGAAGCCACGGTCACGGTGACTCGTGGTCGTTCGACTCCGTTCTCAAACGCGCCCGATCCTCGCACGTGGGTCGAATGAGCCAGAACTCCCCACGGATGGTCTTTGAAACGGTCCCACTGCTTCGTGAAGTAGTCTCGGACGTGATAACCCACAGCTTCAATCGCTTTGCCGTGAGTCACGGAGATTTCCTTCATGTGTGGCGCGTAAATGATCAGTTCACCGCCATCCGCTACGATCGGTTCCAGCTTGTACATGCACTTGCCTGCCACCCACAGCTCATCATACATCGGCGGCGCGCAGGAAAGGATCTGGCGAAAGGGTTTGGTAAAGCGTTTGATGTGAACTCGCCCGGACAATGCGGAGGCATCCTTCCATGCCGATTCCGGAGTGCCGTAGAACATGCCATAGGGCGATGCATCGGTGGCGACGACGAAGGCCAGGCAGCGGCGTTCAATCGGAATCAACCGGGCGGCTCGATCGACGACTCGACGAACGGCCGTGTCCTGAATTCCAATGATGCCCACATTCGTGATCAGCGCGCCCAGCCAGTGAAAGAAGTTCAGCAGTTGGGGGCCGGCGATACCCGGAAAGAAGTACTTGTTACCACCACTGAAGCCGACGACTTCATGCGGGAACACTGGCCCAGCGATCAGAGCGATGTCGTAGTCCATGACACGTTTGTTGATCTGGACCGGAACGTCCATCGCCAGAACCCCGCCGGAAATTTCGCGAGTGTCAGATTCCGTCAGCGTTCCGATCGTGGTCAGTGCATCGGGGTTGTCCCATTCGTGATTGATCAGCTCAACGTCGGTGCACGGGTCATCGGGGCGAATGCCCAGCATCGATCGGATGCGTTCCTGCGGCATTGGCGGATGCGTGCCCAGAGCCACCATGACATCCATCTTGCGGCAGACGGTTTTCAGGTGCTGCCGCAGCGCAGGAAAGAGGGTCGTCAGGGGAGCCGTTCGAGTACTGTCCGGAACAATCAACAGAACTCGTTTGTCACGAAACTCGTCGGCCGGAACATGACGGTTGATCCATTCAACAATCTGTTCGGCGTTCATGACCGGAAGCGATTCAGACATAAGGCACTCAGTGTGACAGGAATGAAGGAAACGTGATGCCGGGTGCTGGGTTTGTCGTCCCGGTCAACAATGCGACATGGCTTGATGGCGGGCAGTGTACAGAAATTACGCGAACGCGGCAGTTGAGTCATTTCGAGGAATGAGATTGCCGTTTTCGATGTGAACCCGGGTTTTTGAGCTTTCGACCGGCCGTTGCGGGGCACCTTTGATATACGTTCTGAGGAAATTTGCTGACAGGAACGCCTGTTGATGATCGGCCGGGTTCCCTCAATGGTGGTGTCGTGACGGTCGGGGCGATCGGCACAATCGTTGAGGACGCTGACGGCCGGGGCTGTGGAAATTCTGGTGTACCGTTGCGTTGAGTTCGTCCGATGAGGTATAGTTTAGCCAGTGTTTTTGCTGTTCCCCGCCGATCCGATCCCACCTGCCCTGCCGCTGAACCGTCCCTGCTGACGGAAAGCCATCTCGGTTTCATCCCGCTCTGTTTCCCTCCGGAGGTCCAATATGCTGAACCTGATTCCGCAAACACTTCGCGACTGTGAACGTGTTTCTCGACGAGCGATGTTGCAGGTTGGTGCATTGGGAACGCTGGGGCTGAGTCTGCCGCAACTGCTGGCGGCGGAACGAGCTGCGAAGGCGGCCGGCGAGACCACGAAAGATGTTAATTGTATTCTGGTGTGGACTCAGGGGGGAACCAGTCATCACGACACCTTCGATCCCAAGCCTCAGGCACCCACCAGTGTCAAAGGCGAATTCGGTGTCATTGATACCGCCATTCCCGGCGTGCAGTTCACGGAAATCGTTCCCAACATGGCGCGAGAGCTGAAGCGATTCGCCTTGCTGCGCAGCTGGAACCCGCAGAACGGCAGCCATGGAGTTGCTGATCAGTATGCGATGACGGGCAGAAGGTTCAACGCTTCTCTGCACTATCCAACGTATGGCTCGGTGGTCAGTTGGTACAAAGGTTTCAAGTCCGCTCTGCCCCCGTTCGTCCAGCTGGGCAGTTCCATCGATCGTCGTTTTGGGGGTGGTCAGGCCGGAATTCTGGGGCTCGAAAATAACCCCTTCGAAATCCTCGCCGATCCGAATGCGAAAAGCTTCAATGTTCGAGACATCAGTTTTCCATCAGGCGTGACTCCGGAGCGAGTCGATCGGCGTCGCCAGATGCTGACGGCGATTGATGATCTGCAGCGACAGACCGATCTTCAGCCTCAGGCTTTTGATGCTCTGGATGAGAACTTCAAAGCCGCATTCGAAATGATTACGGCTCCGGAAACCAAAACGGCATTTCAGATTGAAGATGAGTCCGATCAACTGCGCGATTCGTATGGTCGGAATAAATTCGGACAGAACTGCCTGCTGGCTCGACGGCTGGTGGAAAGCGGTGTGCGCTTCGTGACGGTCACCGATGGCGGCTGGGACACGCATTCCAATAACTTCAAGAGCCTGAAGGACAGTCGAATTCCGCCCGTCGATCAGGGGCTCCCGGCGCTGTTGACGGATCTGGAAGACCGAGGCCTTCTGGACAATACACTGGTTGTGTGGCTGACAGATTTTGGTCGCACGCCGAACATCAATTCAGCCAGCGGGCGCGATCACTG
>JAGQPY010000237.1 GCA_020426485.1 Planctomycetaceae bacterium
AAGTCATCACGTTCCGCGACGGCGAAGGCGGCCAGCCCGCTCATTATCGTCTGCGGTGGGTGAACACCAAAGGCGAATCCGGCCCGTTCAGCCCGGTGTTCAGTGCCACGATTCCGGCCGTTTGATGTTCGGGTGCGGGGTCAGGAGACCAGCGCACAACGGAGGTTGATGTTTGGGGGCGGAGTCAGGAGACCAGCACACAACGGAGTTTGGTTGCGGGGTCGGGAGACCCGCGCACAACGGTGGTTTGGGTGCGGGGTCGGGAGACCCGCGCACAACGGAGACCAGCGCACAACGGTGTGATTGCCGACAACCGGCCCCCTCCCGGACTTCGCTTCGCTTGTCCGACCTCCCCCGAATTCTTCGGGGGAGGGACGTGGGCTGGATTGAAAAGAGAGTATTGCCAGCCAATGGAGTGTTTTGGTTACTGAAAATTGTCAGGCCATGGAGACCGGGTTCTGCTGAAACTCCGCAGACAGGAATGTCTGCACCACCTGATACAAAGCTCTGCAGACAGAAATGCCTGTACCACCTGATGCAAGCTCCGCAGACAGAAATGTCTGCACCACCTGACACAAAGCTCCGCAGACAGAAATGCCTGTACCACCTGATGCAAAGCTCTGCAGACATGAGTGTCTGTACCACTTGATCGCCAGGGCAGCGGGCCAGGCTCATGTCTGTTTTTGGGTGGTGAGTCCATAAGTCGGCGGGCAGGAGCTTGCCCAACATGATCCGGAGTCTCGCCTTCGCGAGAGTGACGACTCTAACGAGGCAGAGCCTTGGACCAATTCGAGCTACCGCTTGGAAACGCTCCCGTTGGTCGCTCTGAAATCCTGACTCAACTGAAACAGGTTTTCCGCAATAAGCGCAGCTAATGCGGTCATCGAGTGCCATCGAAGCCATCCACGTTGCAGTTCACGGCTTGCCGGGAAAGCCTGTCACATTCGGAGCTGGAGTTCGCTTTGAACCTCAGGACACAGTTGTTTGTGTCAGGTTTTGTGACTCTGGCTTACGGATTCCGGAAAGATCTTTCTCATGTCAACGTTTCGAATTGCCGCCGCCGCACTGTTCCTTTGTCTGCTGAGTTCGTCCGCGAATGCACAGACATCTATTTCCAATACCTACCACGTTCAGGTACGCGTGGAAATGTGGACGTCCGGAGCCAGCGGCTGGCAGACGGTCTACAGCACAACGGATTACGACGACGCCGAACTCATGCTGGAACTTTACGAGATCGCTCTGGACAGTGGATCGCTGTCGGAGGTGCTCGGACTGTCATGGTACTACATCGCCACGGACGTGCGTCTTCAGACCGAGTATCCCGAAGTGTTGACGTCACCGGTGTACCAGTCACGGTTACGAACCGCGCGCAGCTATGGAGGCTGGAGTTACGTTTCTCCCGGCCGTTGAAACAGGTGCGACGACGCCAATTGCCCCGTGTTCATTTTGAAATGCAACACGGGGCTTCGTCATTGGCGGCTCACGGCCGGCCACGAAAGCATCATCGAGTTCCGTTCACCCCACCGCCGCTGTCGTTGAGCGTGTGCGGGCAATGGCGTTCAATCGTTCTGTCGACCACGCTACCTGTTTGCTTTGAGACTGCGGCGGTTGCCTTGGAATCGCACGCAAAGTCTGTCTGACCTGAAGATCGTGTGGACTCAGGACCAGCGGAGTGTCGCGAGCGCTTTCGCCAAGCTGGTTGCAGAGGAGCGAGGCATTGTCGATTCTCAGGAGCCGCGACTGGGGAACAACTTCACTGAGCAAATGTGAACTGTGACAGGGCGCGGCGCGATGAATTTGTTCGTGAAATCAAACGCGGAATCCGCCGCCTTGCGCGACTTTCTTGATTTTGGCGAGATTTCCAGGCGCCGTCGTCTTGCCGCTGAGAAAGCCTTCTGATTGAATCCGGGCTCTTCTTGTGGATTCCCACACGCTTTGGCGAGACCGCGTGGCATCTCACAACCGGTGCTGGTCTCGAAATCGCGGCATTCCTCTGAAATTTCTCTGCAGTCTTCAGGAGGGTTTATGCTTCGCCGATCGAGTACGTACCGCACGTCTTCATTCGCCGTTATTCGAGAGTCATTGCTGGACTCGCTGCTGTCGGGGCGGCGAAAACGTGTCGAACGACAACGACAACATCGCCAACGATCTGCGGCCGTCGAATCTCTGGAAGTTCGAGCACTCCTGTCCGGGCAGACGGTTGTCAATGGCTTGGGAGATCTGCAGAACGACATCACTGAAAGTCATGCCCACGCCGTTTTCGCTCCGGGAACTCCCCTGGACTACGTGAACTCGGTGAATGACTATGTCGGAGAAGCTGGCGGGACCGGTCCCGATGCATTCAATCTGGCCAGTCGCTGGTCGACCACAGCGACCAGTGGTTCCGGGCTGACTCAGGGTGATCCCACAATTCTGACGTGGAGCATCGTGCCGGACGGAACCGCCATTCCGGCTTTGGGAGGAATCGCTGCGGAGACAGCCGACCCCAGTAATCTGGTGTCCTATCTGGGCGGCATCTATGGAGTGAACACATTAGACACCAACTATACAGATGAACCGTGGTTCACTCATTTTGAAAGCGTGTTTGATCGCTGGAGCGAGCTGACCGGTCTGACGTATGTCTATGAACCGTTTGATGACGGTGTTGGCTTCACCAATACGACGGCGAATCCGGGTGTGACGGGTGTTCGAGGCGATGTCCGAATTGGAGGCCATTACATTGACGGTCCGTCGAATGTGCTGGCCTACAATTTTTATCCGAACCATGGAGATATGGTCATCGATACCGGTGACACTTATTTCACGTCGACCACTTCGAACTCGCTGCGACTTCGAAATACGTTGGCTCATGAAGCCGGCCACGGAATCGGTCTTCGACACGTCGAATCAAACAACGCCGGGTTCCTGATGGAACCGTTCATCAGCCTGTCGTTTGACGGACCTCAGCTGGACGACATTCTGGCGGCTCAACGACATTACGGTGACGACCTTGAAGGCAACGACACTTCCGGAACTGCGTTCGGTCTGGGGGTTGTCGCACCAGGACAGTCTCAAAGCATTGGTGGTGATGCTAATGATACCTTTGTGGCTTTCGCTGATACTTCCATCGTGACGATTGATGGCATTCAGGATAACGACATCTACAGTTTTTCGGTCACTTCTTCGGCCACCGTGGACATCACGCTGACTCAGCGAGGACCGACATACAATCAGGGGCCTCAGGGTGGAACTCAGTCGGCGTTTGACACATCGAACCAGAACGATCTGATTCTGGAGCTGATCGGCAGCGACGGAATAACGGTGATTGGCACGGGAGTTGAAAGTCCTGTCGCTCCCGTTGAGACTATCAGTTTCAGTCTTGCGGCGGCCGGGACATATTATGTCAGGGTTCGAGGAACCGTCGATGCTGTTCAGGCCTATGAGCTGGATGTTGCCGCAGCTGCCGTAGTGCAACCAGCGTTGACCGTCAACATTGCGGCCTCTTCGATCAGCGAGGCCGCCGGCGTCGGTGCGACAACTGCAACCGTGACGCGCAATTCCGACACGACCAATCCTTTAACGGTGACACTCACCAGCGGTGACCTTTCTGAAGCCATCGTTCCACTCACAGTCACCATTCCCGCCGGGCAGACGACTTCTGCTGCGTTTGCAATCGATGCGGTGGACGATGCTCTGGTGGACGGGACTCAAACGGTCCTCATCACTGCCACCGCGCTGAACCATCTGGACGGCGTCGGATCGCTCGACGTGACCGATGATGATGTTGCTGCCCTCACCGTCACAATTAATCCCGCGGCGATCAGTGAAAACGGCGGAACGGCTGTTGGCACGGTGACTCGCAACACGAGTGATCTGAGTCAGCCGGTGACGGTGCAGTTGACGAGTGACGATACGACGGAGGCGACTGTTCCGGCGAGTGTCATCATTCCGGCGGGAAGTTCCAGCGTCAATTTTCCGATCACAGGGGTTGATGACGCGATTGCTGACGGCACACAGTCGGTCAATATTTCGGCCACCGTTGCCAATTCCGGTGTCGTGGGGCTGGACACGTCCTTTGGCACGAACGGACTGGCGGCGATTCCTGGCTATCGCCAGGACCTTGACTTCACGACGCTGGATGTCGCGATACAACCGGATGGGAAGATCATCGCGGCAGGACGGCACCCAAGCATCGATAGTTCGTGGAATGTTTACCGGCTGAATGTCGATGGTTCGTTGGATACGACGTGGGGCAATGGCGGTATCGCAACAACGACATTCACTTCGAATGGCTCTCCAGACGACATTTTCCCTCAGGGAATCGCACTGTATCCGGACGGCCAGGTGATCGTCATCGGACGCGGGGTTGGCACGGGTGACCACGTTGTGGCCCGCTACGATTCCGCCGGGGGACTTAACCTGCAACTGAACGCCGACACAGCGATTTCGGGCAGCGATATCATTGTGGACAACTCCGGTGACGGTGGCTTCTTTGCAGCCGGCGGTTTCGCTGGAAAGCCTTCGGTCCGTCGCTACCACTATAATGGTACGGTGGACATCAGCTACGGTGTAAACGGACTGGCAACGTCAGCCGGTTCGGGAAGCGGATACGGAGCCGAGCAGCAGGCCGACGGCAAGATTGTATTGGTCGGGAATAGTTCCGGTGACTTTGGAGTGTCCAGATTCAATACCGACGGTTCGAACGACAGCAGCTTCAGCGGTGATGGATTTCAGACCGTGAATTTTGGAGCCACCGAACTGGCTGAAACGGTGAGGATCCAGCCGGATGGTAAGATTGTTATTGTGGGCTCCGCGAACTCACGCAACAATTGGGCGACTGCCAGATTAAACACAGACGGTTCACTGGACACATCCTTCAGCGGCGACGGCAAAGACGTTCTGGACTTTTTCGGACTCAGTGACGAAGCTCGCGATGTCGCTGTTCAGCAGGATGGTCGAATCATTGTCGGTGGCGGCGCCTTTGTCAGCGGGCAAGGCTTCAACCTGGCGTTCGCTCGCTACAACTCTGACGGTACTCTGGACACCACGTTTGACGGCGATGGCCGACTGGTCCTCGGACCTCAACCGGGAACCTTTGAACAGATCCGCGCATTGGCCAATCACCCCGATGGCAGCGTCGTGGCCCTGGGTGGATACGTCAGCAATTTCTGGGCCATGAAGCTCGATACGGGCACTCCGGCATTTCAGCCAGGTTCGGCCGGCATCGACATTCTGGATGACGAAACCGCAACGCTGACTTTGACGATCGCGGCCGCCCAGATTAGTGAAGCGGACGGTGTGGGCGCGACCACCGCAACGGTTTCACGCAATTCCGACACGACGAACTCTCTGACCGTTACGCTGGCCAGCAGCGACACCTCCGAAGCGACCGTTCCACTGACGGTTATCATTCCCGCCGGACAGACAACGTCAGCGGCGTTTCAGGTCAATGCCGTTGATGATGTGGTCATTGATGGCACACAGACGGTCACAGTGACAGCGTCTGCACCAGGACATGTCGGGGCCGGTGATTCTGTCGATGTCACGGACAATGATGTTGCCGGCTTTACCCTGACGGAAACCGACGGCGATACAATTGTCGATGAATCGGGAACTCAGGATCAGTTTCTGGTTCAGTTGACTGTCCAGCCGGCGACAAATGTTATCTTCGATGTGAGCAGCAGTGACACAGGGGAAGTAACGGCGAACGTGAGTTCGCTGACGTTTACACCCGCCAACTGGAATGTCCCGCAGACCGTTACCCTCACCGGAGTTGACGATCTGGTCACAGACGGAGATCAGTCCACGCAGATCCTTGTTTCCGTGAACGATGCAGCCAGTGATCCCGCCTTCGCTTCTGTTCCGGCTCGCGCGATTGTGGCGACCACAACAGACGATGATCAACCAACCGGCACAATCAGCGGAACGAAGTTCGAAGACGTCAACGGAAACGGTTTGCGGGATTCGGGCGAACCTGCGCTTGGTGGTGTGCGGATCTATCTGGATCTGAATCACAATGGAGCCTTCGACAATACTCCTGTGGAATTCCTGACAACCGGCTTCGGCGTGCCGGGAGTCGAACCCAGTGTGATCACGGATGCGAACGGCAACTATCTGTTCACCGAAGTGCCTGCCGGTGATTACACCGTGCGGGAAGTGGTGCCGCGTGGCTATTCACAGACGTACCCGAATGTCGCGGTTGCTCGGATGTTCGCCATCGATCCCAACGTCACAAACTCTTCGCGTATCGTTGAACTCGATCCGGCGACCGGTGCAACTCTGAATACGTTTAACACTCCGACAGGAGTTTCCGGGGCGACAGCCGGACTGGCGTTTGATGGGCACACAATCTTTCTGGTCGATTCCGTCACCGATACACTTTATGAAATTCAGCCGGACACCGGGGCCGTTCTGGATACCATGGCTCTGGCGACAACTCCGCGCTGGGATGGAGTCGCTGTGATGGACGGATTGCTTTATCTGAATGATCCGGTTTCGCAGACAGTTACCGTCGTTAACCCGGCGACCAATACCATTGTCAGATCGCTGTCCGCCGGCGGAAACTTTGTACCGTCCGGTGGTCTTGGAGAGCTTCCGGATGCCTCCGGCGGTCAATTGATTGCACCGATTGGTTCGTCCAGCGTCGTGGCGCTGCTGGATCCTGTATCCGGAGCGGTCAACAGTTCGTTTTCGCACGCGGCGGTCAATGGAACGAACGTCGGAGCGACAAGCATTGATGGCGAAATCTACCTGGGTTTTAATGATCCCGGCGGCACCGTGCTGGTCTACACTCCGACCGGATCACTGGTACGAACGTTCCAGGTCGGTTTTGACGTCTCCGGGTTGGGAGCATCAAATTCCATCGACGGAGCTCATCGAATCACGGTGGCTGCCGGACAGGAAGTCTCCGGTCTTGACTTTGGCAACCAGCGAGACACCGGCAGCATCAGTGGCGTTAAGTTCGAAGATCTTGACGGCGATGGTCAGCGAGATGCCGGGGAGGGTCCGCTCGTCGGCGTCACGATCTATCTGGATTCCAACGACAACGGTGTGCTGGATACGGGCGAACTGTCGACTCAGACGGCCAGTGACGGAACTTACCAGTTCACAAATCTGCCAACCGGCAATTATTCGGTGCGCGAAGTTGTTGCAGCTGGATTCATTCAGACGTCCCCGGCCCCCTATGATGCCTTCTACTATGGTGTCGCAGCCTCGACGAATGAGCTGGTCACGATCGATGCCGCAACTGGTCAGGTGACTCGTGTCGGAGCATTTGGTACTGCGATTCACGGAATCGCGACATCATGGTCTGGTGAGATCTTTGCACTTCAAGGGACTGGAGCAGATAGTCTGTATTCGGTGGATCCGGTGACTGGTGCGGCCACCCTGATCGGCCCCATCGGTGGTCAGGCCGTGTTTGGCCTCGCCTATGATTCTCAATCCGACACACTGTTCACGATCGTTGGAGATGCAGGGGCTTCTCGCGATCTGGTTTCCATCAACCAGTCCACAGGCGCAGTCACCGTCATTGGTCCGGGCACACCGCAGATCACAGGTACGAGCGGCATTGCGTTTGATGCGGCGAACAACAGGGTTATCGCGTTTGACAATGCGGATGATCAGTTCTGGGCCTTCGACGCCGAAACCGGAGCTGCCTCGCTGTTGTCTGTCGCCACGCCCGCTCTCGCAGCCTTCGGCTTTACGCATAACGGTTCTCAGTTTGTCATGTCCACTTCGGGCACCACTTTGTCAGCCGTTAACGTCATCGATGGGACGCGTCAAACCATTTTGACGCTGTCGGAATCCATCGGGCTGAATGGCCTGGATTATGTGCCGGCATCGACCGGGTCGCACCGCGTTACGGTGGCAGCGAATGCGGTTCAGGAAAACGTAGACTTCGGCAATCAGAGGAAACAGTTAACGCTGTCGATTGTCGATTCTGCCATCAGCGAAAACGGCGGGACGACGACCGCCACCGTCACTCGAAATACGGACACCACCAACCCACTGACAGTGACTCTGGTCAGCAGCGACACGGGCGAAGCCACCGTGATGGGCACGGTCATCATTCCGGCCGGTGAAACGACTTCACCAGTGTTCACCATCGCTGGTGTTGACGACGCCCTTGCTGATGGAAATCAAATCGTGTCAATCACCGCATCCGCAGCAGATCATGCCGACGGGGTGGGTGCTGTGGAGGTCATCGATGATGAAACGGCGGCTCTTACGGTGACCATTGACCCATCATCGATCAGCGAAGCCGGCGGAACGGCGATCGGGACAGTCAGCCGCAATACCGACACAACCGAAGCACTGGTGGTGCTGCTGGCATCGAGTGATGAAACAGAAGCCACGGTGCCTGCTTCGGTGACGATTCCGGCGGGACAGTCTTCTGCCACGTTTACTATTACTGCCGTTGATGATGCGTTGTTCGATGGAACTCAGTCTGTCAGCATTACCGCAACAGG
>JAGQPY010000238.1 GCA_020426485.1 Planctomycetaceae bacterium
AGAGACTTCGGGAGCATGTCGATCAGTTCCGTCGACATGTTTCGCAGTTCGGGAACCACATGATCGGGTTCTACGTGGCCCTGTTCCGCCAGCATTCGCACCAGTGGCAGATGTTCCGGGCCTTCCGGAAGTTCAGATTCCAGAGTTTCGAACACGGTTCGGAACAGTCGGGAAACCTGTTCGGCTCGTTCGATGTACCTTCCCAGCCAGAACATATTGTCTGCCACACGACTGGGAAGCTCAGACCCGCTGCGACGAGGAACGACCTGTTTCGTGGGCGGCTCCAGCAGGCTGACTTCCTGTTCGTGTCGATCCGTTGCAATCCAGACATCCTGAGTGCGTTCGCCGGATGTCATGGTGAAGTTCAGACTGTCCGAATCCGGGGACACTCGAGCCAGTCCGCCCGGCATGGCTCGATAACCGTCATCCGTGGCGACCAGAAACGTTCGGAGAGCCAGAAACCACGGCACAACCTTCTGATCAAGCAGAACGGGTGTGGTCGATCGCTGAATGGAATGCTGAGCCACATAGTTCTGTGGCGATGCTTTGATCCTGGCCACCAGTTGCTCACGTTCCGCGGACGTCAGTTTCGACGAATGCAACGCTGTTTCATCGACCAGACGAAAGGCAGGACGCACCGTCAATCCGTCCAGATTCTCGAGCACATAGTTCAGACTGTCGGCATCGCCGCACCACCATGTGGGAACGGACGGCAGCTTCAGATCTTCCGACAACAGGAACCGGGCAATGGCCGGAAGAAACGGCAGAAAGGCGGGCGATTCCACAAGGCGGCACCCAATGGAATTGGTAACCGCCACCTTTCGGTTGCGAATGGAATCCAGCAGCCCGGGAACTCCGTGTTCAGACGCTGATCTCAGTTCGATGGGATCGCAGTCATCGTCGTCCAGCCGTCGAAACAGCACTTCCACCGGCAACAAGCCGCCCAGCGTCTTCAGCTGAACGCTCTCTCCACGAATCGCAAGGTCGCCGCCTTCGGCCAGAGTGTAACCCAGATAACGCGACAGGTAGGAATCTTCAAAGTACGAACGACTCTTGGGCCCCTTCGACCACAGCACAATCCGAGGATTGTCTTTGAATCGTGGTGCGATCTTTCGAAGCTGTTCCTTCAATGTGGCGTAGAACGGAGCCAGTCGTTTGACGGGAACTTTCCGCAGAGTCGTGGACAGCATACGTGATGTGACGATGCGGTTTTCCAGAACGTAACCCAGTCCGAACGGGGACTTGGTTCGATCACCGGTCGCCCACCACTGACCGTCCGGTGCTCGGGCCAGATCGGTGACGTAGTATTCCAGAAAACGATGACCAGCCGGGTAGAGGTCCTGATAAACCGGGTGCCATGCCGGATGGCCAAACAGCACATCCGGAGGAATGATGCGTTCCTTCAGCAGTCGCTGTTCGCCGAACAGATCGGCCAGCAGCAGCTGCATCAGCTGTGCTCGCTGAGCCAGCTGTTCGGTCAGTTGATTCCACGCCGCTTCTTCAATGACCAGCGGAATGGCATCCAGCAGCCACGGCCGCGATACGATTCCTTCCGAATCATGCGGATTGAAGGTGACACCGTCACGCGCGATCTGCGCGCGGGCCTGATGCCAGCGCTGGCACAGTTCCGTCAGCCCCATGGTATCCAGACGATCGGCCACAGACTTCCATTCCTGTCGAATCGTGCCGTCCGCGTGACAACATTCGTCGTACACGCCGGGAATGGGTGCGTAGTCTCGAAAGAAGGAGAAAGCGCTGGGGGCGGCTGAGGGCGGAATGTCGGGACCGAGATTGCGGGAAGCGGTCATGCAGGTTGCACGCCTCGACGCAGGTCAAGTGTCATTGGAAATGCAGGATTTCGTTCCGCCGGTGGAATGACCACCGAACCGGGGGTATGCCCCATCGCAAAGAATCTCGCCACGCGCCTCGCCTCAGCTTCGTATGCGTTCACTGGAAATGTCTCGTAGTTGCGTCCGGCAGGATGAGCCACGTGATACATGCAGCCGCCGACCGAACGTTCTGACCATGTGTCCAGAATATCAAAAACCAGCGGTGTGTGCACTGGAATCGTGGGATGCAGACAGGACGCCGGACACCACGCTCGATACCGCACCGCAGCAACGAATTCACCCTGCGTTCCGGTGGGATGCAGCGGCACGCGACGTCCGTTGCACGTGACGATGTAACGATCCCCGGTCATTCCGGTGACTTTGACCTGCAGTCGCTCAATAGACGAATCAACGAACCGCACCGTTCCCCCGCCTCCCGGTTCTTCCCCCAGAACGTACCACGGTTCGATGGCAAACCGCAGTTCCAGATGGATACCTTCGCGAGTGATTTCACCGATCAGCGGAAAGCGAAACTCAAAGTGTGGCGCAAACCAGCTGCGTTCGAATTCAAACCCTTCACGATTCAGGTCGTCGATCACATGCCCAAAGTCTGTCCAGACGTACCAAGGCAGCAGATACCGATCGTGAAGGGATGTTCCCCAGTCTGTCAGGCGTTCCGTGAAGGGAGCATTCCAGAACTTTGCCGTCAGCGCTCGAATCAGCAACTGCTGAGTCAGGCTCATGCGTGCATGCGGAGGCATTTCAAAGCCGCGCAGTTCCACCAGCCCCAGTCGTCCGGTGCTGCTGTCCGGTGAATAAAGCTTGTCGATGCAGATTTCTGATCGGTGAGTATTTCCGGTCAGGTCAATCAGCAGATTGCGAAACAATCGATCGACCAGCCACGGAGCAGCAGGCTGACTTCGATCCGGCACCAGAGAAAACGCCAGGTCCAGTTCGTACAACGCATCCCGACGACCTTCATCAACGCGCGGCGCCTGACTGGTGGGACCGATGAAGCGACCGCTGAACAGATACGACAGCGACGGATGATTCAGCCAGTAGCCGACGAAACTTTTCAGCATGTCCGGACGTCGCAGGAACGGACTGTCAGCCGGAGTCGGGCCGCCCAGCACGACATGATTTCCGCCGCCGGTGCCGTTGTGCTTTCCGTCCAGATCAAACTTCTCCGTGCCCAGCCGCGTCTGACGAGCTTCTTCGTACAGGGTCGTTGTGAGTTCGACCAGTTCGTCCCACGTCGACGTGGGGTGCGTATTGACTTCGATCACGCCGGGATCGGGAGTCACCTTCAGACATTTCAGACGATCATCCTGCGGCGGAAGATAACCTTCCACAACCACGGCCATCTGCAGCGCCTGAGCCGTGCATTCAATGGCGGCAATCAGATCCAGATAGTCTTCCAGGAGTTCAACCGGCGGCATGAAGACATGCAGACGGCCATGACGAGGTTCCACGCACAGGGCCGTTCTGACGACAGCTCGCGGATCAATGGGTTCGTCTGTGTCCGGCCGCTCCCGCGAAAGAATCTGTTCGGAAATCCCCTGTATCGAAACGGCCTGTTCCGCTCCGCGCACAGAGGCCTGCCGACGGTCTTCAAAGGTTGGCAGCGGCGGTCGCGGTGCCAAAGGGTCTCGCGGATGATGGCTGGGCATCTGAGAAGCCGGCAGCCACGGCAGAGCATCCAGCGGCAGTCGCAGTCCCAGCGGTGAGTCTCCCGGCAACAGAAACATCCGGTCAGAACGCACCGGCCAGGGGCCGCTGATCCACGGACGATGCTGACTTTGCCACCACTGACGGCGAAGCGGCATGACGAAGCCAACCGGTGATCCAACGCCGCGATCAAAAACGGCGACCATACGGGCTCGATCTTCGGGGTTCTTCAGTTTCGGGTCGCGCGGATCAACGTTGACAGGAAGTCGCTGTTCCTTCCACAGATAATGCGCGATGTCTTCGTAGGCCGGCACGATATAGCGGTCCGAAACCTCCAGCACTCGCGCGAGGTGCTGAACAAATCTGGCCGCCGCTTCAATACCCAGTCCGTAGTCTCGGTCGATATCGGCCACCAGTGACGGATCATGCCACACCGGAATCCCGTCGGCTCGCCAATAACAGGCCAGAGCCCAGCGAGGCAGTGATTCTCCCGGATACCACTTCCCCTGACCATAGTGCAGCATGCCGCCTTCGGCAAAAGCGGTGCGCAGTCGCTTGATCAGGTGTTCGGACAGTCGTCGTTTATGAGGACCAACGGCCGCCGAATTCCATTCGGCACCATCCATGTCGTCGATCGAAACGAATGTGGGTTCACCACCCATTGTCAGACGAACATCGGAATCCAGCAGTCGCTGGTCAATTCTGTGTCCCAGTTGACTGATGGCTTCCCACTGCCGATCGGAGTACGGCTTCGTGACTCGCGGATCTTCATGAATGCGAGTCACCGTCATCTGAAAGTCGAATTCGACTTCGCATTCATCCAGAGTACCACTGATCGGCGCCGCTGACATGGGCTCGGGAGTACACGCCAGAGGAATGTGTCCTTCGCCCGCCAGCAGTCCGGATGTCGGGTCAAGCCCCACCCAGCCGGCACCCGGCAGATAGACTTCCGTCCAGGCATGCAGGTCGGTGAAGTCGACTTCGGTTCCGGACGGCCCGTCCAGCGACTTCACGTCCGGAGCCAGCTGAATCAGATACCCCGACACAAACCGCGATGCCAGTCCCAGATGTCGCAGTGTCTGAACCAGCAGCCAGCTGGAATCGCGGCAGGAACCTCGGCGCAGAGTCAGCGTTTCTTCCGGCGTCTGAACGCCCGGCTCCATACGGATTTCGTAACGAATTTCCTGCTGCAGGCGAGCATTCAGGTCAACCAGAAAGTCGACCGTGTTGCGTTTGCGGCGATCGATGCTCTGCAAAAACTTCTGCCATTCTCCGGTGGCCGGAATCGTCTCCAGAAACGGCTGCAGCTCCTGACTCAACCACGCGTCGTACTTAAACGGATATTGATCGGCAGATTCTTCCACGAAGAAATCAAACGGATTGATCACCGTCATTTCCGCGATCAGATCAACTTCCACATCCAGGCATGTCGTCTTCTCCTGAAACACAAATCGCGCCAGAAAGTTGGCGTGAGGATCCTGCTGCCAGTTGACAAAATGCTCTTCCGGCCGGACCTTCAACGAATAGCTGTGAATCGGTGTCCTGCAGTGCGGAGCCGGACGCAGTCGGACAATCTGAGGTCCCAGTGAAATGCGGCGATCATAGTGGTAGGACGTCCTGTGATTCAGTGCGACGCGAATAGTCATAGAGTGATTGTCGTTCTGTTGCCTGTTTTGCTCGATCGCCGTTTGTCTGACGGAATGAACTCAGCCCACAATTCCGGCCGCAGTCAAGTCGCTGCCGTGTCAACGCGTCATGGCAGTGGAAAACTGTGACTGACTCATGCCGACCGGCTGAGTGAACTGCCGGACGGCGAAATAGGTGTCGTGAATGGCTTCACCGATGGCATTCATTTCGTGCTGCGTTTGGTCGATGAATTCATGCATGCCTCCGTTAATGATGGATCGAGCCGTCGTGGATGTCAGTCGATCAATGAGCTGACTGGCCTGTCGCACGGCAGGGTTTCCGTCCGGCATTGAAGGTCCCGGAAGTAACAGCAGCGAATTTCGGACCTGTTCGATACAACACAGCACCGCTCTGGGGAACGTGGGGTCCAGCAGCAGGAATTCCACGACGCGATCCACATTCAGCGCGTGGTAACGTTTGCGAAACATTTCAAATCCGCTGACGGATCGCAGAACAGCCGACCACAGCAGGTCGTCAAACGTCGTGTCGATCTCCTGAATGTTTCGCAGCAGCATAAAGTACTTGACGTCCAGAATTCGACTGGACTTGTCGGCGCGTTCCAGCAGCTGACCGACGTTGGCAAAGTGCCAGCCACTGCCACGGGACATCGTCGCGTTCAGAATGCCGTTGAACAGATGGCACTGCTGTCGCACGGACTCGTAGAATTCCACATTGGCAGCCGAAGCTCCCACCGCTGCTGCCTGTTTCACGGTGTGGTAGAACGAATTCAGCTGTTCCCAGGATTCTGAAGAAATCGCTTCGCGAACTGTCCGAGCGTTTTCCCGAGCATTGCTGATCGACGCGAACAGGGAGTTTGGATATTCGCGATCGAATGTCAGAAACCAGCGAACGTTGTCGGACGTGAATGTCCCGTAAGTTTTCAGGAAGTACTCGTCGTCGCCGGTGGCTCGGACCAGAGGCTCCCATTGTTCAAACGCGTCGGTCGGCTGATCCAGGACGGATTGAATGGTGACTTCGATAAAGCGTCCGATGTTTTCGGCTCGCTCCACGTAACGTGACATCCAGTAAATGGAATTGGCGACTCTGCTCAGCATATTCAAAGACCCCGAAATCTGATCCGGAATGAAATCCGTGGTTTCTATTGTTTCACTGCAGACACAGGTCACAGAACCTTGTCCAGGTCGGACAGTTCTTCACCATGTCCGGAAATCACCCATGTGTCCTTGCTGCCGCCGCCCTGCGAACTGTTGACGACCAGCGAACCCTTCTTCAACGCAACTCGAGTCAGCCCGCCGGGAAGAACCCACACCTTTTCTCCGTACAGGATGTAGGGACGCAGGTCAACGTGCCGCCCTTCAAAATGTTCATCAACCAGTGTGGGCACACGAGAGAGCGACAGCGTTGGCTGCGCGATGTAATTTCTGGGGTCCGCTTCGATCAGATGAGCAAACTTCTGCTGCTCTTCGATCGTAGAATGCGGGCCGACCAGCATGCCGTAGCCGCCGGCTTCGTTGGCGGCTTTCACCACCAGTTCCGACAGGTGACTCAGAACATATTTCCTGTCTTCCTCTCGGTCGCAGATATAAGTCGGAACGTTCGGAATCTTTGGTTCGTCGTTCAGGTAATAGCGAATCATGTCCGGGACATAGGCGTAGATCACCTTGTCGTCTGCGACACCCGTTCCGGGGGCATTGGCCAGAGCGACATTGCCCCGACGGTAAGCTTCCATCAGGCCCGGAACTCCCAGCATGGAGTCTTTGCGGAAGGCCTTCGGGTCCATAAAGTCGTCGTCAATGCGGCGATAGATGACGTGAACTCGCTGGAACCCTTCGGTTGTTCTCATGAACACCTTGTCATCCTGAACCACAAGATCCTGACCTTCCACCAGTTCGACGCCCATCTGCTGAGCCAGAAAGGAATGCTCGTAGTAGGCGGAATTATAAATGCCCGGCGTCAGGACCACGATGGTGGGATCCGGGACATCTTCGGGACTGAGCCACGAAAGTGTCTCATACAAATGACTGGGATAGTCAATCACCGGCCGAACTTTCGACGCCGCAAATATCTGCGGAAAGCTGCGCTTCATCACGGAGCGGTTCTGCAGCACGTACGAAACACCGGACGGACAGCGAAGGTTGTCTTCCAGCACATAGATGGCACCGTCACTGTGGCGAATCAGATCAGTCCCAGTGATATGGCACCAGATGCCCTTCGGCGGATTCAGACCAATGCACTGGCGCCGGAACGACTTCGCCTTTTCCAGAATCTCTCGCGGCAGAATGCCTTCTCGAACAATAGTCTGGTCGTGATAGATGTCGTCGATAAACAGATTCAGCGCCTGAATACGCTGCTTTAAACCTGCTTCGATATGAGCCCATTCGAAGGCCTGCACGACGCGAGGAACAATATCGAAGGGAAAGATCTTCTCCGTTCCGTGCTCGTCGCCGTAGACGGTAAAGGTAATTCCCATTCGCAGCAGAGCTTTGTCGATGGCCTCCTGCCGCACCTTAAGTTCACCGGGCGGCAAATCATTGATGCAGTTCACCAGCACTTCTGAACCCGGCCGGGCGTGACCGGAAGCTGTGATGATTTCGTCGTAAAATCCTTCCGGATCGTAGCCATCGAACGTGAATGGACGCATGATCAGGGGTGCTCTGCTGGAAGTTTGGGCATGACTGGGTATTTCGATGGCACTTGGAGTAATTCCGCGGCAGACATCGGGCCGTCTTCAGCGAGAGATCCACCTGTCTTTATGATCTCCAACCGCTGATGTGACGCGCGTTCCAACATCCCGCAGATTAACTCAGCACCGATTTTCTTTAGAAGAGAGGCAAATGCCATTCCCACCGGCGGTGCTCAAACGGGAAAAATGCTGGTTTTCTATCGCTGTCGCCGTGACGATATCTCGGCCAGGTCTGTCGAAAACCGGTAACCACCAACGCCGATGCCCAGTCCGCGTGGACCATATGAACCGGAAACAGGGAACTTCCGACCGACCGTTTTTTAGAAATCCCGGGGTTTCCCGGACATCGCCGCGGTCCGCAGGAAGTCGAACGATCCGAAGGGAGGCCCATGCCCCGCCGATGCTGACGAATCGAACGTGGGCAGAGATGGCCCAATGCTCGTCTCTGATGTCGCGCGTTCGAGCACTTCAGAGAATCATTCCCATCAGGTTGGCTGAATTTCGATGCACCCCATGGGAAACGCTGCGAACCATTTCTGTCGCCGGAATGGTAAGAATTCAGAGAGTATGGTGGTG
>JAGQPY010000239.1 GCA_020426485.1 Planctomycetaceae bacterium
TCACGTGGATTGGGGGGACGGCAGCGATCCTGAAACAATTCAGCTTTCCCCCGGAGGTCGGGAATTCACAGCAACACACAATTTCGAACAGGGCGGCATATACAATATTGCCGTGACTGCTGTTGATGGTCAGGGCGGTGAGGCCAACGAAACGGTTTCTGCTGTTGTGCAGGGAATGCAACTGAAGGATGGCCAACTGCAAATCATCGGCCGCAGTGGAAACGATCGTGTCGTCATTTCTCCGGCCGGCCGAAATAGAATTCGTGTGCAGCTGATTATCCCCGGCATGCTGCGTCAACAGCTTCTATTGGCAGCCAGCGAACTGGGATCAATTACGATGGACCTTGGGGCCGGAAATGATCGCGTCAGTGTGAGCAGTCGGATCAGTGTTCCGATCGAAATCAATGCCGGGGCCGGCAATGACAACATCATCTCGGGAAGCGGTCCGGCAATTATTGACGGCGGAGAAGGAAACGATCGAATTCGAACCGGTAATGCTCATGACCAGGTGACTGACCTTTGGGGCAACAACTCCATACAGTCCGGCGGAGGGAACGACACGATCATCGTCGGCGAGGGAAACGATTATGTCAACGGCGGACTGGGGCATGATATTATCTCTGGTGGAGGCGGAAATGACCGGCTGGTCGGGCACAGTGGTCACGACATTCTGATTGGTGGAGAAGGTGCAGATCGAGTGTACGGATATAACGATGACGATCTGTTGATCGCAGGGAAAACGGAGTTCGAGAGCGCGTCCGCATCGTTGAGCGCCGCTGGTATAGCCTGGGCAGATGGTCGCCTTCAGGATGCATTGCTCAGCCTTGGTTCGATCGAAGATGATTTGAGCATCGACCTGCTCTTCGGCGGCCGTGGAGACGACGAACTTTTCGGTGATTCCCTTGATCGGTTGCGACCGTAGACTTGAGAAAACGAACCTCATGCGGCAAAGACAGAAAGCGAGTTCGTGATCAGACAAGTCGGTGTTCACGCCTGCGGATAACAAGAAAGTGGCGGAACGTCTTGCATGAAATGAGGCGATAGACCTTGTCTGGCGACGTTTCGGCTCAATCAAATGGACTGCATCGCTACAGAGCCCGTTTCGTTCGATGACAATGACTGACAGAGGGGTTCATCGTTTTAAGTTATGAGCACATGCTGTGACCGAATCGCGGTCCTGGCTTTGCGGTGTCGATGACCTGCGGCAACTCTGCTGGCGTTGTCGCTCCGCTTCGGAGCGTTCTTTACGGTGCAGATTGAAAGTTGTATTGACGATTCCCGTTTCGGGGCGAGGATGCATTTGGGGGCGGCTTAGTGGGGCGGGAGTCCTTTTTCGGGGGGGCTGTTTTTCGAAAAACGCGGAACTGATGGGCTGAAAATGGTTCTCGACGGTCTTGGCAACCTGCCAGCTCACACGCGAATTTTGCGGGACGCGTACCGGATCGATGGAGATGCGCCCTGTTGAGCGGTATAAACGTCTCGCTGATGTTTCTGACACTTCGAGGCGATGCAAATGCGAATCCACCGCTCCGGCACCTGGCTGCCTGTTCTGATCAGTGTTCTTTTTGTCTGCCCTTCGGCTCAGTCCGAAAACTGGCCTCGGTTTCGAGGTTCGGATGGCAATGCTTCGTCACCGGCCGCCAAAGTTCCTGTCGAATGGTCCGCTGAAAAGAATGTCCGGTGGAAAACGGAGATCGCCGGGCATGGTTCTTCCAGTCCCGTGGTTTTTGACGGCCACATTTATCTCACCTCGTTTACCGGCTACGGGCTCGATCCCGACAATCCGGGCGACAAGTCTGACCTGACGCTGCACGTTTTGTGCTTCCATGAAGAAGACGGAAAACTGCTCTGGGACAAATCGTTCCCGGC
The DNA here is from genome assembly GCA_020426485.1 of Planctomycetaceae bacterium. Lineage (GTDB taxonomy): Bacteria > Planctomycetota > Planctomycetia > Planctomycetales > Planctomycetaceae > JAGQPY01. The sequence goes on from JAGQPY010000239.1 coordinate 1,870, forward strand.
GGCCGCTGCCGAACAGGAAGCCAGTCGACGAGTTGTCGATCATGGTTATGCCACCGGGACGCCTGTCTGTGACGAACTGGGAGTGTACGCCTACTTTGGTGTCTCCGGCCTTGTCGCATTGGATCACAATGGAAGCCTGCTGTGGAAGGCGCCCACGGGTGAAAAGACGGCCGGATTTGGTTCGGCGGCTTCTCCGATTCTGTTTCAGAATCTGGTCATCATGAACGCCAGCATAGAATCCGGAGCGGTGATTGCGTTCGACCGAAAGACGGGCTCCGAAGCGTGGCGGATTGACGATGTGAAACGCAGCTGGACAACGCCGCTGATCGCGAAGTCCTCGGACGGTCGCGACGAACTGATCATCAGCTGTGAAAATCAGGTTCGTGGTTTCAATCCGGCCACCGGCGAAGCGCTGTGGACCTGTGAAGGCATCCTGGACTACGTCGTGCCCTGCGTGGTTGCTCATGACGGTATCGCCTATGTTTTGGGTGGTCGCAAGAACCAGGCCATGGCGATTCGGCTGGGAGGCAGCGGCGATGTCACGGAAACTCACCGTGTGTGGGACACGAACATCGGCGCGAATGTGACGTCGCCTGTTTATCACGAAGGTTTTCTGTACTGGATCAGTGATCGAGGCATCGCGAACTGTCTGGACGCCTCCAACGGCGAAAGCGTTTACCGAGAACGCGTTGATACGAAGGAACGGGTCTACGCGTCGACCGTTCTGGCGGGCGGGCAGATGTTCCTGACGACTCGTGAAAACGGCGTGTTTGTGGTGGCTCCGGGCAAAGAGTACAAAGTGCTGCATCACAATGTCATTTCCGGAGATGACAGCCTGTACAACGCGACTCCGGCGGTAGCGAAGGATTGTCTGCTGTTCAGAACCAATCGATTTCTTTACTGTATCGGTGAAGCTCCCTGATGTCGGTCACCATCACAAACCTGGAAGACGTTCAGGTGGCCAGGGGCGTCATTCGGCAGCATCTTTCCGCAGCACCTCTGATTCGATCCTGGCATCTGGAACGCGCTCTGAATCTGGCGGAAGGTCGACAGGTCTGGCTGAAGGATTACGGCTGGACTCCGGTAGGTTCCTTCAAGCTGCTGGGCGCGCTGAACTGGATGCACCGCAATCTGGATCGCATCGCAGACCGCCCGGTGGTGGCTCATTCGTCCGGCAACTTTGCCTGCGGAATTTCCTTTGCCGGTATGCGTTATGGCAAGGAAGTTCACATCGTGATGCCGGATACGGCTCCGCAGACGAAGTTTCGGATCGCGCGTTCTTTTGGTGCTCAGATTCAGACTTACAACATCGCGAACGATCACCAGACGGGTGACCGAGACCGCATTACTCGGGAACTGGCCGAAGAACGCGGCGCGGTTCAGGCATCGCCGTATGACGATCCCTATGTGATCGCCGGGAACGGAGTTGGCGGCCTGGAGATTGTCGACGAACTGCGACACCATCGTCGGATGATGTCGCACTTTATCTGCCCTGTCAGCGGCGGCGGTCTGATGGCGGGACACGCCATTGCGATCGGTGAGAACTTTCCTCACGCTCGGATCATTGGCGTCGAACCGGACGGTGCTGATGACTTTCGGCGGTCGCTCGAAGCCGGCGAACGACTTCGTCTCGATCACCCGATCAGCATCTGCGACGGTCTGCTGTCCTACGATGTCGGTATTCACAACTGGCCACTGCTGCAGGAATATCTGGCCACTTCGGTTGCTGTGCCTGACCTGCAGACTCGACAGGCCATGCGCTGGCTGTACGACCGGCACGGACTGCGAAGTGAACCCTCCGGTGCGATTGCCGTTGCTGCACTGCTGAGTGGTCAGGTAAATCCGCAAGGCGATGGAGATATCGTTGCTGTCATCAGCGGTCGAAATATCGATGATGAGCAGTTTCGTGACTGGATCGACGTTCCGGAACTGGATCTTCCAGACCAGTCGGGCGACTGATGGCCGAAAGGAAATGTCCGGTGCCCAATCAGTCTGACTTCAGCGACGCGCCTTGAAGAATCGAACATCAGAAGAATCTCAATCACACGCAACCAAACGTCAAAGGGGATCCTCGAAGTGAACAGCCATTCTGCAGAACCTTCTCACAGCTGCCTGAACCGGCGCGCTGCGCTGACCCCGAGTGCGCTGACCGGAATTGTGATGGCCATCATCTGGATGCACGTCAGCTACAGCGTTGTTGCGTTGGGGGCTCAGGATCGGCCGGAGCGACCGAACGTCATTTTCATTAACATCGATGACCTGGGATACGCTGACATTGAACCGTTCGGCTCTGAAAAGAATCGAACTCCGCACCTCAAACAGATGGCGGCCGAAGGCCGAAAGCTGACCTGCTTCTATGCCGCTCCGGTCTGTTCGCCTTCGCGAGCGGGTTTGATGACGGGCTGTTATCCAAAGCGAGTGCTGCCGATTCCGGGGGTGCTGTTTCCGTCGGGAGCGGTCGGGCTGCATCCGAACGAAGTTACGATGGCCGATGCTTTGAAGGAAGCAGGCTACGTGACGGCCTGTGTCGGCAAATGGCATCTTGGTGATCAGCCGGAATTCATGCCGACCAGTCAGGGGTTTGACTACTATCTTGGCATACCGTATTCCAACGACATGGGGACAGCGGCCGAAGGTTCCAAGAGTGATCTCGGCAAACCAATTCCTGTGGTTAAGCCTCCCAGCGAAGCGTTGATTGCCGGACACGGTGCTGACGAAACCGGCTTGAAGGGAAATCAGCAGCCACCGCTGCCTCTGGTCGAAAACCTGAAGGTGGTTGGTCGAGTCAAACAGGACGAACAGCAGGGCATCGTGGAAACCTATACAACAGCCGCGGTGAAGTTCATTCGGGAAAACAAAGACAAACCCTTCTTCCTGTATCTGCCGCACAGTGCAGTTCACTTTCCGCTTTATCCCGGCAAGAAATGGGCCGGGAAATCTGAGCATGGTCTGTACAGCGACTGGGTGGAAGAAGTGGACTGGAGCGTTGGCCAGGTGCTGGACACGGTTCGTGACCTGCAGCTGGATAAAAAGACGCTGGTGATCTTCACGTCAGATAATGGCGGTACGTCACGTGGTTCAAACGGTCCGCTGCGAGGTTTCAAGGGGTCCACATGGGAAGGCGGGATGCGTGTGCCGACGATTGCCTGGTGGCCGGAAACCATTCCCGCAAACACATCCACCGACGCCGTCACCGGAATGATTGATATCCTGCCGACGGTGGCGTTCCTGGCGGGGGCAAAACTGCCGGACGACCGTAAACGAGACGGCTTGAATATCTGGCCGGTTCTGTCGGCCGAACCATCTGCGGCGGGACACGAAGTGTTTTACTACTTCCGCGGATTTCGTCTGGAAGCCGTGCGATCCGGTCCGTGGAAACTGCATTTTGTCAGCCGTCAGGCAGCAACCAATGCAAAGAATCGGAAGGCCAATCAAAACCCCAACGCTCAGCCTGCTCTTTACAATCTGGAAAACGACATCGGCGAGAAGGACAACGTTTACGAAATGAATCCGGAGATCGTTGCTCAGCTGCAGGCCATTGCCGATGCGGTCGAAGCCGATCTCGGGACGGAAAAAATCGGTCCGGGCTGCCGAGAACTCGGCCGAGTCCCCCACCCGGAGCCCTGGATTCATCACGACGGAACCCATCGAACCGTTGTTGTTGACTGACGAAAGCCTTCAACTCGGTTCTGAAGACGGGAGAGAAAATTTCGTCGCTGTTTGTTAGACTGCAGTTTCAGAACGGGCGGAAACGTTTGTTTTCGCTGGGTCCATCAGTCTTTGTCAAAAAACGGCCGTTGCCATGGGCAGAAGTTTCGAGAACCGTAAAGCGTCGATTTTTAAAACGGCAGGACAGAAGTCCAAGCTGTATTCCAGGTATGGCAAACAGCTGTACGTGGTGGCCAAAAACGGAGTGCCGGACCCTGACAGTAATCCGGCTCTTCGAAATATGATTGAGCGAGCGAAACGGGATCAGGTTCCGGCTCACGTCATTGAAAAGGCCATCGAGAAAGCCAAAGGCGTCGGTGGCGAAGACTTTCAGCCCGTCCGCTACGAAGGTTATGGCCCCGGCGGCTGTGCTGTGATTGTTGACTGCCTGACAGACAACAACAATCGCACGATCACCGACGTTCGCAACTGCTTCACGAAGACCGGTTCCAAACTGGGGCCGACCGGGTCAGTCGCTCATTCCTTCGATCATCTGGCCATCTTTTCTTTCAAGGGTGACGATGGCGACGCTGTGCTGGAGGCGATGCTGAATGCGGACGTCGACGTGGACGACGTCGAAGCCAAAGACGGCTACGTCACGCTGTTTGCTCCCGTCGGTGAATTCTTCAAGGCCAAGACCGCTTTGCTGGAAGCATTTCCTGAATTGGAACTGGAAGTTCAGGAGATCACGTTCCATCCGCAGGCCTACAAAGAACTCAGCACTGATGACGGTCCCATGATGGAAAAATTCCTGGCCATGCTGAATGACTGTGATGACGTTCAGGAAGTGTATCACAACGCCATTCTGCCAACGTAATCTGGACCGTGCCCACACCCCGGTTGAGCTTCCGCCCGGATGGGTTTATCGCCGTCGGCGCTTGAAGCGAATGGCGCAGCCGCGGGCTCCGGTTTCTGTCACTTCAGGCTTTTTCCCGTCGATGGCAGCCTGAACGGCCAGATCAACATACGCGATTTTGACCTTTTCGGCGTCAGTGCTGTCGTCCATGGCCCCTTTGTAAATGATCGTGCGGTCTTTGTTCAGGACAAAGAATTCCGGCGTGTAGATCGCGCCCCAGGCCCTGGCAACTTCCTGAGTTTCGTCGCGCAGGTACAAGAAGCGAAACCCGCGGTCACTGGCGCGTTTTTTCATTTCGTCCAGTCGATCACCAGACACGGCATTGGCGTTGATGGCCACCAGTTGCACACCAGCCGGATGGTCAGAATATTGACTTTGCAGATCTATCAGACGCTGTTCGTAATCGACCGAGTAGGGACAGGTATTGGATGTGAAACAAACCACAACCACCTGCCGGTCTTTTAAGTCAGACAGAGAGTGATGTTGACCATCGACTCCTTCCAGCATTGACCATCCCGGAGCCTGGCTTCCAACACCAATCGCTGCGGCTTCTTCAGCCATCGAGGGTTGGCCGCCTGCCGCCAGTGTCCATAAAATGCAGGCGGCGTATGTACTGACAAACGGTTTCGAAAAACTTTTCATCGAACATGCCCTTTGAAAAGGATGTTTCAGGTCATGACTGCGACTGTCACTCGACGGAGTCCGGTTGCCGTTCGATGCTCATCCCGTTCGGCTTCAGTCCAAACCGGCGCCGGTGAACGACAATGGGCATTCAAAGGAACGCTCGTGATCGACGAGTGGTTCAGGAGAGTGTAACAAAGTATTCTGCCCGGCACGGGATCTGATCACACAGAATGCGTGCCGCAACTCGGAAACGCTTCCATTGTTCGCGTCGATCATCGACCGCAGGCCACCATGACGTTTCAGCACGTCGTTGCCAAAGGAAAACTGACCAAAGGAAAACTCAGATGTCTGAATTTGCTGTCATACTGCCGGCAGCCGGAAAGAGCAGTCGGTTTCAGGGCTTTCACCGGAAGAAGCCGTTTGTCGAACTGAATGGCAGAGCCGTCTGGTTGCGAACAGTCGACCACTTTGTCAATCGAAGTGACGTGGCAGAAGTCGTGCTGGTGCTTGCGGCAGAAGACATCGACGAGTTTCGCGAGCGGTTCGGAGCCAATCTGGCGATGATGAACATTCGACTCTGCGAAGGCGGTGCTTCGCGCGCGGAGAGTGTTCGAAACGGTCTGAAGGCTTTGCGGTCGGATGCGGCCTACGTCGCTGTCCACGACGCGGCTCGCCCTTTGATTGCGGAGCCGTGGATTACAGAGGTCTTCACGGCCGCTCGCACGCACGGAGCCGCGATCCCCGGGCTTTCTGTCAGCAGTACCGTCAAACAGCTGCATTCGGACCGAACAATCGCTCGAACCGTTGATCGAACGAATCTGGTTCTCGCTCAGACGCCTCAGGTCTTTCGCCGATCATTACTGCTGGACGCCTATTCGGCCGCCGTCGATCCGGAACTTTTCACTGACGAGGCTTCGCTGATTGAAGCCCATGGCGGATCTGTCTATGTCTGCGAAGGTTGGCCGATCAACATCAAGATTACAACGGCCGACGATTTCCGAATGGCGGAATCACTACTGAATATCCTGCCGGCGGGGGCGGGTCTCGAACGCCCCGGCCTCATGGACCTTTGAGTTCCAAAGAAGCGACCACACGGTGCCGTTCGTGATGATCCGGATGGTGACCGCACGTCTGATCCTCCGATTCCGCAAATGGTCTCCTTGACAGGCAGGTGGTCGATCTCATGAGGTCCGCCCCCTTCGGTTGCGAATCGGAGTAAGAACACACCTTTTGGGGCTTCGGTCTCTGTCAGCAGGTCGCTGCCCGGATCAAATCGACAGTGCCCAAGCCCGGCCGTGTTGGCTAGAATTTTTATTGCAGAAAACTTGTTTC
>JAGQPY010000023.1 GCA_020426485.1 Planctomycetaceae bacterium
ATTTGATCCAGATCCAACTGCCCTTCGATGGCCATGTTGGCTTCTCGACGATTCGTGTCAGGTACAACGGTGCCTAATGGAGGATGCTTCAGGGGAATCTGAATTCCGTTCTGCATTCGATCCAGATCGGAATGTGGTTTCAGTGACCAGAGAACAGCCACCATTGTCACCAGACACAGCGGTCCCAGCCGACGCTTCTTTGACATCATCACCTCACGAACCTTTAAGTGATTTGCGGTCAGGCGGAAAGATTGGCGGCGTCCGACCAGTTCCTACACATGCAGATGTGCGAGATTGCAGCCGGCCTTTTCGGTACTGAAATCGTTCAGGAGGCCGAGTCCTGGTTGATCCGAACCTGATTGTTCAGTTGTCGTTCGATGGTTCGAAGTGTCGCTGCAACTTCGACCATGGATGATGGTCGTTCGATGGGTTCCTTCTTCAGACAGGCGGCCAGAAGGTCATCCAGAAGCTGCGGAATACCGTTCGCCGGTTCATTGACTGGCGGGGGCGAACGCGACGACAGGACATTGGCAAGAATCTCCGGTGTGTCACGTCCCTGCATGGGTGCGATCCCTGTCAGCAGCGCGTAGAGCATTCCGCCGAAACCATAGACATCCGTGTGAAATCCAACGGGGCCATACGAATCCGAAATCTGCTCCGGGGCCAGAAATCCCGGTGTACCACCCACCGCCCCCTGAGAAGTGTCGCCCACGAGTTTTGCGAAGCCGAAATCGGTCAGGACGAATCTGCCGTCTGTTCCGCGCAACACGTTGTTGGGAGTCAGATCGCCGTGTATCAGGCCCGCCTCATGTGCCGCGGCCACGGCTTCGGCCACGACGATCCCACAACGGATAATCTCCGAGACGGACTTTCGATTCTGTGCAGACCATTCGGCGGCGTTGTGTCCATCGATCCAATCCATCACGATAAACAGACCGCCCGAACCGGTCATGCCCCATCCGAAATGCCGAATGATGGCCGGATGCGACACATTCGAAATCAGTTGCGCTTCGTGCAGAAGTCGATCTCGAGCCCGTTTGTCGTTCCAGAATTGCTTCTTCAGAAACTTCACGGCAACCATCGACCCGCTGGTCCTGCAAACGGATCGGTAGACCTTTCCGAAACCACCGGTGCCAATCAGCTTCTGTAGCGTGATGTCTTTCTCGCTGTATGTCGGTTGCAGATCGACTTCTGTGACGGATCTTTCGGAGGCCGTACGTGAACGGCTGGTCGGCTCGGCATCGGGATTCTGAATATCGAACGTTTGTGCTTCTCCCTCAGTCATCAGAGTTCGAATACGCTGCATGGATCGCCGGACTGTCCGTTCGGAGCACCCGATTGCCATCGCGATTTCCGACTGTTCCTCACCCTGCAGACGGCGGATCAGGACGTCTCGGTCGACTTGATCAAGTCGCTTCATCAGAGATTCCACTTCATCCACAAGAAGGGCTGCTTCTGATGGCGACGGATCTCGGGAAACCGTCCGGTGCCAGTCGATTGTTTCGTCAAGCTCAACTTCCAGGCCCGCATTTCGGCGGTTGGCCGCATGCCGGGTGGCCTGTCGAGCAAGTTTGCGAAGTGTAATGGTGACCAGCAATGGCCACAGGTCGTCACTGTCCGACGGCGACAGTTTTCCAAACCGGGCTCCAACAAAGAAGCTGCGCCAGGCAGACATCACGATGTCTTCCGGATCGATTCGACGAGCCAGTTTCCGTGAGAGACGACTTCGAGCCAGTGCCATCAGACGCAACATGTACCGCTGTACCAGCACGTCTGCGGCACGTTGGTCGCCGTCTCTCCAGGCGACCAACAGGTTTCGATTGGTTGCATCATCAGGCATGCAAAGGACTTCAGGAAACTTCAAAAAATTCTGTCCGCTACTGACCACATTTCGGCATTCACTCTCGGTGGAAGTCATGTCCTGAAGAACAAACCGAGGAGATTGAAATGGCAATGGTGGTGACGGAACCTTGTTTCGGCTGCAAGTATACGGACTGTGTTGTGGTTTGCCCGGCCGAATGTTTTCACGAAGGTGAATCGATCCTGTTCATCAACCCGGAGGAGTGCATTGACTGTGGAGCATGTGTCCCGGAGTGTCCGGTCGAAGCGATTTACTACGAAGGCGACGTTCCTCCCCAGTGGCACGCTTATATTGAACTCAACCGCGAGATGGCACCACAGTGTCCTCAAATCACAGAGAAAAAAGAGCCGCTGTGCGGTTGAGCTGACGGTCAGCGTCTGATCCACGTCTTTGAGCGACGGCCCGGGGGCGAATTGCGAACACAACGTCATTGCGCAGCGGCAATGTCGCTGGGCCCACTTAGCGAAGCAGATCAAAATCTGATTTCGGTGAACCTTTTGACACTGCATTCTGCATTCGGGCCGGGCATAACGGTAGTTGTCGGGGCAACGGAACGGCGTTATGCTGAGTTGATGGAAACGATTTCGACTTCCAGCAGTCTGCTTGACGGCATTCGCTCCGGGCGATCTGAGGCGTGGACGCGGTTTGTGAAGATTTATGCGCCGTTCGTTTACGGTCGCTGCCGTCGTTGTCAGTATTCTGAAATCGATGCCCATGACATTGCTCAGGACGTCTTCGTTCGCATTCACGGTGGTATCGCTCGATACCGACCGGATGGCGAACCACAGTCTTTCTCACGCTGGTTTGCTCGCGTCATCACATCGGCTCTGATGGATTTTGGCAGGAAGGCTCAGCGGTTTCCTCAGGTCCCCGGCGGGTCAGGCTTTCTGGGTGTGCTTCACAACACACCGGACGAGATCGAAAATTCGGTCTCGATAACCGCCGAAGCAGATCGCCTGCAACTGGTGCGCAACGCACTGCGTGTCGTCGAGCGTGACTTCGAGCCCCGTACCTGGCGAGCCTTTCTGGAACACGGAATCAACGAACGACCGGCTCCTGAGGTCGCTCGGGAAACAGGAATTTCAGCGGACGCCGTCCGACAGGCAAAACGACGCGTTCTGCAGCGTCTGAAGTCAGAACTGGAAGGCCTGGTGGACTGATCCTGCCGGGATTTCGATGTGTATTTCCGCCGGGGAACCTGCGGGACCGCGGATTCTGCCATTTCTGATTTTTCGCGTCACAGCCAAACGTTAGAGATGGCGAGTCCTGTGCGATATGCGGACTGAGTCGCATCGCCACAGCAACTCGTGTCCGTCACGGCGGCTGACCACTGCAGATCGCCAATGATTTTGCACCGATACGTTCCCTTCAATGGATGGCAGATATGTCTGAAAATGAAAAACGGTTGCAGGAAGACGTAAATCCGTCCCTCGAAGCCACAATTCAAAGTCAGGATGAATCCACGGATCTTGGGTTTCAGGATCTGGTACGAGAAGCTTTTCACTCAACGTCCTCAGACGATGTCTTCGGAGCCGAGCCGGAGTGCGAAAAACTGGTGAGCGAGCTTGCCGAACTGGGGCCTCCTGTCGTTTCGCTCCGGAAGATTGGTCACTATCAGCTGCTGGAAAAGATCGGCGCCGGCGGCATGGGAGAAGTCTGGAAGGGACGGCAAACCAAGCTGAACCGCATCGTCGCCCTGAAGATCCTCCATCCGAAAATCCCTCAGACTCCCAACGCGTCCGATCGGTTCGAACAGGAGATGCGGGCAATCGGAGCACTGCAGCATCCGAACATTGTGCAGGCGGTTGACGCGGGAGAAGTCGACGGCATCCACTATCTGGCCATGGAGTACATCGAAGGTCGCTCACTGTCCGAAGTGATCGATGAGCAGAAGAATCAGAGTGAGCAGATCCCGGTGATGATGGCGTGTGACCTGATTCGGCAGGGTGCAGTCGGTCTGCAGTATGCCCACGAAAACGGAATTGTTCACCGCGATATCAAACCGTCCAATATGATGTTGACCACGGACGGATCTGTGAAGCTGCTGGATTTGGGTTTGGCTCGGCTGAATTCGACTGACGAGCCTCTGCCGGAGCTGACCGTCGAAGGTCAGGTGATGGGAACGCTGGATTATGTTGCACCGGAGCAACTCAGGGACAGTCGCAGCGTCGGACCGGCAGCGGACGTGTATTCGCTGGGTGCTACGTTCTACAAGCTGCTGGTCGGTCACGCGCCGTTTCAGACATCGGCGATCACGTCGATGGAAAGCAAGCTGTTTGCAATCGCAGGCGAAGCTCCGGTGTCCGTTCGTGAGCTGCGGCCGGATGTACCGGAGGCAGTGTCGGACCTGATTGACGACATGCTGAAAAAGTCGGCAACGGAGCGTCCGCAGTCTGTCGCGGAAGTCCTCACGCGACTGGACGCAGCAATGGCGAAGAACGATCCTGAGACCGCTGCATGTGTTATTCGTCCGCCGAGTAACGATGAAGCAACAGAAGTCCTTCCCAAAGCAATGACGGGAAGTGTCACGAATCGTCCGGGCAACAACCGGCGTCGACTTCTGATGACAGGCGGAGCGTTCGGGATGACGTCGCTGCTGTTGTTGGGTGTCCTGATCAAACTGAAGGACCCGAAGTTTGGCGAGCTGACGATTGAAGCGCCGGATGGAGTGCAGGTGCGAGCCACAAAGGCAGACGATCCTGAGGAATCATTTGTGTTCACTGCCGGTGACGGAAATTCCACCTTGTCTGTCGGAGCATGGAAGATCACGGTTGAGGGCGACGAGTTCAAAGAATTCGTAGTGGAAGGAGACGGCCTCGTTCAGATTAATGGCAGCGATGGAGACGTCGTGCGGATCTCCCGACGTGCCATCGCTGTGACGGACGGCGATGAGCCAACCTTGCTGCCCAAATCTTCGGAACGACGTCCGGAAGAAACTGCTGTGGTGTCCGAGGTTGTGAAGAAGGCGAAAGATACTTCGCAGCCGAAACAACAGAATTGTTCGTGAACCCCGGCCCCGGCTATCCACTGGTGGCCGGACTGCTGCCCGCTCCGGCAGAACTGCCGGGGATTCCCGGTTGGAATCTCAGAACTGTCCTGCCGATTGCCAGCCACAGCGGAGAAATCCCTCTGAACTGCGGATTCTCGACGCTCAGCGATGATGGGCAGACGCTGGTCTGGGCCAACGAAGCGGCGATCTGCTGGCGGAATATCGAACGCGGCAACATCCATCGTACGTTGCCTTTCGGTCTGCGTTATCTCGATGCGTTCGCCGTCAGCAGCGATGCATCACAGATTGCGATTCTGGCTGACTACCGTTCAGTACTGATGATCGTCGATGGCCGGAACACCACGACGCACAGTTGGAATCCAAATTTCTCCGACACGCCGAACGACGACCCGATCGGCATGCAGTGGATGCCGGATGATCGTCGTCTGTTGATCTGGAATCGCAACGCAGCAAAGATCGTCGATTCGAGTGGCACGGTGCAGACCCTGGTGAAGTTTCCTGAGGGTGGCGGACCCTCGTGGGTTCCGGGCAGTCTGAAAACACCTCTGATGTCATCTGTGGACGTGAACTCCAGCGGGGATAGGATTGCCTTCGGCTGTCTCGACGGCTGCATCCGTGTCTGGACACCAACGGATAACAGATTGAATACCTTCAAAAAGATCTCCCATCCCACAGAAGGCAATCAGTATCTGTTTCATACCGTCCGTTGGTCCGCAGATGACGAGAAACTGGTTTCAGGCTTCTCACGGTACGACGCCGTCAATCAGCACATTCACATCTGGCGCGCTGACGGAACACCGGGCCCGGACCTCGGGATGCATGATGGTTGGGGAATTGGCTGGTCGCCGGACAGTCGCTATGTGGTCACCGGCGACGGCGAAATCCTCGCCCTTGACGGCTCCGGGAACTCGGTTGAAACACTTCCGGTCGGAAACAGCCGCATGATGACTCAATGCGCCTACCGTCAGCCAGTCTGGTCATCCGATGGCGTCCTCAGATTTCTGTCACAGTCGGCTCACGGACTGCGGTGCTTCGGTCATGCTGAAGCTCTGACTCCCGGTGGACGACGCATCGACCAGCCTCGTTTCTTCAATCCGTTGTCGCCGAAGCATACGGCGTGGCTTCCCAATGATTCGGGATTTCGAGTGGTCTATTCCGCCGGCAGGCAACGGAACGAACGCTGGACGTCAGAGGATGCCATCCTCTGTTCATTCAATCCCGACGGAACGTGTCAGTCGAGCTTTTGGCTGAAAGACCGGCTGGGGGCTCTGGCTCCGATTGGAACGACGGGGCTTTCCTGGAAGCACACCACCGTCCGCACACAGTTTGTGGTGTACGACGTCAACGGGCACGAAGTGAGTCAGTTTGACCTCGACGATGGTTTCGACGTCGAACCAAACCTGCTGGGAACTGCCCACGACTGGAATCGGGACGGTGCAATGCTGGCCATCGCGACGCGACACGAGAATCAGCAGTTTCTGGAGATTCGAACGACGCAGGGAGAGCTTGTGAAGCGTCTTGAGATCAATCGCAGGTTCGCAGAATGGAGTACCAGTATCGCCTGGTCGCCAGACGGACAGTTTGTGGCCGTCTGCGGCAATCTTCCGGATCAAACGTCGATCGCTCTGGTGTGGAACATCAACCAGTTGAATACGCCCGTTGTGGAGATTGCCGGTCCTCAACCGGTGTTTGCGCGACCGTTTCGATGGAGTGAAGATTCTCGCTGGCTCGCCTTCACGAATGGACACACACGATCGTCTGACGCTCATTTTCTCAGACTGTGGCATGTGGATTCCGGTCAAATTTTTGAGCCGGATGACATCCACACTGCTCTTCAGTCTCCGGGGTGGGTCGGCGGCCAGTTTCAGGCGGGCTCTGAACTACTGCGAGTATCCGCGGATGCGCCGGATGGTGTCGTGGAGCGATCGCCGCTGCCGTTTGCGGTCACACCGTTTGAAAACGTTTTTCTGGGCTGGGGCAGCGAAAACGGTACGGTGGTTCTGCGTTCGCTGAACAAAGCGGCGCACGATCCGGTTCATTCCGTTCTTGATTTTCGAAGGAGTCATGGCGATCCGGTATCGTTTCCGTTCCATGCGGTCGTCAACACGGATGCGTTAATTCCTGCCCACAGTGATCTGCAGGTGCTGCCCGTGAATTCTCAGGGACTCAATCAGGATGCAGTAATGGCTATCAACCTGAGTGACCAAAGCGTCGACTCGGTCGTCACGGCCTTCGATGACGGTACAACCATCAGTCTGAGTCCATCCGGACGACTTCTGGATGGCCCCGAAAACATCGATTCCTACCTGAGGCCCGTTGTGCGGTATCCCGGCGGTGCGGAGATCACTCTGACGCACGACGAATTCCGTCATCGCATCGGACTCGACGATGATCTCCAGGCAGTCAACTGGATTCTGGATATTCGCGGCTCACTCCGGACGTCTGCGGACACCAACTGGATGACTGGCGCGGAAGAAAGTGATCCTGCGTCACGGCCGGATCCAAAAACCGTCGTCGCGGTCGATCTGTCGGGGCTCGACCGAATCGCAAACGAATCGCTGAAACGACTCTCCGACCTGCCGAATGTGACGTCCGTCGATTTGAGCGGTTCGTCCATCACGTCCATCAGTGCTCTTTCGTCGATGGAAAATCTGACAGTTCTGGATTTGAGTGAAACGGCCATCGACAGTGTTGCGGAACTTGCCAACACAAAACAACTGACAACGTTGAACCTTTCGCGCACCAGTGTCGCGTCCGGAGTGGCGTCAACGTTGCGAACAATGCCAAAGCTGACGCATCTGGATCTTTCATACACAGCAATCAATGAGTTCGGGATCGATGAACTGGCCGATATGACGTCGCTGGAAAGTCTGAACCTGACCGGCGTCGACGTGCCGGAAGGTGCGCTGGCGGACCTTAAAAAGTCGCTGTCTGACTGCGATGTCATCACTGATCAACCCTGATCGACCGGGCAAAGCCACGCCGCGAAACAGCACAGGAAATCAGGAGTAATGGGACGGACAACCCCCCAACGCGTTCAGGAAAACCTGCCACCGCCTTCTTCGAGCCGGTGAGCAATGGCCTCTTTTCGGAATCTGCAGATTCGTTGGAAGATCTGCGGAGCCCGTGCGTTTCCGATGGGCAAGAGGACTTTCCACGTCCATTATGATGTGCAAATCGCCCTGACATTTCCGCCTTACGATGTCCGAGGATGACCCTTCGTACTTCATCGAACCCTCAGCCGGCAAAAAGGTGTCATGTTAAACCGCATAGTCAAAAAGCTTATCCTTGCACTGGTCGGCATTTCGGCACCTTTGCAGGCCGCCGATAATTCGGAGTATCCGCTCTACTATCAGGAAATCATTAGCGGATACATGGCCACCATCAATGGCGACGGAGTCCCGCTGATGGACGGAGAGACCGTCATTCGAAGATTGGACGACGGAAAGCGTGTCTGGGTCTCGGACACTCAGGGCGACTGGATTCGAGTACGTCCCGTTGGAAGCGATCGTCGCGGATGGATCAAAAAAATCCAGTGCAACAACCTTCAGGCGACGGAGGAGTACAAAGCCGGCATGCGCGCCGCCACAAAACCGTGGTTGAAATACGTAGAGCTGTCCCGCACCTCAGACACACGCACGGCACTTATTTATCTGAAGGAAAACATCGCCGAGATGAAAATGGCGTGCGGGGCCGACAGTCCCAACTACGCTCAGATGGAATTGGTTCTTGGACGATTTTTGCTGCGTAACCCGGCGCTCGGCGAAGACCCTGTTCCTCCGCTGAAGACAGCCTACGACGTGTTTGTCAACGCTGTTGGCGAGGACAGTCTTCCGGCGGCCGAAACCCTGATCAGGCTGGCCATTGCTTCTCCCCTGCGCCAGATGACGGTTGGGATCGCCGACGAACGGCTGGGGAAGGCCATTCAAATCGCCAGAGACTCCGACAGCTCAGATCCGTCTCTGGTTGCCGAAGGGGCACTTCTGCAGGTTGTTCGTCAAAGCCTCGTGGATTCTCGATATGCGGATACCGAGTCGCTGAGGGCATCGCTGGAATTTGTACGACGAAAACTGGGCGAAGATTCTGTGTGGACAATTCAGCTGGAACTGCGAAATGCAGTGGCGCTTGCTGCCAGGGCTTTTGCGGATGATGCGACGAACGATGAAGTGGAGACCCTGAAAACATCTGTTCGCACTCTCCGGAATAAGCTTCGGGGTCATGCCGAGAAAACAGGCCGGCTACTAAGCGATTGTCTGATCCTCGCGCACCTTGGAAACGCTCTCGCTGACCATGGCCATATTGAATTTGGAGGGGAGATCGTCAATTCAATCTACGAACTGGCGAAAAAGTGGGGATCGGACGACCTGAAGCTCGATGCGACACTTGCCGCCTACTTCTTTGAACAGGTCTTTGTCGAAGAAGTTCGCAGCACCCCCTATTCAAATGAAATCAAGTCGCTGGCCGGCCTTGATGAATTCTGGAAGGAGCACGCTCGCGGCAAAGACGCCCAGCTTCAACAGTGGCAGGGGAGGCGCGCTGTTGCCACTTATGCCATAGTAGCGGACGCTCACCATCGCATCGAGGACTACAAAACCGCAGTAGAATGTGTCGGACTCATGTTCCGTGCCGCTTTCTCTACACAGCATTCATTCTCACCTTCGTACTTTCAAAGGTTTTCGCGGATTGCTGCCGACTCAGCGCTGCGCACGGAAAATACTCCGCAGGCTGCCGCTGCATTGGCCTCGGAACGTCGAGATGCAATTCAATGGTACTCGCTGCTTGCCGAATGCTCTGACCGAGAACTCGCTGCCTTCACCGATGACTTCGCTCGACGTTTTACAGAAGCCGTCTCGATCTCACTGGCCCATGAACTTGCCTACACTGATGAATCCGGTGTCGCCACACACGTTCATGGCTACGACTGGTTCTTCCAGGAAAAGAATGTCGCGGGACGGGCTGCTCGACATCGCAATCACCTGCTGCGAAACAACAAGACGGTGTCACCTGCGACGGACGTGGTTTCTCAGGTCGGATCTGTTCGCTCGGAACTGGCCGCAGCGTCACTTGCAGGAAACACCGAACAGATGAAAGACCTGGCGCGGCAGTTAACGAAGCTTCTTCATCGACAGAATGCGGAGATCCGACTCACTCGAGCATCTGACGTGGCTTCCTACGACCAGTTTCTGAGCGCGCTGCCGCCAAAATCCACATTTGTGTCGTTTCTGAAGGTGCCCGACCCAGAATTCGTCAAAAACAATTCTCTTCTGAAACTGGATTCGGCTCCGCAGCACTACGTTGCATTCGTCGGAACACAAGATGCCCCGGAGAAATGCCGAATCGTTGATCTGGGTGACGCGACAGCGATTGAAGAATCGATCTCCAACCTGCGAGACGCTATTGTCCAGTCAATTCTCAAAACAAACGAGACTGCAGAAACGCGGGTCACAGATGCGGCCAAACGGTTGTCGCAGCTGATTATTCACCCTGTTCAAATGCACTTTGGCAGTGGGGAAGAACTGATCATTTCTCCCGATGCTGACCTTTGGCATGTGCCGTATTCCATATTGCCGGTCATGGACTCGGACCAAATCATCAATCGTTACGCGGTTCGAATTCTGGCCAGCGGACGAGAATTCAGGGAGCAGAGTGAGTTTCCATCCGCTCAGCCTGCGACCGCGTCAGTGATCTTCGCAGGCCCCGACTTCGGATTGCCGAAGCCCGTGCAAAGCACAGAAAGCGACAGCATCCGTTCAAAGCTGATTGCGTTTGAAAAGCTCCCGGGAACCATCGAAGAAGCGAATCGAATGATCCCCGCCATACAGGAACTCACCGGTGAGTCCCCTGTCGTCTTCACTGGTCGCGCCGCGACGGAGTCGGAACTGAAAGCCGTGAAGCGACCACGTTGCCTGGTCATTGCGACCCACGGATTTCACGTTGCCGAAGACCCTGCGGACGAGCAGCAAAGTGTACTGTTCCCGGACTTCGCGACGCGAAGCATACAGGTCGCGCTGCCGAAGCCCTTCAACGATCCACTCAATGACAAGATTCGCTCGGGACTTGTTTTTGCGGGTGCCAACGCAGTGCCGGATCACGGTGACGACGGCATCCTGACGGCACTTGAAGTGGAATCTGTTAATCTTGAGGGCACAGAACTCGTAATTCTCAGCGCCTGCGAAACGGGGCTTGGGGCTGCTGAGGCAGGTCAGGAACAGGCGAGCCTTGCACAGGCATTCCTGTCAGCAGGTGCGGGCTGTGTTCTTGCATCGCTGTGGAATGTGGCTGATGACGAAACGGCGGAACTAACCACGACGTTTTTGAGTAACCTCAATGCGACAAACAACACCGCGAAAGCTCTGCGAGAAGCACAGCTTTCACGCATTCCGGTTCTCGAAGAAAGATACGGCTTTGCGCCGGCCTGGTATTGGGCTGCATTTACCGTAACCGGCGTCGATCAGGATCCGCAGTATTCTGCAGAACGGAACGGTGCCTCTCCGGACAAAAATGACTGAAGATTCATGATGAACCGGGGGTATCTGAAGAATGCACAAGCACGGCCTGTATCACGCCGTGCGTTTCAGGATCATGGACTGTTCCATCTGACTCAGCATTGCGGCGAAGCGGCGCTGGACAAATCGGTTTCGTTTTTCGGTTCGGGTTTCCGCCATCAGGATGTTTCCTGACGCCGTGGCTTCTTCGGGTGTGAATTGCCGGAACTGCGGGGTGGCCGCGTGCAGTCTTTTCAGCAGGTCGATCTGCTGTTCGGTTGGCAGTTGAGCAATCTCCGCAGCACTCAGTTGCGTCAGGGAATCTTCCAGTCCGCACTTTTGTTCGGGAGTTCCCCGCATACCGGGATAAAGCAAAGTTTTGGCGACAGCCGTGGCACCGGAGATTTCGCACGGTAGGTAACCGATCAGTCGCCACAACTTAAAATCCGGAGGAAGATTCGGGGCAACGAATGGCAGAGACTCATCAATTTCCGAAGGCTGAATGACGAAGTCGAGCCGCGAGTCACCCGGCGTTGCGTCCCACAGAGCGAACCCTTTCAGGTGCCCCTTCTTTTCCCAGGGAACCAGCGCTCCGGTTTGCAGGTGAAGTCTCATGAACGTGCGATCGTGAGCGTACCAGCCGGAGGGGTCACGATGGCAGCGTTGCAGGATGCGGGCAATTGCATGTTTAGTGAACCGGGGTTGCAGACTGACACCGCGATACATTACCGGAAGCATGGATTCTGCAGTACAGGGCATGAACGCTCGGCCATGATCCGTCACGACACTCCGCATTCCGCTCCACGAAATCAGCAGCCCGTCGTTGTTCAGCTCCACCAGCGGAAAAACGCGAGGAAAGAAATTCCGTAGCGGACGGCTCAGACTGTCGAAGAGTTCATGGGCGAACAGAGTCTCGAAGCCGTAGCGCAACTTCGAACTTCTCTGGGTAATGTACAGCAGGCTGTCAGGGAGTCGCCGCGTGAGATCGATCAGAATGACCATTGCCTGACGACGACAGATTTTGCTTGCCGCGTTTGCTCGTCCCAGACCTTCATGACGCATCGGCATTTTGCGCAGCGCCTGCTGACGTGCGGCATAACGACGATCTGATGCGGACGGTGCTTTCTTCCTTTTCTTGTTGCGGTCTGGTCGGCGACTCATGGCAGTTTTGCTCCCGGAATGATGCAGCCCTTCGTAGAGTCTTCGGCTCAACCGTAGGACAAACTTTTCAGGAGTTCAGCTTCCGCACGGTATCCGGAGGAAAGCCCCAACCCGGATGAGACGTCGCGTTCACTCAAGCACCGAATCCGAAGCAACCGACAAAGTCTTCCTGTTTCACGCCGAGCAGGGCCATTCGTCTGCATCAAATGATGCGAACCCATTGGGAATCTCCTTGCGATCCGAACAAGTCTTGTCTTCGCGGAGAACAGGCTGCGGAAGTTCGTCGACGACTGCCGGATGTGTTAGAACTTCGACTTTGCCCACGTGGATGGAAGTGAATCCCTGTGAGAAAGGCTGGAACAAGAATTGATTATGACTGAAGTGGAACTACCGTGGCACAGGCGTCTGTGGCAGATTGCGGAAGAGGCCGGTCTTGTCTGCTGCGATGTGGAATTCGGCACATCAGCGCAGCGGTTTCGGTTTCAATATTGTTCGGAAGATTTTGAAGCAACGTCGCCGGCAAGGTTGGCGGGGCGGTTTCTGATTGCTTCCATCACGAAGCCGATTGTCGCGATGGCGGTGATGAAACTGGTGGCGGAGGGGCGGCTGAGTCTGTCCGAACGTGTGAGTGATCTGTTTCCGGAATTTCGTCGAGCCGACGTTCGGCGAATTCTTGTGCGTCACCTGCTGACTCACACATCCGGTCTGCCGGACATGCTGCCGAACAATGCGGAACTTCGCAGCAGCCATGCATCACTGGAACAGTTTCTGGCGGAGACGTTTCAGGTCGATCTGGATTTCCCGGTCGCGACGGACTGCCGATATTCCAGCATGGGGTTTCTGATCCTGGGAGCAATCATCGAGAAACTGACTCAACAGAAACTCGCCGGCTATCTGCAGCATACCTTCTTCCGGCCACTGAACATGCCGGACTCTTGGCTGGGTTTTTCAGAATCCGAAGCCGAGCAACTGATGCCGACCGTGTTCCCCTGCATTCTTCCGGACTGGCAGCAGGCGGAAGACAGAACGGCCGCCGACCACTGGGGCTGGAACAGTCGTTATTGGCGAACACTGGGCGCGCCGTGGGGAGGAATGATTTCCACGTCAGCGGATCTGGGAAACTTTGCTCAGTTGATCCTTGGCGAAGGTCAGCTGCCGGACGGTTCGTTGCTCCTTCCGCCGGATGCTGTTCGTGTGGCGATTCAGAACCAGTCTGCGGAAATTGTCAGCGGCTCCACCGCGCCGCGACCGTGGGGACTTGGCTGGCGACGGCAGTGGGCTGCTCACCCGGCATCCTTTGGAGATCTGGTCGGCGAGAACACCGTCGGCCACTGGGGAGCCACGGGAACTCTGTTGTGGATCGACCCGGACCACGATCGATACGCCGTTATTCTGACCACGACGCCGTACGAATACAGTCAGTCCGTGATTCAACGGATTTCCAACCTTGTCTGCGGCGTACTGACGACTGATCAACAGCCCGACGCAACGCCGTGACGACTTTCGGTCGAAGACATTCACTGGTGCCTTGGTGACCACCGATGCTGAAGGCCGTTGTTTCAATGGCGTCAGACCGGTGGCTCGCTGGTCAACGTCGAAGACCGAA
Organism: Planctomycetaceae bacterium; assembly: GCA_020426485.1. GTDB lineage: Bacteria > Planctomycetota > Planctomycetia > Planctomycetales > Planctomycetaceae > JAGQPY01. The sequence goes on from JAGQPY010000023.1 coordinate 14,124, forward strand.
GCCGACAGACGTCATTCTTCCCGGGATGATCCGAAGACCAGTTCCAGTTGTTGTTTTTCGCGGAGTCGCGTGGATCGTATTTCGATGACGTCACGCACCAGCTTTTTGGCACCGGGCACCTGAATGGCCAGCTGGATCTTGTTGTTTCGAACTTTGATCACTTCGCTGCCGGAAATGTTCTCCAGCTTCTTTTCCTCGTTCGTGTAGAACGAGGAGTACTTGGCGTTGGAATCGAACGGAATTGTCTGTCGGTATCCGTCGGTGCCGCGAACGGAACCTCTCAGGTCATTGACGCGGTAACTGCTGATGCCATCCGGAAGCCGCACTTCAATGATGATCATGTAAGGTCGATTGACTTCCGGCGATTCCGGAACCGTCCATGCCGTAAAACTCCCTTTGGTAACCGCCAGCCCCGCCTCCGGCAGTTTAAACAGAAAGTCACCACCATCATTTTCCTGTTCATTGTTTCCGGCACTGAAGGAGGGCAAAGCGGCTACCGGAGCAGCTTCCTGAAGACCATCCTTCACCGCCTGCAAACTGCCGGAGATCTGCTGAATTGTGGATTGGTTCTGTCCACTTCCCAGATCAAGTTCCGCAACCTGTTCAAACGCAGGCCGATCATCGTCCACATTTTCTTCAGCTAAACTGCCGTTGACGGTAATGGGCTCAAATTCAATCTTGTCAAATCGCGGAGCGAATACGTAGACCGCGAGACAACTCCAGACTGTCAGGTTGACGAGGGCTGAGCTGAAGCAGCTGGCGACCCAATGGGCTGCCTGAAGGCTGAAGATGCCACCTAGAAATCCTGCCAGGAAAGCCATCTCCTTATCCGGAGACTCAGGTTCATGAATGGCGGGCAGCGGTGGAGGCGAGTTCGGCGTACCTGCGATCTTTTCGTCCGCAGCGTTTGAGAATTCACGATGTAATGCGGGCGCTGAGTCTGGGGGGACTGGTGGCACCGGTCCGCTGATTTCAGCTTTGTTGAGGGAAGAAATTGTCACTTCCTTCGACATGCCCGTACCGTTCCAGGAAAGATCAACAACTTCGAAAACCGCCCGCCACTTTCACTCGACGGCAGCCACCAACGTTCTGACGAACCTGACGCCGGTTCGCGACATCCGTTTACCAAATGCTCTGCCGTATGAATCCGCGCCGATTCCGGCTTGGTGATTTACAGGAAAAGCAGGACAGACAGCACGGCAGAACCCCAAGCCGGTATGTGCCAAACCCGCCCCGCGCTTCAGATTCATCATCGCCCATCCAGACTGAGCAAGACAGAATAGCGTGTTGGATTCCGGTTTATCATCAATTTCCGACGGATGCGCTGAGGTTACACTGAGTTTCTGTTCTTCCTGAACCACCCCGATTGTCCAGTTGACGCAACTGGTAACGCTTTTCGAACCCGTTTTTCCAGTATTCCTGCCGACGAAACGCAAAACGACGGCTTCGGTTGTGGTGACGATGACTGTTCGTCTGGTTAGTATTACTCAGTGGAATCGCGTTAGATGAGGGGTTGTTCGGCCTGGTGCTGATCACGGGGAAGGGAAAACCTGGCCGAAATCATTGGGATGCAGGCAATAGGTCGTCTGACTCCGGTGGCTCCAACCGAGCGTTGTGGTTTCAACTCCCCGGACTTCGCCTCATCAATCGACTTCCGCAAATCAGACCAGGCGGCCCGGAACCAAAAGTTCGTCCGGAAAGCACTTACCGGGTTGAGCAACAGTCGTCCAGCCTGCTCGGTGTGGGGTTTCATGTTGACCAGGAATTTGACGAAATAAAGGCTGAAGGACTTCGTGGCGAAAACAGGAAAGATTCCGATTCTGCAACGACGCGATCGATGGGGACATGGTGTATCCCTGTGGATCATCGCCTGTGTCGTCCTCATATTGCCCGTCATGTTCTGGGCGTTGCGCGATATCAAAATGCACAACGACGTGGTTGGCTGGCTGCCCCGGAATGATCCTCAGGCAAAAATCCTGCACTGGTACGAAGATCTTTTTCCGTCGGAAGATCGCATTCTGATTTCGTGGGACGACTGCTCACTGACGGACCCTCGCATTGCTGCTCTGGAAAGACGACTGGAAGGAACGATTGCAGAGAACGGCCAGCGAGAAGGCGCTTCGCCGTACGTCGTCGATGTTACTCGACCGACGGAGCTGCTCAGCAAGATGCTCAGCCGCGACCTCACGTTCGAACAGTCCATCGACCGCATCACGGGTGTGTTGTGCGGAAAGGGACCGCTGAAGATTCGCTACACGGACATCGGCCGCACGCGCGGTTCGTATATGGAGCAGGAGATTCTGAGCCTGGCCAATGACACGTTTCGGCTCAACGCTGTGATTGAGTACGGTGACATGACGCTGCCATCATCGGAAGGTATTCCGATCGATGATACTCGGGCCTGGAAACTTCACGACGAGCTGACGAAATACGTTCAGGCCATTCCGTTGTATGACCTGCAGATTTCCTGGCCGGAAATGCATACTCATCCGAAGGTCATGGCCGACTTTCGTGAAGCTCTGCTGAAGATGGAAGCGCCGGCCAGCGGCTCGCAGACAGCCGGCAAGACCTGCATTGAGGACTGTTTTATCGTACCAGGCTCTCTGGTGGCTGTCTCCGTCGCGCTCTCGGAAGCAGGAATTGCCGACAAGGCTGTCGCAGTCGAAGCTGTTCATCAGGCCATCATTGAATCGGGAGTTCCGGAAGAAGCGATTCACATGGGTGGACAACCTGTGGTGAACGTGGCGATGAATGCCGCAGTGGCCGATGCCGCCTGGGATCCGAACTTCCCCGTCTGGGATCTCGCTCACCGTTCGCCCATCTTCCTTTCAGCTCTGGTCAGCATTCTGGCATCCTTCGTCATGCTGCGAAGTTTTCGCCTGGCCTCACTCGTTCAGCTGGTTTCCATCCTGACGGTGGTGATCGCCATGGCGTTGATTCCGCTGTCGGGAACCAGCCTGAACATGGTGCTGATTGTTATGCCGACGCTCTTGATCGTGCTGACAACATCAGCCGCCATTCATCTGTCGAACTACTGGAAACATTCGGGCGAAGCGGACCCGAATCAGTCCGTCTTTCAGGCGGCCAATACGGCATGGCTCCCGTGTGCTTTGGCCAGTGGAACAACGGCCATCGGTTTAGCATCGCTTCTGGTCAGCAATCTGGTGCCGGTCCGGGAATTTGGTACGTTTGCATCGATCGGCTGCGGAATCTCCTTTGTGGTGGTTCTGTATGTTCTGCCTTCACTGATGCTGTACTGGCCGAAGTCTCCACCGCCGGAAGAGCATCTGGAAACCGGGCACTGGAATCGATTCGGGCAATGGATCGTTCGACATCGCCACTTTGTCACTGTGGCGTGTGCTCTGGCCACCATCGCAACTGCCTGGGGGCTGCGACAGTTCGCGACAGAAACGAAGATCATCCGCTACTTCCCACCCGAATCACGGCTCGTTCAGGACTACGTCTTTCTGGAAGACAAGCTGTCCGGAGTCATCTCCATCGACACCATCGTGAAGTTCGATAAAGCCGCAAGAGAACGCCTGCCGTTCATTGATCGAGCCCGAATTGTGATGGAACTTCAGTCGGAGATTCGCCAGCACCCGGAAATCAGTGGCGCGCTGTCACTGGCATCGTTTCTGGACCTGCGCACGGGCGACGATGCAGGGCTGTCCGCGATCGAACGAATGAAACTCAAGCGGTCTCAGTCAGCACTGGAAGACAAGATCTACAAACGCGTTCATGAAGGCACCATGGATGACGACTCTGTCGCTTCCATGCTGGCGCTTCCGGAAAAGTCGGCCGACTGGCTGGAAAGTGGTGACAGGCTGCTGAATCGGGAAGGCGATGAAGTCTGGCGGATTACAGCTCAGACGTCTGCACTTTCGGACACAGATCTGGAAGTGTTGATCTCGGAGATGGATGACATTGCTTCTCGGCATCTGGCGATGGTCGACAGTCCCTACACCAGCCACATCATCACCGGGTTGATTCCGGTGTTCCTGCGAACTCAGCAGGCCGTTCTGGAAAGTCTGATCAGCAGCTTTGGAATGGCATTTATCATCATTGCCATTGTCATGATGGTCCTGCTGCGCAGTCCTGTTTCCGGTGTGTTCACGATGTTTCCCAATCTGATGCCGGTGATCATGATCTTTGGCATGCTTTCCTGGATGAACCTGAAGGTGGACATCGGAACGATGATCACCGCGTCCGTGGCGCTGGGAATTGCTGTTGACGGTACGCTTCATTTGATCACCTGGTTTCAGGAACTTGTCCGGGATGGTTACAGCCAGAACGACGCTGTTGCCAAAGCACTGGAGAACTGCGGCCCGGCGATGTGGCAGACCAGTGCAGCCATCGGCCTTGGGATGCTGGCTCTGCTTCCTGCCGAACTTCTGTTGGTCAGTCGGTTTGGCTGGATCATGGCCGCTTTGATCATGGCCGCTTTGCTGGGAGATATCGTCCTGCTTCCGGCACTGCTGGCAGGCAAGCTGGGGCAGTTGATTCAGCGATCCGAACTTCGCTCGATGGAGCGGGGGGCGAATTCAGAAGGAAGTTCGGACGCCGTTTCGGAACAGTCTCGAGCAGCCTTCACCGGCTCTCCTCAACGTGCCAGCGCGGAAGCGCCTTTTGGTCATCAGTTGAAAGACGTCAGTTGACCAAAGGGATCTCGCGTTCACACAGCGCGGTTGACGTTGCGTTTTGCCCGCAAACTCTGCTGATGCTGCCGGGATGACTCTCGAGTCAGACACTTTGGAACTCTGGTGTCTTTTCGAAAAACTGCGGGATTCGACGTCGTTTTGCTGCAGAAACGTCCTGCTGTGCTCCTACGATTCTGCTGTTCGGCAGGATTTCTGACTCACCAGCGTTTCCCGCCGATCGATGACAATTGTTCGGCCAGGTACTGTCGGCGGGATTTCACGGACGGGCAGAGTCATCTGGTACATGCAAATTCATCTGCTGCAGAAGCAGACTGTGGAGTGATTTCTGTGAACGACTATGTTGAGCCGCTGGGAATGCGGGTACTCATTCGAAAAGACGAATCTCGGCACGAAACTCGTGGCGGGATCGTGCTTCCCGACAGTTCGGAGATCCCAACGATCACCGGTCGAGTCGTAGAGATCAGCGTGCAGATTGATCGTGACGAAGACTTCCCGATCCGCAAGTATGACAAAGTCCTGTTTCATCCGAAGAACGCAATTCCGGTGGACTTTGAACCCGACAACCTGCTGTATGTGGTTCCGGCAGAAGACATCGTTGCCGTTTTTCGACGCGGGGATCGAACCGAGTCCGGACTCGAAAATCGCGATCAAAGGAAGTCGGAGGACGAGTAGCTCCGCAGCGTTCAGCTGAACTTTACCGGCTGAATTGGCTTTCCGGGCGGGCAGGCAAGATATCGGGGCCAGGCACAAGCGGGTTGCAGGAAACCCTGCAGGATTCATCGGCTTGCCGAACGCAACCACTGACGTCAGTGAATTGGCAATGGTGACTGATTGTTTCACACCGCTTGACGTTCCCACCGACGGGACAGGGCGAAGAGCTTGGGAAGGATGTTCCGGCCGCAATGGACCCTGAGAACCTCATTTGTCCGGAATCGGGCTGAAAAACCCTGCAGGGCAGAGAACCTGTTCGGGGAGTGCAAAGGCAATGTGTTCACGCGTTCGTTTGTAACGATTGCGAAGATATTTCGGCGTTTTCGGAGAATCACGACGCAAACTGCCATCGTCGTTGCGGTGCGGGAAACGGCCGGAGAGTGAAATGATTCGCAGCTTTCTGAACAACTATCTTCCTCGCCATCGTCATCCGGTGAATCAGATTCTGCACCTTGCAGGGGTCCCGTTGTCTTTCCTGGTTGCGCCGATTCTGGCCATTTACGGTTACGACTGGTACGTCCATGTCGGTTGTTTCGCTGGTGGTTATCTTTTGCAATTTGCCGGTCATGCCGTTGAAGGGAATGATGCCGGTGAGGTCATCTTTCTCAAGCGGATGTTTGGATTGCCGTACACGGAGTATGCCCCCGGTTCCAATTCTTCAAGTGCTTCGGATTCATCCGACGAAACTAGTCCCACCGGCAGATAGCTTTCTGCTCGGCGGAACAGTTGCCCTGAATAAAGCTGCTGAATGCACAGCAACAGTCCTGTGCGATGCAACAGCGGGCAGCCGGTCCGTCCGGTGACGTGTTGCTTCATGGCGTCTGCCGGTCACGCGGACTTCAGCGAACTGCTGAGGCTGCTCTCCCACATGATGACAGGGAAGTCACATGACACGGCACTTGATTTCGACGCTTCGAGCGATCTTCCGACCAAACACCAAACGTGCTCTGCGAGTTTTTGCAGCAGCCATGACGACCACGGTTCTCATCAGCGGTTGCGCCGGTAAGAAGGCGACGGTCTGCGACCTGCAGTATTGCGACGACAAGTCGGGTGTCTCGTGGTACAAAGGGCGAGCCACCGAGATTGCCTGGCCATGTCTGGATAACGAAACCACTCACGCGGTCGCCGTCAGTATGGAACCGCCCAATCTGCAGCGTCGAGTCGACGACACACCTCGCGAAATCTCGCTGCACGACGCGGTTCAGACGGCGCTGTCCCACAACGATATTATCGAAACCAGTGCTCTGGGCGGTGTGGGTGCGAAGACGGTTCTGAACAATCCGGCGGCTGTTTCGTCGGTCTATGATCCTGCGATTCAAAGTTCCGGCGTTCTGTTCGGACGCGGCCGAGGTGTTGAAGCGGCGCTCGCGGATTTCGATACCACGTTCTCGACCTCCATGGTCTGGGGACGCAGCGATGCGGCCAACAGCAATATTCTGGGACCGCCACGGGAAACCGGTGCGTTCACGTCTCAGTTGCGAAAGCAGTTCGCGTACGGTGCCACACTGAACCTGAATCACAACTGGAATTACACGGGGACTCCCGTGAACCCGGCATTCCCGGGCAACGCGTTCACGTCGGCCTATGCCGGCAACCTTGGTGCAAGCTATCGTCAGCCGCTGCTTGCCGGAAGTGGTGTCGACTATACTCGAATCGCCGGACCGGTGAATCCATCCTTCGGTGCGATTACCGGTGTCGGACAGGGTGTTTTGATCGCTCGCATCAGCGCGGATATCAGCATTGCTGACTTCGAAATCGCTGTTCGAAATGCAATCCGCGACATCGAGAACGCGTACTGGGACCTTTACCTGGCGTATCGAGTCTACGACACAGCCGTCGTGGCTCACCAAAGTGCGTTTCAGACATGGAGAGAGGCTCAGGACCGGTTTGAAGTAGGCGTTCTGAAACCGGCCGATGAACTTCAGGCCCGTGACCGGCTGTACGAAACCAAGGCTCAGGTCGAACTATCACTGAACTTTCTGTATAAGTCAGAATCAGAACTCCGCAGACTGATCGGTCTGCCCATGAATGATGGAACCGTGCTGCGTCCGAGTGACGAACCGATTATTGCTGAGTTCATTCCGGACTGGCAAGGCTGTATCACGGAAGCCCTGACGCATCGCATTGAGCTGCGACGACAAAAGTGGAATATCAAGAGCACTCAGCTGCAGCTGATGGCTGCAAAAAGTCTGGTGCGACCACGACTGGACCTGGTCAGCAGTTACGACGTGAATGGCTTTGGTGACCGTCTGTTGTCGCAATCCAACCAGCCGTTTGCCAGTGGCTATGGTTCAATGACGCAGACGAATCTGGATTCGTGGACAATGGGCTTTGAATTCAGCATGCCTATGGGATTTCGTCAGGCTCGCAGTCAGGTCAGAAATCTGGAACTGCAACTGAGCAAGGCCAACGCGGTCCTGGCATCTCAGGAACGAAATATCGCCCATGATATTGCCACTTCGATCCAGGAAGTGACGGCGGCTTATGCAGCGGCTCAGACTAATTACAAACGTCTTTCCGCTGCTGCACGTCGAGTGGAACTGCTGGAAGCAGAGCGAGAAATCGGAACCACAACCCTTGACCTTGTCCTCCGTGCTCAGGCCAGCCTGGCTGCTGCGGAAAGCGACTACTATCGTCAGGTGGTGGCCTACAATAAGGCGGTCGTGTCACTGAATCTTGCCAAGGGCAGTTTGCTCAGAGACAACGGCGTTTTTCTGGCCGAAGGAAACTGGGAACCTGCAGCCTACAACGATGCCCTGATGCGAGCGACCGCCCGGACGCACGCCAAAGATGCTCCCAATCGTCAGACGGAACCGGCGGAGTTTGCTTCTCCGGGGCCAACGGGTACTGTTGAGCTGCATCCTTCACCTTACGGTGAGATTCTCAGCGAGCCGTCGACTCCGCTTGCCCCGCAGCCAGCCGATGAAAGTGCACTGCCCCGGGTTCCTGAACCACCGGACGCTGACGACAAAACGGGGGACGCGAGGGCTCCGGCGGATGACTCCGGGCGAACGTCTCTCAGCCCGGATGTCCCCGCCGCGGATCAGCCGCCAAAACGACAAAGGACCGGTTCCATTCTGGAACTCTTCCGCTGAACCCGCACGCAATGAACGAAACGCGTGGGGTCAGGGGCAACGGCAGATCGCAGGGCGCTGCGGATGGCGCTGGTAATCTGTTTCGACAGAACGTGCCATCGGGCAGAGCAACTTCCGGATACTCGCTCAGTCTGCAATACGATCACGCTCACCTGTTTCCACCGTCCGTTAATTCATGAGAGGCTGACCGCATGGTTTACCTTTCCAGGATCTACACTCGCTCCGGTGACCAGGGCGAAACATCGATCGGCGATGGAAGCCGAGTCTCCAAGTGCGACCAGCGGATTGTGGCTTCCGGCAGCATTGATGAGTTGAACTGCTGCGTCGGAATCGCTGCGACGTGCTGCGAAGATTCTGCCGTGCGGGAACAGCTCATGGTTTTGCAGCACTGGCTGTTTGATCTTGGGGCCGACCTCACCTGCCCGCCGCCGAAAGAAGGACAGCCCGGTCGACGGCTTCAGATTGAGCAGCGTCATGTGGATCAGCTGGAGAACCTCATCGATCAATATCTGGCTCAGCAACAACCTCTCAGCAGCTTTGTGCTTCCGGGAGGAAGTCTGTCTGCGGCTCACCTTCATCTGGCCAGAGCCGTCTGCCGACGAGCTGAGATCGAAGTCCTGCGACTCCACGCCGAAACAGACATCAATCGACTGACAACCGTCTTCCTGAACCGACTGTCGGACTTACTGTTTGTCATGGCTCGAACAGCCAATCGCAACGGTACGGAAGACGTCCTGTGGCGACCGGGCATCACAAACGGACCAATGCAGCCCGACGAATCCGCGAAGTAGTCAAACGTAAACCGCCGTCATTCGCCATGATCTTCACGATGCCAGCGCCACATCGTCGACCGTCATTCGGATCTTCGCCAAACGCAGATGTAACCAGGGCAGCCCTGAGGGGAAAGGGCAGCCCTGGTTAATGGTGCATCGGCAGCACGACAAGTCGTCGCTATTTCGAAGTCAGGTCAAACGGAATTTCATTGGTTTCCGTCGGCGAAACTTCTGCCACCAGAGTCGACTGTGAGTTGTACTTCGCGGGAATGTACATCTCACCGATTGGCTGCGGTTCATCGTCCGGGTTTGACGTGTCAAACTTGCCGGGAATTGGTCGAGAAGCCGTGATTTCAACCGTTGCCGAACCGGGTTCGGAATCAAGCTGATACCTGCCTTCCCGAATCTCGGCGGAGTAGGCCTGTTGAGTGCCGGACGTCGGGCGAAACTGGATTCGGCCTTCGGCAACCGGGCTGCCATCGAATGTCACCGTGCCCGAGACCGGAAATGTCACTGGTCCTTCCGGTGCGGAGTTGCAGCCAGCCAGCGACATGACCAGGGCAAGGCAGGCAGTATGGTATGCACCAGACCAGGAAGACCCACGGCGCGACGCGGAGATCAGATCGTTCCTTCTGATTGGAACCGTTACGTAGTAGAGTGGATTGGCGTTCATCAGAATTCTCCAATCGTAAGACCATCGTTGATGTGCCCCAGTTTCATCCATGTCTGGCGATCGATGTTGTCTGAGGCAAATCCGACAGAGCCGTCCGCCAGTGTGTATTGAACACCACCAACGTGAAAGCTGCGTGCAAAGTTCCAGCGACCGGCAAGGCCTCCTGCATTTCCATTCTTACATGGTGCGTTGTTGGGAGCTCCCGGCAACGATGTAGCTTTGCAGCTGTAAACTCGATCGGGAACGGAAGTGTTGGGCGACTCTGCCGTTGAAAATCCAAAGGCGCCATGAGGAGCACCGCCCCAGTGTCCTCCCAGTTCACCCCAAGCACTGACGCCGTTGCCTCGGATGATTCCTTCGCTGACCAGCAGTGTGTTGGACGAACCATCTGTGCAGGACTTAAAACCGGTACTGGAGTTCATATAGAACATCCCGGTCGTTCGTGTGTTGGTTGTGTTCATGTTGGAGACGGTGATCGTTGCGTTCGCCTGATTGATGGTTGCCGTCTGTCCGACACCAGCACAGACAGCGTAGTTGCTCTGGAAGGCGACCTGACCACCGTTGCCACCAAATCCCGGGGAATTCGGATCTGACGGACAGGATGCTGTGGCAATCGGACCGACAATGTCCTTGTTCGTAATCCGATGAATGTACTCTCCTTCGTACACATTCACCTTCGGATAGCCTTCGTAGGTGTTGTAACGATTTGCTTCTTCCAGATACGGAAGAATCCTTTGAAACCAGCAATCGCGGCGTTTCGTTTGTCCCAAATAAAGTTCCTGCTGGTGGCCATACGGAAACAGATTGAAGGTGTCGTGGTAATTGTGCAGGGCAAGCCCGAATTGTTTCAGGTGGTTCTTACATTGAGTTCGTCGTGCCGCTTCACGGGCCTGTTGCACCGCGGGAAGAAGCAGGGCGATGAGAATGGCAATGATGGCAATCACAACAAGTAGTTCGATCAGCGTAAAGCCGCGCTGACGGCGACGAAGGGTCATGTGAGCTTCCTTTTGAAAGAGACGAACAGTCGGCATCGGCATGTCACCAACAGCGGACGAACGTCGCGGATGAGGCCTCAATCGCGACGTGCGACAAACTGGACTGTTTGCCGAAGGCACCAAGTGCTGAGACCTGCATCGCACATGGCGTGCCATCAGCAGAATCGGAAGCGTGCAGTCGGTGGCGCAACCGGCCGAGTGTCAGTCGTGATGACGTTGTCTGCGCTGCGTTATCGGGCGAAACATTCAGTGCGTCGGCCAGATCACATGTGTGCGAACCCGAATTCTGAGAAAGCCGAAAGCCGAGGGTTTGCAGATCATTCGGCGGGGATCTCCTGACCGAACGCTGCTTCTGATTTCAGGGCATGCACGCTCAGCGCAGATGCACTTTTGTTCACTAAGCGGGCAGTCCGCTTGCGAGAGCAAAGTTCAGCCTTCCGAACGAACCATTTCGGACCTGAAGACCATTCGGTCTGATCAAAAGCAAGGCAAAGTCAGTGCCTTCGTGAGCATTCAGAGATCGGGTCCGCAGAGTTGCGGGGCCGAAGTTCGAGTCCTCAGAAGAACTGGCATATCGGAGACTGGCTCCCGGAAGGGGCAGAAACCCAGAAAAATACCTGTCGGGAAGAGTGCCTGTCCCGGTCTTGTTCGAAGTGGGCATTTCAAAAATGCACCACAGCCTGGCCATCATTGGGGGGATCACTGATACTTCAGAGGCCGTCATGCAGCGAGAAGGAGGGCTGGTCTCCAATCGAATCGAAGTCGGTCTCACCCACGAACAGGCACCCCGCGTTGGGATGTCGTGTTTGCTGATCGAGTGTCATGTGTTCGATGGCCGTCGTCAGTACAAGTCGCACCTTTCCGTCGAACTGAACCAGTTGCGGACAGGTCACCCGGGGCGAACCGGGGCATCGCCAGACGGTCAGCAGAGCACCGGATTCAAGATCATACCGGCGAGCAACACCGGCATCCGGATCTCCCGGGTCGTACAATGCAACGATCAGACTACGGCCGTCCGGGGTCAGGATCATGCCGTCGGGAAAGACTTCTTCTGCGGACAGATCGACAACTACTGATTGTGGCCCAAGTGACCCCTGTTCCGGATCCAGCACCGAGCTGGTGATCCGTTTTTCGGGCGAATCAATGTCCAGCAGATGAAGTGTGCCCGCGGAATCTCGCTGCACGGCCTTGCCATTGGAGCAGATCTGGTCGTTTCTCAGTCGAATGAGCTGCGAATCGCCGGCTCGCCATAGATACAGCCCCGCCTTTTTGGTGCTGAATTCCAGATCTTTGCATCCAAAGATCAGATGTCCGTCGAAGACCACGCCGTCGTTCACGATGGTGTTGTTGACCTCGTGGTCAATGTCGTTCAGCAGCGGGCTCCATTGACCGCTGTTGGTGTCAAATAGACCCAGACTGCGTTCGACTCCGGTGATAAAGACGCCTTCACGATCTGTGGGAAAGGCGAATCCCGGTCGTCCCGGCAGTTCCCAGGAGCCGCATTTTTCTTCAACGGAGTCAAAGATGTTGATTGAGCCGCAGCGTGAATCCGCACCATGTTGGATGGCGACCCAGCTGAATCGTCCGGGGCCAAGGGAATACGGGCCTTCCGGAAGAAACTTCAGAGCCGAAGAGTCAGGGCGATGAAGAACTTCGCAATCGATGGTCTGCATGACAAGAACCTGCTTTGTTGAACGTCGTGATCTGTTGAATTTCGTAAACAGTGACCAGAGGCAGCAACATAGCATTCGAGTATTGGTGAGCAAGTCGACCAACCGTGGCAGCCCCGCCGGAATGCGGCTTCGCTGACCTGCACACGGACTGAGCGAAGATGCTGCAGTAACTGTCACTTCACGAAATGTGTCATCGGTGATCGGTGCCGGCCAGTCTCACTGAGAAGAAGCCATCCGTGCGGCCATCCACATTTTTCGGATGGTAGAAGAGATGTCGCTCTGCTTTGTCATTCCCATTCCGCGATGACCTGATTTCGGGACAGAAGAAATGCAGCCCGGCGACGCTATTGGAGACGCGGAAAGGTGAGCGTGCGGTGATTCGAGACAGCGGTCCGGATTGCCTGACGACTTCGATGATGAATGCAGAGGGATGCTTCGTCCTCGGATGTCGGCACGCCATTTGCCTGATGGTTTGCTGCACGCAGGCGAGACGATTTTGAACAAAGACAGCATGCTGACCGTCGTCAGTATCGCGTTCACCCGAATGGAGAGTCGACTCATGCGTTTCCGAAGAAGCCGAAAGAGACATGGTTTCACGTTGATTGAACTACTGGTGGTCATTGCGATCATCGCCGTGCTGATTGCCTTGCTGCTGCCAGCCGTGCAGCAGGCCCGTGAAGCTGCCCGTCGCAGCAGTTGTAAGAACAATCTGAAACAGATTGGTCTGGCCCTGCACAACTATCATGATGTGCACAGCGTCCTCCCAATGGGAAACCATAGTGTGAACGGTTGGGGGATGTCCTG
>JAGQPY010000240.1 GCA_020426485.1 Planctomycetaceae bacterium
TCATGTCCGAAGAGTTCGCTTTCCAGGATGGTTTCGGGAATCGCCGCGCAATTGATTGTGAGGAAGGCTTCTTCCGCGCGCTGGCTGTGCTTCCAGATGGCTTCGGCGATGAGTTCCTTGCCGGTGCCGCTTTCCCCCTGAATCATCACGGTCGCGTCTGTGGCAGCGACCTGTCGAATCTGATGCAGCAGGCTTTGCATCGAACTGCAGTTGCCAATGATGCCGGAAACTTCACCGGCATTGGCCAACTGATTCCTCAGTCGACGATTCTCTCGCAGCAGAGCATGATGTTCACGCGCTTTTCTGACCTGCTGTCGGATCAGATCCAGATCGATTGGCTTGGTGATAAAATCGAACGCTCCCAGCCGCATGGCTTCGACGGCGGTCTCCACCGTTCCATGAGCCGTAATGACGATGGCGGTCGTTTGAGGTCGCAGACGCAGCATCTGCTCAATCAGTTCCAGACCGCTGATGGCACTGGGCAGACGGACATCTGCGATCACCAGTGAATACGCGGTTGTGCGAAACTTTGTGATCGCGTCTTCCGCGTTGCCGGCGGTATCGATCACATCGGCTTCCTCCGCCAAACCTCGTCTTAGTCCCGACTGAATGTTCGGTTCGTCATCGACGATCAAAATCGCAAAGGGATCATTGGTCATGCTTTGTCTGCTCTTCCGTACCGTCAGCCGTTTGATGGAAGTTGAATGGTGAAGACGGTTCCCTGCGGGCTGGTAACAAAATCGATGGTTCCGGAATGCTGGCGCACGACCTTGTGGCACAGTGCAAGCCCCATTCCGGTTCCGGTGGCTTTGGTCGTGAAATAGGGATCGAAGACTTTGTCCTGAAATTCCTCGGGAATTCCACAGCCCGTGTCGCCGACGCTGATGGTCAGCCATTCATCGTCCTTTGACAGCTCAACCGTCAGTTCGCCGCCATCCGGCATCGCGGCGAACGCATTGACGATCAGATTCAGCAGGACCTGTTCCAGCCGAGTTGTATCGATTCGTACAGAGAAATCCGTCTCGCGGTAGAAGTTGAACTTCACCTGAATGCCAAGGCTGTTGGCTTCCACATTGGTCAGTTTCAGAATCCGTTCGATCACCAGACGCACATCGGTCAGCACCAGGTTCAGATCTCGAACGGAAGCAAAGTCCCGAAAGCTCTCCAGGACTCGCGTGATTCGATGAACCTCTGTTCCCAAAACCTCCATGCTTTCACTGATGGCTTCTTTGTCGCCGCTGTTTTGGGAAAGACTTTCCTTCAGTAGCTGAACGTGCAAAGCCAAAGCGCTGAGCGGGTTTTTGATTTCATGCTGCAGACCTGCCGCCAGCGAGTCGAGACCCATGTAGCGTTCCATTCGAAGAATCCTCTGCTGCAACAATGTCTTGTCCGTCACATCTCGAAGATGAATGACGACGCCCGCCGGTTGCCTGTTGTGATCCCGCAAAACACTGCACCCCGCACGCAGGTAACGAAGGTGGTGCTTTTGTTCCGCACAGTACTGCTGTTCTTCAACCGCCTGTCCCTGCAGCAATGCGACCCGCATTTCGTCGAGCGGCCGGTGAGCCGACTGCAGATTGCTCAATGCAAATGCAGTTCCAATTTCCGGCTCGTCGATCAATTCCTGTGCCTTGGGGTTGATGTTCAGAATCCGGCCGTCCAGATCGGTGGTGATCACGCCCTGGTTCAGGCTGGCCAGAATGTCTTCCGCCTGCACATGCACCTGCCTCAGATGACGTTCGCTTCGCACATAGCCCCGAGCCAGCAGCGTCAGAGCAATGGCCGAACCGGACAGGTTGACCACCAGCAGCAGCAATAAACGCGACTGCAGCTGCATTTCGCTGGTCAGTTCTCTGACCTGAGGCAGATCCTCCGCAGGCAAATGCTTCGCGATTCGCTCAAGAATCTCCTGCTCTCGCGGAAGATCCGACAGCAGCCAAGCCGACAGCGCAAAGGAACTGATACTCAGAGCAGCCAGCACCCCGATCGAGACTCGCCACAGGCCGAATGAAAAGGGAGAAGCAGGTTCAATCATCAGTGACGTCTCGGGAGGAACAGGTGCTGTCGGCAAAGTGATTCGGCAACGGATTGCAGGATGTCATGCAAAGAACTGCATTTCCCGCCATGGGAACATTGCATCAGTTTTTTGGGCTCGGCTGGCGATCCGCCACAGCAACGTTGCACCGCCGAGATACTGTTCCTGGTCGGTTGAGCGACACGCTGCGTTGAACTTGTTGAATTGTAGGTGGACCAGTGCCGGATAAAAATCATCGGCAGTGTGCGAGGATTTCCCTCCGCAGGACACCAAAACTTTGGATCAACGCTTCGGCCAGCGACCTTTACGAGGCGATCGGATTTCCAGGAGACACTGGTCGAACCAGCGCCAACCGCTCGTTCTTTGCCGAAGCGGCTTGAGGTAGAGGCTGTGCAAATGGTGATTGCTGTGTCAACCTACTGGTGTTGTAAAAATGTAAGTCAGTAAAAGTGGCGTTGATGATTCGGGGGAATACTTGTCTCACGCTTCCGAGCTGGCCATAGTGTGCGGGCAGGCCATATACGGGGATGTGTCTTCAGAGGAACGATGACGATCGTGTGCAGGTAAGGGGCAGTGTGAAGCACTGAATGTCCCGCCTTATACTTTTCACGAATCGCTTAGCTTCGACGCCGGTTGCCGCAATGCATGACCACAAACGAGGGGCCATGTTGCGAACAGACTGGGTTCAAGGACTGCTCTGAGGCCTTCCAGCTGTTCAGGACTCGTCGGCACCAGGAACCCATCATGAAATTGCCTCACTGGCTTTCCGGAAGCTTCTCAGCATCACACTCCGATTCCCGACGACAACGACGTGGCCGCATCGCACGTAGTCGTACAGAAAGCAGTCCGCGTGATCTTCGACTCTGTCAGACGGATCATCTGGAAGACCGGACGTTGCTGGCGACGGGAATCATTGAACTGATCGCTGGTGGCAGTTCCATCGTACCGAATGTCGCGACAGCAAACCCTGGTTTCAGCGCTTTGGATGGGGCGGGGAATCTCTACGTGTCCGACACCAAACTGCGCCGCGTCGTGAAATATGCTGCGGATGACACCGTCTCCGTCGTCGCGGGTGGCGGAACGGATTCGAATTGGAATGACGGCGACATGGCGACAGACATCGCTCTCAACTTTGTCAGCGGCGTTGCTGTCGATGATGCCGGCAATGTTTACTTTGCGGACTACGCGCATGCACGCATCGTTGAAGTGGGGATCGACGGTCAGATTACGCTGGTCGTTGGAGGAGGCAGCGATACGGATTGGGATGGGAGCGAGATGGCGTCGGATCTCAGCCTGAGCATTCCTCAGGGCTTGGCAGTGGATTCTGCCGGCAACCTTTACTTCGCCGATTCCGGCCGAGATCGCATCGTGAAAGTCAACACGGATGGCACCATCGACATCGTGGCGGGCGGCGGAGCTGACATTGATTGGGACGGAAGTGAAAACGCAACGGATCTGAGCTTGGATGATCCTCGCGGAGTCGACGTGGACGATGCCGGAAATGTCTATTTCACGGATAGAGTTCGCGATCGGGTTGTGCAGGTCCTTCCGGGCGGAGGCATCAACATCGTGGCAGGTGGTGGTTCCGACACCACCTGGGACGGCACTGAAAATGCGACGGACCTGAGTCTTGTTCAGCCATACGACGTTGTCATCGATGGTAGTGGAGGTGTGTATTTCCTAGACTTTGGTCGACGTCGTATCGTTCAGGTTCACTCTGACGGAAGCATCAACCTGACGGCGGGAGGTGGGACGGATTCCGATTGGGTTGGAAATGAAAATGCATTGGATCTGGCACTTTCCTCACCGACAAGCCTGGCCGCCGACGCAACGGGGAGTGTGTACTTCACGGACGGCATTTCGCGCACTCCGGTGAGAGTCAATTCGGATGGCAGTATTCGGCTGCTGGTCGACAGAGGTTTAGACTTTGACTGGGACGGAAGTGAGAAGGCGTCAGACCTCAGTCTGCTGTCACCCGTTGGTGTGGCTGTGGACGGAACGGGTGCGGTCTATTTTGCCGATGATGGTCGTGATCGCCTGGTGAAAGTGAACCACGACGGCAGCGTCGACATTGTGGCCGGTGGTGGAACCGACATGGTTTGGGATGGCAGCGAGAACGCCACCGACCTGAGTCTGAATTTTCCGCATGGTGTGGCAGTTGATGTTGTGGGTAATGTGTACTTTGCGGATGCCATTCGACAGCGGGTCGTCAGAGTCAATCTCGACGGCAGTATCGATATCGTCGCCGGCGGCGGAAGCGATACGGACTGGGATGGATCAGAAACTTCCAGTGACCTGAGCCTGGGAACTCCCAGAGGAGTTGCGGTGGATCAGGGCGGTGTCGTGTATTTTGCAGACTCCAGTCGCAGTCGTGTGGTTCGAGTCAATGTGGACGGCAGCATTGATGTTGTGGCAGGCGGTGGTGCCGACACAGCGTGGGATGGTTCTGAAGTTGCGACTGATCTTAGCCTGGATTTTCCGCACGGCGTGGCTGTCGGCAGGAACGGGGAAGTTTACTTTTCTGATATCAATGAACATCAGCTCATCAAGGTAAACCCGGATGGCTCCATTGATGTGATTGCCGGCGGGGGAAGCGATTCTGACTGGGACGGCACCGAACTGGCGACCGACCTCTATCTTGGGTCAGGTGGTCCAAACGGAGTCGCAGTTGATGGATTCGGAAATGTCTACTTCACAGAAGACTACCGCGGTCGTGTGATCAAAGTGTTGCCTGACGGGCATATCGAAATTGTTGCAGGTGGCGGCAGTAAGCTCGGCGTACAAAGCGGCGACCTGCTGACGAACGTTGTGTTTCATGCCCCGGAGTACATTGCTGTTGCTCCGGCAGGCAACATCGTCTTTACTGATCCGAGGCTCGACTTGCTCGTTAGTGAGGTCCCGTATCCGGATTTTGGAGACGCTCCGGACAGTTATCACACCCTGCTGGCTTCTGATGGGCCAAGGCATCATTTTTCCGGTGATCTATATCTCGGAACGACACCGCCGGACGGTGAACCAGACGCTTTCTCGAATGGAGTAGATGACGGAAAGGTCGGTGACGCTCTGGACGATGATTCAGAAGGAAATGTCGGTGACGACGAAGACGGAGTGACGTCTTTCGACCTGCTTTCCAATGCATCGACTTCATACAGTGTGACTGTGTCGCTGACCAATTCAACGGGTGGCAACGCGAACCTGGGTGCGTGGATCGACTTTGATGGCAATGGCACATTCGAAGCCGATGAGTTTGCCACGGCGACAGTCGCTGACGGCGACATGTCAGCGATTTTGACCTGGGGAAACCTTGGTGGAAGCGGTCCGGATGTTGTTCCGGGCCAGAGCTATGTGCGATTGCGACTCACGACGGATTCTCTGACGGCAACTGACGTTGGTGGTGAAGCTTCCGATGGTGAAGTTGAAGACGACCGCATCTTTATTCGCCGAGGCAACGTGGCAATAGACGTGATTGCTGGCGGCTCAGCTTCGGGAGACCGAGTAGCAACGCCAGGGCCACAGGCAACTGCGGTCGACAGTTCAGGAAATGTTTATCTGGTCGACTCTGCTCTGGATCGCGTTCTGCGAATTTCTCCGGATGGAACCATTTCAACAGTGGCCGGCGGAGGTAGTGATTCCGACTGGGATGGAAGTGAGTTGGCAACGGATCTCAGACTGGTGACGCCGGTTGCCTTCGCGGTCAATTCGGCCGGTGATTTTTTCTTTTCCGATGAAGGCCAAAAACGCATCGTGAAAGTGTCGGCTGACGGCAGCATCGAGATCGTGGCTGGCGGTGGAAGTGATGTTGCCTGGGACGGCAGCGAAAACGCGGCTGATTTGAGTCTGGATCTTCCGCGTGGCGTGGCGGTTGATGATGTCGGCAATGTGTATTTCACAGATATGGGTCGCCAGCGTTTGGTGAAAGTGAAAGCGGACGGCACAATCGATTTGATCGCCGGTGGCGGTCTGGACGGTGTCTGGGACGGGAGTGAAGGTGCCCGTGATCTGAGCCTGAGTTTTCCGAACGGAGTAGCCGTGGACTCGGCTGGAAACGTGTACTTCGCGGATCAGGGGCGTGACCGCGTTGTTCGAGTTCTCACCGACGGCAGCATTCAGATTGTGGCAGGCGGCGGCAGCGACTCGACATGGGATGGCAATGAGAACGCAGGTGATCTCAGTCTCGGGTCGGCGACCGATGTCGCTGTGGATGCCACCGGAAATGTCTATTTTACTGATGAAGTTCGGGACCGTGTTGTCAGAGTGCTGACCGACGGCAGCATCGAAATCGTGGCAGGCGGTGGCAGCGACACGGCATGGGATGGCAACGAAAATGCTGTCGATCTAAGCCTGATTGATGCACGCGGCGTCACGGTTGATGCCTTCGGGAATGTCTATTTCGTCGATTTTGGTCGTCAGCGAGTCGTGGAAGTCCTGGCAAATGGCAGCATCGATCTCGTTCTGTCCGGCGGAAGTGCAGATCAGGATTGGAACGGGAGCGAGCTGGCGAGCGATTTGGATCTTCAGACTGTCCAGGGCGTTGCGATTGATGCTCAGGGGAACGTTTACTTCGCCGACTCAGGCCGCAATCGAATCTTAAAGGTCAATTCGGATGGCTCCGTTGATGTTGTGGCTGGCGGCGGTTCCGACACCAGTTGGGATGGAAGTGAAAACGCGGGCGATCTCGCAGTGGGTAATCCAGTTGGAGTCGCAGTTGACGGCGATGGGAACGTGTACTTCGGAGACACGAATGCTCACCGCGTGGTCAAAGTCAACACCGACGGCAGCATTGACATCGTCGCAGGCGGTGGCGCTGATACCAACTGGGACGGCAGCGAAAACGCCACCGATCTGGACATTGGTGCTCCCGGCGGTGTTGCGGTGGACACTCAGGGGAACGTGTATTTTGCAGACGCCGTGAGAGATCGAATCGTCCGGGTCAACACTGACGGCAGTATTGATATTATTGCGGGCGGCGGCAGTGATGTTGACTGGGATGGCACCGAAGTGGCAACTGATCTCAGTCTGAATATCCCTCTGGGTGTGGACGTTGACTCGGCCGGGAATGTGTACTTCGCTGATCGTGGCCGAGGCCGCGTCGTGCGAGTGCTGCCCAGTGGTAACATTGAAATCGTGGCCGGCGGCGGCAACGATGTCGATTGGGATGGCAGCGAATTCTCAAACGATCTGGCACTCATCATTCCTCAGGGCGTGGCAGTGGACGCCACGGGCATCGTGTACTTTGGAGATCGCGGACAGATCGTCCGAGTCTACCCGGACGACAGCATCGACATCGTGGCCGGTGGGGGCTCGAATGTTGTCGTCCGCGACGGCGAGTTGTTGACAGATCTGCAGTTGAGCGTCCCTCTGTTCGTCGCTGTGGGACCGGCTGGAAATGTCGTCTTTACCGAACAAAATCTGAGCCGTGTGATTGGCACAAACTTCGCCCCTGTCATCACCAGCGGGATCGATGCGACTGATGCCGTGAGTCTTTCTGAAAACCAGACGTTCGTTACGACGGTCACTGCCACGGACGAAGACATTCCGGTTCAGACACTCACTTTTTCAATCAGTGGCGGCGCGGATCAGACGCTGTTCTCGATTGATGAGAACTCGGGCGAACTTGCCTTCAGGATTGCTCCGAATTTCGAGCACCCAGCGGACACCGGCGGCAACAATGTATACGACGTTCAGGTCATCGTGACTGACAGCGAAAATCTGACCGACGTACAGGACATTTCCGTCACAGTCACAGACGTAAACGATCCCCCCGTCATCACCAGCGGCAGTTCGGTGAACGTTGAGGAAAACGTGGCACCTGTATTCACCGTGTTGGCCGTTGACGAAGATGCTGCCAATCTGACGTTGACGTATTCAATCTCCGGCGGAGCGGATCAGTCGCATTTCATGATTGATGCCGTTACAGGCGAGTTGACTTTTCATGAGGCTCCGGATTTCGAAGACCCGACCGATGCCGATACAAACAACATTTATGAGGTGCAGGTCACGGTCACCGAAAACGGAGCTGAGAATCTGTTCCGAGTCCAGGACATTGAAGTCACAGTTGTTAATGTGAATGAGTCGCCCCAAATCACCAGTGTTGGCACAGTCAATGTTTCAGAAAATCAGACGACTGTTCTCACAGTCACAGCCACGGATGAAGACGTTCCAGCTCAGACTCTGACGTATTCAGTCAGCGGCGGAGCGGATCAGGCTTTGTTTTCGATCGACGCCACATCGGGTGAGCTGAATTTTGTTTCGGCACCGGATTTTGAAACCCCGGCAGATTCCAAGAACGACAATGTATACGAAGTGCAGGTC
>JAGQPY010000241.1 GCA_020426485.1 Planctomycetaceae bacterium
GCGTGGGGCGAAGGACAGGGTTTGTTCCTGAACGCTGGTGACCGTTTGAAAGATGCTGATCATCAAACCGACGATCAGACTGATCATGATGGGCGGCCCGGACAGCCACATCGTGGTGACCAGCAGGTCTCGCCCGATTTCCACAACTTCCAGAGTATCCATGCTCTGCTTCTCCCCGCGGCGTCTGCCGATTGACGTTGCTGTATTCGCAGCGCCGATCCGGCCGTGCCGTTGATTCAATCCATTGTCTGTTCAGTGGTCAGGTTTGATCGCCATCGGCGGCAGTCTTACCGCTGTTTGGCCACCTTCACTTTGGTCCTGAGTTCCAGAAACTTCTCCGCGAATTCGGCCACCAGCTTTTCATCATTCATCGCATCCAGAATCGCAGCCGCCTTGCGTTCTTCCAGAGTCGAAAGGATCTCCGCAGCCATGTCGATCTTTCCATCGTTGGCGAATTCCCGCATCATTTTGGAAGCCACTTCGGGGCTCAGACCGGCCACCACATCGGAGAATTTCTTGACATTGGCCGCTCGATCGACCTGTAAATCCGGCACGCTTCCACTGCTGCCGGCCTTGTCTGATCGTTCGCGTTCCACATCGGCCTTCTTCTGCTGATCGTTCAGATCGCGCAGCAGTTGTTCCGTTTGCAGGCGTTCCTTCTGAGCCATCGCCAGAAGCTGCTCGGTAGCGGTTCGCTGATCGCGAGCCTGAGCGACGAGGCCTTCGATTTCTTTCTGTTCACCATCGATATCTGCCAGCACCAGCCGGTGCCGAGCTTCGGTCTGCTGCAGAGCCTCTTCGCGTTCGCGAATGCTGGCTTCACGAGACTTCAGGCCCAGTCCGTACCGCACAATTTCCTCAACGCTCATTTCACCGGGACGAACGGCCACCGGCAGTTCCTTTTCTCGTTCGGGAGGCACCGGTTGAGTCATATCGACGGGAGTGGCGAGGCTCTCGGCTGAAGGCGTCAGTGTGTCCGGAACATTCTCTTCCGCCATCTGTTTGGCCAGTTCCTGTGAACGCAGATACCATGTTCCTCCGGCGGAAATGCCGAGGATCACGAGGCCGTACCCGCCCAGCATGAGCATCTTTTTCATCGTTGTTCACCTGTTGTGTGTGACTCGGCTTCCGTCGTCGCATTTCCGTGCGGTTTTGTCCTTCGAGCGTGACGGCGAGAAGACGATTCCGTGCGAACGTGTTCTTCGTCCACCATTTGGCGCTGTCGGTGCTGCCGAAATTCTCGTTCCTGAAACCGATCCACCACCTGCACGTCCTTCTGAGCCTCCGCGACTCGTTCAATGGCGGCGGTCAGTTCCAATTCTGCCTGTTCCTGTTGCTGTCGGTTTTCCCCAAGCTGTTGCTGACTGTGAGCCATCGCGGCCATAACGGACTGCATCAGAGTGGACGAACAGCCGACTCCGAAATTCTGAGCCGCCATTTGCGAGAGTTCCTGAATTTCACGTTCTGTCTGCTGCACCTGTTGATCGGCTTCGTGTTTCTGAGCCTGACTGACGGCCGCCGAAAGTCGAGCCAGTTTTTCGGTCTGTTCGCGCACACGATGCAGCGATTCGACTCGGGAATGAAATCGTTTCATGGCTGATGCTGCTCCGATCAATAAGGCCAGGCTTCGCCCAGAGCTTTGAGTTGCTGTTGAGTTTCCTCCCACGTGGACACTTCGTTCACGGACTGCTGCAGAAACACTCTGACGGCCGGCATCAACTGGATGGCTCGATCCACCTGAGCCGACGTTCCGGTCTTGTAGGCACCGATCTGAATCAGATCTTCCATGTCCCGATAGGTCGCCATGATCCGTCGCACCTTTCCGGCATTGTTCTGGTGGCTGGTATCCGTCACGTCCCGAAAGACTCGACTGATACTTTCCAAAGCATCGACGGCCGGAAAGTGATTGGACGTGGCCAGTTTGCGGCTGAGCACAATGTGACCATCCAGAATGCCTCGCGCGGCATCTGCGATGGGTTCATCCATGTCATCGCCTTCGACCAGAACGGTAATCAGTCCGGTGATGGTCCCTGTCGAACCGGCTCCCAGTCTTTCCAGAACACTGGCCATCAGCGACTGCACGGACGGTGGATAACCGCGGCTTCCCGGTGGTTCGTCCAGCAGCAGTCCCAGTTCGCGCTGAGCCATCGCCAGACGTGTGATGCTGTCCAGAAAAAATAGCACGTCTTTGCCTTCATCACGGAAGCTTTCCGCGATGGTGACTCCCGTCAACACGGCTTTGATGCGCATCAGCGGCGTTTGATCTGAAGTTGCAACGACTACCACCGAGTGCTGCATTCCGGCATCACCCAGACAGTCTTCGATAAAAGGCTTCACTTCGCGGCCACGTTCGCCCACCAGCACGATCACGTTGACGTCAGCGTTGGCTCCGCGGGCAATTTCCCCCATCAACGTACTTTTTCCGACACCGCTGCCGGCAAACAACCCGATCCGTTGTCCTCGACCAACGCTGATCAGTCCGTCAATGACTCGCTGACCGGTCGTCAGCGGCTCTTCAATACGAATCCGATTCAACGCTTCCGGAACCCGCGCTTCTTCGGAACGTGACTGCAGCGTGCGCAGTGGTCCTTTTCCATCCACCGGACGTCCGATGCCGTCGATGACTCGTCCCAGCAGCGCGCTGCCGATCGGGACGGAACGTCGTCGTCCCAGAGCCATGACTTCCAGCCCGGGCCGCAGTCCGGCGGTGCTGTCGTAGCACATCAATTGAGATTCGTGGTCGTCAAATCCCACCACTTCGGCCGTCAGAGCAGCACCGGATGGCAGACGCAGGCGACATGCTTCGCCGACCGCAGCCGGCAGTGAAGCACGCAATAAGCCTCGCGCGCTACGCAGTGTGCCGACGGTCCGGAAAGCGGCGGAATCGCCGGCCAGACGGGTCATCTGTTCGACGTTCAGCCTGAGTGTCATTGAGGTTCTCCATCCAGATTCGGCGGATCTCCGCCAGTCGGTCATCCATGTCCGTCATCAATGTTGTTCGCGACGATTCCGCTCGACAGATTCCGCGAGCCAGCGCGGGCTCCGGCACGAATTCCACTTCTGCCGCGGCAAACTGTGGAACGTCCGAACTGTTCCGCAGATGTTCCAGCAGTGTTACGTCGTCCGGATTCAGAAAAATGCGAATCGGCTGTTCTCGATGCAGCTGAGCCACCATCTGTGCGACCAGATCATCCACCGCAAACATGTCGGCATCGATCGCAGCTCCGACAATCCAGGACGCGGCTACGACAGAGAGTTCAACCGCTGCCTGCTGCATTTCCGTCAGACTGGCGCGATGCTGCTGCTGCAGATCTTCCACCGCCCCGCCGACACTGTTGAGCAGTTCCTGCAGATAGTTGAGCTGCTGAGTCAGTCGTTCGTTCTGTTCCTCCACCGCACGAGCCGCCGCCTGTTGTTCTTCCGGAGTCGGCCCTTTGGGGGGAGCCGGTTTGGGTTTTGGTCCGGAACGCACAATGCGTACCCCCGACGGCGACTGCTGCAGCGTGACTCTCACAAAGCTGTACGCAGCCTGCGCCTCGGCTTCTGCCCCGATCCGCGCAGCAGAAAATTCACCGGAAGCTGCTGCTGCATCCGGTGAAATGTCGGTCCGTTGAGAAATGGAGGTCGTCATGTGTTCACTCGTTGATCGGAACGCCGGTGAAACCAGTGTTCCTGACGTTCGGATCGATTTGTTCGTTGAGAGTCTGTTGATTGGTTCCGTTGTGGTTTGCGCGGAGAACTCGCCACGATCGATTGTCCCTGATGTCTGTCGGCGGTCAGGATGCAGTCACGTACTTTCGGAGCCCGGGATGTGCCGCTGTGCCTGTCGATTGCCATCCGCATGAGTTATTCGCCTTCCTGATCCAGTTTGCCGATGAGTTCTGCCACCGTATCCCGAGCCATCCGGACCTTCGATTCCGGAACACGCGACATAAACTGCAGTTCTTCTTCGATGGTCTGTCGTGCTCGTCGTGAAAGGTTTCCAAGAACTGCATCAATGACGGATTGATCAGCTCCGAACATGGCTGTGGTCAGAGTCGTGCCATCAATTTCGCCCAGAACTTTCTGCACCAGATGCGGATCGAGCGTCTTCATGTCTTCGAATCGATACAGCTTCTTCAGCAGTGCAGCGCTGAGATCGGCATCTTCTTCTTCGATGGCGGCCATCATTTCCTTGCGGTACGACTTCGGCACTTCCCGAATGACTTCCGCCAGACGATCGACATGATCGCGGCGGTCTTTTGGTCCCTGCGGAAGAGTGATGGCTCGCTGCACGGTCGCTCTGGCAATTCGTTCCACCAGCAGTTGCGGCGCGTCTTGTTCTTTCAGCAACTGTCGTGCAATCGACTGTCGAAGTTCATCCGGAAACAGACTCAGCACATTGGCCGCCAGTTGCGGAGACATGCTGTTCAGCAGAATCGCAATCGTTCGCGGCTGCTCACTTTCCAGCGCGCCGGAAAGTTGGTGAATGCTGAGCAGCGTCAGATCGTGCATCGCATTGCCGGTCAGAACGATTTCTTTTTCTTCCTCTTCGCCATCGTCGTCGGCCTCGTCTTCCTCAGGTTCTTCAAACACAGAAGGTTCGGGCGGTTTTGTTTTCAGTGCATAGTCAAAGAACCACTCAAAATCTTCCAGAATGGCTCGCTTGTCCTGCAGCTTCACCTTGTGAACCGGCTGGTCAGCAGCCAGTTCTGCTCGCAACAGATCCGCAAACTCCGACGGCAAATGCGCCAGGACCGCTTCGGCGGTTTCTTCGCCGAGCAGTTTCAGAAGTTCCACGGATTGTTGCTGTCGATCAATCACAGTTGATGGCTTGGTGCGGTGTCTGAAGATTCCTGATCATTGAATGGCGAACGTCACGTTCAGGCGGCTCGTGGTGTCCGACCGGGTGGTCGTCGAGCCTGACCGGCTGATTCCTGCGTGTTATTTTCCGATTCCTGTTCGGCTCCCAGCCACGCGGCGAGGATCTTTGCGGCGATCTCCGAATTGTCTCGAGTTCGCTGCGACAGTTCTGACAGCCGCTGTACTTCGTCCAGCGACATTTGTTGTTCGGTGGATGTTTCCTTGACGATGACCGGAGTCATTCGCTTCAGCATCAGAAAGGCCATCAGAAACGCGATGCCCGCAATACCCATGGTGACCAGCGTCTGAATCATGGGTTCATACTGCTGCCACAGCGTCACAACGGTCGGAACTGCTTCGTCTGGAAACTCCGGCAGCAGCGTGGCGTTCATCACCTGAATTTCATCGCCGCGAGCTTCGTCGTAGCCGACAGCCTGTCGAATGATGGCTTCGACCTGCGCCGGATCGATCGCGGGAGCAGGCGGGGCTGCTGCCGGATCAGCATTGGGATCTGCGGCCGGAGGATTTAAGTCCACGATGGCGGCGACGGTCAGGCGAGTCACCTTGCCGGGAATGTCTCGCGTGATCTCATTGACGCTGGCATTTTCATAATCCGAAGAAATGACTTCGCGTTTGTAGGAAGCACCGTCACCGGTCGCCTGACTTCCGGCCAGCAGCACGTTGGAGGCCACGCCGGTTTCTCCGGACGGAATCACGCCACCGGTCTGGGAAATCGTTTCCACCATTTCGTTGCGTTTGACTTTGGAATCCGGGTCATAGCTGAGTTCCGTGCGAGTCGTTTCCCGGAAATCAATGTCCGCGGAAACTCGCACGACGGCTTTGCCATGCCCGAGCAGCAGCGCCAGCATCGATTCCGCCTTGGAGGCCAGTCGCAATTCGACTCGCTGCTGATAATCGAACTGAGTATCCATGTGGGAACCCGGTCCGGTGGCCACATTGAACTGTCGGCCCATCGTGTCCATCAGAGAAATCTCAGTCGGGTCGAGTCCCTCCACGGCTCGCGCGACCAGACTGATGATGCTTTCAGCGACGGAATTCGTGATGACTCCGGACGAAGCCTGATCGATGATGACGCTGGCTGTTGTGGGGGTCTGTTCGTCCACGAAAGGCGAAGGATCCGGCTTGCTGATATGAACGGTCGCTGAACGAATGCCGCGAATCTGAGTAATGGACCGCGCGAGACGTGCTTCGAGTGCTCGTCGACGTCGATCTTCTTCTTCACTGGGCGATCCCGGAAACGCACCAGCCATGCTGCTGTCTTCTTCCACGCCCGGTTCCCAGACATCCTTCAGAGCCAGTCGAGCTTTGCTGACGTCACTGCGAGGCACGGAAACGGCCGAACCGGAAAAATTGAGTTCCGATTCAATCTGTGCTGTTTCCAGCAGGCCCACGATTTCGGCGGCTCGTTGAGGCGTCAGGTTACTGATCAGCACCACATAGTCGGCTCTTGTCGCCCACAGAAACGTGCCCACCACCGCCGCGATGCACAGAACGGCGGCCGCGCTGATGCCGATTCGCTGTCCCAGCGTCCAACGCTGCCACAACGTGACCAGTTGTTCTCGGAGTGTGTTAAGAAATGCCATCCCTGAATTCCATCGCGCCCGTCAACCGAACATTACCGTCGAAATCAGCTGTCCTGGCTGCAACGGTATCTCTCAGCCCGAATCATCAAACCTGCATCCTCATCACTTCCTGGTAAGAAGCGATCAGACGATCACGAATTTCCATCACCAGTCGAAACGCCAGATCCGCCTGAGAGGCCGTCAGAACCACGTCGTGCACACTATCGGTTTCGCCCGTCACTAACTGCTTCAGACTCTCTCCCACATCGGCCTGCCGATTGTTGGTTTCATTCACCAGACTTCGAACCAGATCCGCGAACGGCAGCTGGTGCCCGCTCTTGCCGACAGAAGTCGACCCGGGCGGCGCCAGCGGCGAAGCTGCAGACTGAATTGACGAAACGGGCAAAGTCATCGAGCTTATCTGAAAAGGTGTGCTGCCCTTTTTGAAAGCAGCAGAAACACAGTGAACACAGCTATCCGGAGAGACCCAGACCCTTTGTGACCTGCTGCCCTCATTTCATCGTCAGCCTCCCGGCGAGCAAGGAACCTGTCGAGCGACGGATCAGCCAATGCCGCGCAGCAGAGACAATGCCTGTTCCGCCATTTGTCGGAACGTATCCATGGCTTTCAGGTTCGCTTCGTATGCTCGGCTGGCGGTGATCAGGTCGACCATTTCGTGCGGCAGTGTCACGTTGGGCATCGCCACATAACCATCTTCATTGGCGTCAGGATGTCCCGGATCGTGAACGAGAGGCAGTGGCGACATGTCGGGTCGAATTCCCGTCACTTTGACACCACCGAGATTCGATTTTCCTTCCGTCAGCCCCGCCTGAAAGAACTGGTCCATCTGCGATTGAAAACTGACTCTTTGGCGCCGATACGGGCCACCTTCCGCAGTCTGCGTGGAATAAGCATTGGCGATGTTGTTCGCCACGACTTCCATCCGAAGTCGTTCGCCCGCCAGCCCCGTCGCGCTGATTTCCATGCCGGAAAGGATCTTGTTGAGTGACATTCCGTTGCCCCCGATCTGCTGAACACAAAACCTGCGATACTTCGGCACTCAGGCCCTTTGAGCGCTGTTGGTGATCTGTCAATCTGCTGTGCCAACGGACCTTCCAGAGAATGCCGCTGCGGCACGGCGATGACCGTCAAGGAATTCTATTGCCCCTGCATCGCTCGTCTCATCTGTTCAATTTCCGTCCCCATCAACTGCAGATACGTCTGCTGCAGCAGTGCGTTTTTGTTCAGTTGCCCGATTTCCTTGTCAATGTCGACGTTGTTGCCGTCCGCTCTTGTCGCCAGTCCCGGTGTCAGACCGATGCTGGTTTCGGCCGGCCTTCCGACAGAATGGCCTCGCCGCTGACGTTGAATTTCTTCCGCCAGCGCGTCTTCGAACCGAAGTTCCAGCCGCTGATAATGAGGCGTATTCACGTTGGCGATGTTGTGGCTGATCACCTGCTGCCGCTGTTCGGCCGCTGACAACAGTCGGGACAACATGTCAAAATTGTTGTTGAAAAGTGCCATATCAACTGCATCGGATCAACCTGCCGGACAAGTGCAATCAATACAACCCGCAAGGTTTAACACCGTGCCGTTGGTGCTGCGTCAAGCAGGGAAACAACTCACCATTGAAGTGAAAACACTCACGGTGAATCACGGCGTCCGCAGATCGGCCCCATCGGCGAAATCTGCTGAACAGCGCCGCGCAGAGGATTGAGACGGAGAACCACAATTCGTTTCACCCGATGCCCAAAGCGAGGAACGAGGAAAACCGGCTCGGCCTGGTCTGTTGGCCACGGGTTCAATGAAGAAGATGTCTTCGCGGCATTTAGAGTCTTACAAAGTAAGATGCGCGCACGGTGCGCGCATCTTTGTTTAAGCGACCAACGGGAGCGGCGCGGGGGTTGG
>JAGQPY010000242.1 GCA_020426485.1 Planctomycetaceae bacterium
GGCTGATCTGTTTGTGACGGAATTGATTCGGATGGAAGGCAGCGAACGCTTCGGCGGCCCGGCCGGATTCGCGACGGCTTCTCAGAACGATCTGCCGATGGCCGCCAAGGGCATCATTGTCAGTTCCGCGTTTCTTGGCGTGGAAATGAAGTGTGCTCGCTGCCACGACGCTCCGGCTCATGTTTCCAGTCAGGAAGATCTGCTGCAACTGGCCGCGATGCTGCAGCAGAGTTCCGTCAAGCTGCCCGCTTCGAGCAGTGTTCCCGATGATCGGCTGCATCAGACCGGACGCAAGCCGTTGATTCAGGTCAGCCTGAAGCCCGGCGTGGAAGTTCAGCCCGCGTGGCCCTTCGCTCGCTTCTGTGAAACAGCCGTCGCCGAAGAATTGGCTGAACATCCGGACAGCGATCGCGACCGCCTTGCAGCTTTAATCACAGCGCCGCAGAACGAACGGTTTGCTCAGGTGATGGTCAATCGCATCTGGCAGCGACTGATGGGACGGGGCCTGGTGCAGAATGTGTCGGACTGGGAAAAGGCGGCTCCGTCACATCCGGATCTCCTGCGATGGCTGGGACATCGCTTTGTGGAATCCGGTTACGATGTTAAAGCGATCACTCGGCTGATTCTGAATTCGCATGCGTACCAGCGAGCCACCGATTCAACGCTGGTGGAAACCAGCCCCCTGTATGTCTCTCCCGCGCCGCGACGACTGACCGCCGAACAGATTGTGGATTCCGCGTTTCACGCCACGGGCACGCCGTTTGATCTGGAAGAAGTCAGTCTGGACATCGACAGCGTTCGAGAGCTAAAGACGGCCATCACGCTGGGCAAACCTCGCCGATCGTGGATGCTGGCATCCGATTCCAACGAACGCGACCGTCCCAGTCTGTCGCTGCCCAGAATTTCAGCGGTCGCCGGCGTCCTGACAGCCTTCGGATGGCGAGGTGCTCGGCAGGACCCCCGCAGCGTTCGTGAAACCGAACCGAACATGCTTCAGCCCGCGATTTTCGCCAACGGTGTCATGAACACCTGGCTGACGCGACTCAGTAACCGTCATGAAATGACTGAGTTGGCGCTGGAAAAGCAACCGCTGGAAACGCTTATCGACCGAGTCTTCCTGCGACTTCTGACACGGCATCCTTCCGCTGAAGAAAAAACTCAGTACGTGAAGTTGCTCGCGGAAGGTTACGACACACGAATCATTCCAACAGCCCAGCGAACTCCGCCTGAACCAAAGAAGCACGAACCAACTCGATATGTGAGCTGGTCGAACCACGTCGACGGTCCGGCGAACGCTCTGGCCCTGCAGCGAGAAGCCGAAGCGCGCCGCGGCGATCCACCCACCAACGCACTCAACAACGACTGGCGACTTCGTATGGAAGATTTTCTGTGGGCCGTTTTGAACGCCCCCGAAATGATGTACACCCCTTAACAAGGGCTTCGCCCTTGACCCGATGGCGTGGTGAGCCGATTGAGGTGGCAACCGGCACGCGCCGGGACGCTTCCGTTGGTCGCTTTGCAAAATCGCAGGAACGACAGTAGCCGAGGTCAGGCTCCTGCCTGACAAATCAGCTGTCAGGCAGGAGCCTGATCTACAGACTTGAACCAATACCGTTCAATCGCAGTTTGGTTCCAGAAAATGCCGGTGTCTGAGTTGTTGCGTTGGCCTGTTGCTGAGTTTGCGTTTGTTAACTTGCGGGTTGATGCGATCACGTCGTGACAGGAAGCGTTATTCGGCGACATCGTTCGACCAGCTGGCGGAATCATTGGCGGAGACCGGAAGTGGTTCGGGAAGTTTTGGGAGGTCAACAGCGCAGGACCTTCCGGGAATCCACAAACGAACTCCGGCGTTCTCCGACGAGGATTTGAGAGGAACTCAGTGCCACGAAATTTCAGCGACCTCAGCCTGGGGACAGCCCTGAAAATCACTTCACACGCGGCACAGGTCAAAGGCCATTGCCTGTCGCGTTCGGCAAAAACTTGCCGCTGGCAGGCGTCAAAGAGCGTCGAATTCCATCAGGATTTCCGCTGTCAACCTGGCTGATTCCCGAGTCAGGTAGAATCCGTTTTCTAGGCGCTGACGGATTTCTGCGTTTAGTTTTTCCTGAGAGAGCTTCAGCATCGGTTTTGCGGAATACTGTTCCCAATCATCATTCTGATCCCCGCATTCCTTGATGTCTTGATTTCGGGGTGATTCAGAAAACATGGCTTCTGCCCGACGCGAAGATGAACAACGGCGTGAAACTGGAAAGTGTGGAGGTCGCATTTGGCCGCCTGAAAACTCAAATCACGTTGACGATGATGTGACTGTCATCGAATGGTCACTTGCAAACTTGCGGACAGATTTTCATTCAAGAAACGAACTCCGAAAATCGACTCTGCGGATCGTAGGGATTTGAACAGAACCGTTCTCCCTGAGGACCGACTCCGGCGTTGGTTTCCAGATCAGGCCGATGCGTCAAGAGCGTTCACTCTGGCGGAAGGCTTACGGGAATACTGAATGCGAGAAATTCCGCAATTGAGGTCGTGTGGGCAAAATCTTCACAAATCGCAGACACAGTCTCCGTAGTCTGAGTCAGTTG
This sequence comes from Planctomycetaceae bacterium, assembly GCA_020426485.1. Taxonomy (GTDB): domain Bacteria; phylum Planctomycetota; class Planctomycetia; order Planctomycetales; family Planctomycetaceae; genus JAGQPY01. The sequence continues at coordinate 2,583 of JAGQPY010000242.1, forward strand.
GCCAGCGGAATTGTACCGGCAAGTCGTGGTCAAGGTCGCGAGTCAAGGTCGTTCGATTGCATGGGTGTCTTACAGATGAAGACGCTTGCACAGTGCGGGCATCCCGGTGAGCGACCAGTGGAAGCGGCCATGCTTCTCCGAACGTTCGCTGAAACAGAGCGTGGGCGCCGCCCACGCTGTGAATAGCTACGCTTATTTCCGACAACTTGTTCAATTGAGTCAAGATTTCAGAGCGACCATCGGGAGAGTTTCCGAGCGGTAGCTCGAATTGGTCCGAGACCCTGCCTCGTTAGATTCTGATCGCCTGGCCCGATGTCGCAGGCGAGGTTCATCGCAGCCAGGACGGGCCTCGCCTGCGGTATCGGGCAAAGCGAATCGTGTTCCCTGCCTGAAGAAAACGGAAACGACGGCACGATCTGTTTTGAACGTCAGGGCCTTTTCCAGCTTAAATCTCTTTACGGCGTTGGGCGACGCCCACGCCAGGAGTGAACGGCTTTGGCAATGAATTTCTCGAATTATCAAATTCTCTCGCGATACAGCTGAATCGACGGAAGTCCCTGGAGGCGGGTTGTCTGGTTTGAATTTTCTGTCAGAATGCCCAGTCCCTCCACCATTTGTTCCTGTCTCCCTACATAGTTTCCGAGCTTCAATATGCTGCTGGCCATTCTTCGTGTCGTCTATCTTCTGGTCTGTGCCGGAGCGATTCTGGCTTACATCAATCCGGAAGAAGTCGAAGGCACCACGGTGACTCTGCCTCGCATTGTGTCTGAGCACCGTCTCGTCGCGTTTTTCGTGCTGCTGTTCATCAGTCAGATTGTGACCATCATTGACATGGTGGTTCGCCGTAAGCGCATTGAGGTCGTCTCCGCGGTCTACTTTGGCATTCTGATTGGCGTATTGCTGGCTTATCTGATGATTCAGGCACTGACGCCCATCATTCGCCCGCCCTACGAAGGACTGGCGGTGATGCTGACGTTGCTGATTCTGCCGTATCTCTGCACGTCGCTGCTGCTGCAGACGAAGGACGATTTTCGGTTTGTCATTCCCTATGTGGAATTCTCCCGGGATCTCAAGGGCGGCCGACCTCTGGTCGTCGACAGCAGTTCTCTGATCGACGGCCGAATCGCCGATGTCGTGGAAACACAGATTCTGGAGTCTCAACTGATCGTTCCGGACTTCGTTTTGCGTGAAGTACAGGATATCGCCGACAGCAGCGACAAGAACCGTCGTGCTCGCGGGCGTCGAGGACTGGAAGTTCTGGCCGCCATGCAGAAAAGTCCTCACACGGATATCCGCCTGCACGAAACCTCACGCACAGAATTTCGATCAACGGCCGTTGACCACAAGCTGGTGGAACTGGCCAAACAGCTGCGTGGCGGGGTGATCACCAACGACTTCAATCTGAACAAAGTGGCCAGCGTTCAGGGGATTCCGGTCATCAATCTGAACGACGTTGCGAATGCTCTGCGTCCTCGCTTTATTCCGGGAGAGCGTCTGCGACTGAAAATCATCAAAGAGGGCGAAGGTCCTGGTCAGGGTGTTGGGTATCTGGACGACGGGACCATGGTTGTCTGTGAAGGTGCGTCCAACATGATTGGACGCGACATCGACAGCATCGTCAGCAGTGTGCTGCAAAGCAGTGCCGGCCGTATGATCTTTACGAAGCCCGTCTTTACCAAAGAAGGTTGATGACGGCCTGCTGACCCGTCACAATAAAGCCACCTTGGAAGTTGTGCATCCAGCGGGATGGAATGACGTTGCAGCCGGATTCGTAAGAGTTCGGACTCACGTGCGATGGCTCCCGGATTCTCACGAATTCGGGGACAGACGATCGCCCCGATTCTCCCCGCGCGAAGAATCTTCTTCGCAGAGCTTCCTGTATGTTCCTGCCTTGTTGTCCCGCCTGAATTGTCAATCTCAACGCACGATTGATTGTTCGTCCATGGCTGTGATTGGCTGGTTTGCGCGATGCTGAAATCTGTGACGGAATTTCGGAGCATCTCCAGCTGATTTGCGGCCATTGAATTCCGTTACGATCTTCCCTTCCCCAAGTCTCGGATGCCATTCCTGTCGAAAGGCCGCCCGTCATGCTGTTCCGATGGACCATTTTGTCGTCGTTTCGTTCGCTGGCTGCTCTCGGAGGAAGGCTATCACTTCTGAGTCTGTCGGCGGTCGTGGTGTGGACCACTGCTGTCCGAGCAGACGTTCAGTTCAACCGAGACATTCGTCCGATTCTGTCTGACAACTGCTTTGCATGTCATGGTCCGGACGCTGGTCACCGCGAAGCTGATCTGCGGCTGGACATTCGCGAAGCAGCGCTGGCCAGTGGTGCGTTTGTCCCGGGAGATGCCTCGGCCAGTGAACTGGTACGACGAATTCTCACTTCCGATCCCGACGCAATCATGCCACCGCCGCACAGCAACAAGGAACTGACGGAACAGCAAAAACAGATTCTGCAGCAGTGGGTCGCGGAAGGAGCGATCTATCAGAAGCACTGGTCGTTTGAGCCCCCTGTCAAACCGACCGTGCCACCCGGTGTCAGTGCCATCGATGTACTGGTGCAGCGGCGACTGGAAAGTCTCGGACTTCATCCATCACCGACGGCTGATCGGCGAGTTCTGATTCGTCGATTGTATTCCGATCTGATCGGTCTGCTTCCCACACCGGAAGCTGTTCAGGCATTCATCAACGATTCTTCCCCCAACGCCTGTGAAAAAGTGGTTGACGAACTGCTTGCGAATCCTCACTTCGGTGAACGCATGGCGATCAGCTGGCTGGATGTCGTGCGATTCGCGGACACCATCGGCTATCACAGCGACAATCCTCGCAACGTCTGGCCTTATCGCAACTGGGTCATCGACAGCTTCAACAACAACAAGCCGTTCGATCGATTCACGATTGAACAGATTGCGGGCGATCTGCTGCCGGATGCCAGTCAGGAAACACGAGTCGGCTCCGGATTCAACCGACTGTTGTTATCAACGGAAGAAGGCGGCGCGCAGCCGAAGGATTATGAGGCTCGAATGCTCACTGACCGTGTGCGAGCGATCGGAACAGTGTGGTTGGGAATGACCACCGGGTGTGCTCAGTGTCACGACCACAAATTTGACCCGTTCACCATGCGGGATTTTTATTCTCTGGGAGCATTCTTTGCTGACATTCAGGAACCCATACTGGGACGACGTGAACCGGGAATGCTGGTGACGACGGCCGAACAGGAAGCTCGCCGAGCAGAACTGCAGGCCGATCTTCAAAAGGCCGGAGAAGCGTTCGCCAAAGTCGAGCCACAACTGGAGATCGCTCAGTCTCAGTGGGAGCACGACGTCAGCGCGTACAAAATCACGCTTCCGGAACTGGTCAAAGACGCCAAAGTCAGTGCGGCTGACAGCAAGACGGCCAAACAGGTCTCCGATGCCATCACGAAAGAAGCTTCTCAGCGCAGCGCGGCGGAAAAGGATGCCATCCGAAATTATTTTCGCAATAAGGTCACGGTATTGTTTCCGGATGAACGGCAGCAATTGGCCGCCGCTAAGCAGGCGTTTGATGCCTATGAAAACTCGCTGCCGCGTTGTTTGGTGAGTGTCAGTACTTCCAACAAACGCACGGTTCGACTGTTGCCACGCGGAAACTGGATGGATGAAACCGGCGAAGTCATGCAGCCGGCCTTGCCTGCGTTTCTGGTTCCGTCGCCGCCCGACAAGGCACTGACGCGACTGGATCTCGCCAACTGGGTTGTCTCGCGCGACAATCCACTGACAGCTCGTACGGTGATGAATCGCCTGTGGAAGCAGTTTTTCGGTGCGGGGATCAGTCGAGTACTGGATGACCTTGGTGCTCAGGGTGAGCCTCCGGTCAATGCGGAACTTCTGGACTGGCTGGCCTGTGAATTCATGGACAGCGGGTGGGACCTGAAGCACATGGTTCGCACCATCGTGACCAGCAAAACCTATCAGCAAACGTCCGTGGCGACTCCGGAATTACTGGCGGCTGATCCGCAGAACCGCGAACTGGCTCGCCAAAGCGCGTTTCGTTACGAAGCGGAACTGATTCGCGACAACGCTCTGTCGGTGTCCGGACTGCTGGTGAAGCAGATTGGCGGTCCCAGTGTGAAGCCCTATCAACCCGAAGGCTACTGGGAGAATCTGAATTTTCCCACGCGAACCTACGATGCGTCTCAGGGCCCGGATCAGTATCGCCGCGGAATTTACACATGGTGGCAGCGTTCGTTTGTGCATCCCGGCATGCTGGCCTTCGACGCGCCGTCTCGCGAAGAATGCTGTGCGGAACGAGGTCGTTCGAATATTCCTCAGCAGGCACTCGTGCTGTTGAATGATCCGACGTTTGTGGAAGCTGCCCGAGCCCTGGCAGCCAGAATCCTTCGCGACTGCAGCGGATCGGCAGAAGACCGCATTCGCTGGGCATGGCAGCAGACTCTGCAGCGCGATCCGGAAACAGTCGAACTTTCTTCGCTGTTGTCACTGCTGAAGACTCAACAGGCGGCGTACAGCAAGGCTCCGGAACAGGCCACAGCGCTGTTGAGTGTCGGGCAGTCTGCCGGACCGGAAGACCTGAATCCCGCGGAACTGGCCGCATGGACTCACGTGGCACGAGTTCTGTTGAATCTGCACGAAACAGTGACACGGTCCTGAACAATCTATTCGCCACAATGGCCGCATTGCGGCCGCAACATCGGTCAACAGATTGACTCCATCACGTTCATCAAGTGATTCCATACCGACAGCTTTCCGGAACTCTGAAATGATTAACGAAACACATCTGCAGCAGCAACTGCGTCGTCGAGCATTCCTGACCCGGGCGGTTCAGGGGCCCGGAATTGCGGCCCTCGGTTCTTTGATGGCGGGCGAAACTGTTCGAGCGGACGCCACCAGCGGCGTCCTTCGCGAATTACCGCTGCCACAGAAGGCCAAACGAATTATCTGGCTGACAATGGCGGGAGGCCCTTCGCAGCTGGAGACATTTGACCCCAAACCGAAGCTGGCCGAAATGCATGGCCAGCCCATGCCCGAAAGTCTGACCAAAGGACAGCAGCTGGCTCAGCTGCAGGGGCGACCACTGGTCTGCTTCGGCCCACAGCATCCCTTTGAAAAGTTTGGTGAGAGCCAGATTGAAATCTGCTCCCTGTTTCCTCACATTGGGTCCGTGATTCAGGACATCTGCCTGATCCGTTCGATGACGACGGAAGCCATCAATCACGATCCGGCTCATATGTTTATGAACACCGGATCTCAGATTGCGGGACGGCCGAGTATGGGGTCGTGGGTGACGTACGGTCTCGGCAGTGATGCCGTTGATCTGCCCGGATTCGTCGTGCTGACGTCTCTGGGCAGGGGCGGACAGAATCAGCCGATTGCAGCTCGACAGTGGAGCAGCGGATTTCTGCCCAGCCGGTTTCAGGGAGTGCAGCTGCGTTCCAAGGGCGATCCGGTTCTGTATCTGACCAATCCGCCCGGCATCACCGCCGATCAGCAGCAGGCTGATGTCGACGCCATCAATGCTCTCAATCGCCATCATCTGAGCGTTGTTGGAGATACTGAAATCTCGACACGCATTGCTCAGTACGAAATGGCCTTCCAGATGCAGGCCAGCATTCCGGAACTGATGGATGTCAACGGAGAAGGTGCACCGACGCTGGAGCTGTACGGCTGTCAGCCGGGCGATGGTTCGTTCGCTGCCAACTGCCTGCTGGCTCGCCGTCTGGCAGAACGCGGCGTTCGGTTTATTCAGC
>JAGQPY010000243.1 GCA_020426485.1 Planctomycetaceae bacterium
TCATAAGATGAGGCCAGGCGGCAACGAGCGGCAGCAGCAAGAGCAAACTCAATAGCCAGGGTGAGGCAAATCGAAAAATCATTGGGCCACCTCCGCCGGACGTGAGGTTGGGCCACTGCCGAAGGATTGGGGTGTGTCATTTTTCTTAATGGGGTCCGGTTCTGGCCGTGTTGACAGCACCAATGTGCGGGCCTGGCTCGGCAGTTGTTGGGCCATATTCAGATCGGGTTCCAGCTTAGCAAACTTCACCAAATCGCTCTCGGTGAACAAGCCGATAAATTTACGAGCGTGGTCGGTGGCGAGCGCCGATGCCGCCAGTCGCTGTTTGAGTTCGGCGGTGGTGCGATCAAAGGCTCGAATATCGAACTGCGTTTCCAAATAAGCCCGCAGGCAATCGGTAACCAGGCTATAGTGCTGCTTGAATTGCCCCTGCTCGGCCAGCTTCAACCCTTCGATGCGGGCCAGCTCATCGAGAGCAACTTGATAGGGCAGTCGGTTGTCTACCAGACCGCGACCATAGCGCCAGCGGCGATACAGCCACAAGCCGCCCGCCGCCACGACCAGCACCAGAGCGATAGCGGTGGCAATCAGCGGCCAAGTGGGAGGAACCTCCAGACCTACCGGAGGCCGGATATCGTTCAGCGTCGTATCCCCTTCAGCCAGAACGGGCGTTATAGTGAGAGCGATGGGCGCGGCCACTACCTCTGAGGTCTGGCCACTGCTGTCGCTGACGGTTACGGGTAACGGCGGCGTTTCAAATTCGCCCGGCGCAAAGCGGGTTATGGTGATCGTTTGGCGGGTGGTCTGCGTGCCGTCGCCGTTATCGACCGTTTCGGTTTGCGACTGCGACCGCACTTCGACATCGCCCCAAATTTTGTCAAGCGGGGGGATGATGACGTGCGTCGCTGACGGATGGTTGACTGCCAGCGTCAGTTCTACCGGATCGCCGACGGTGAGGTCTTGCCTATCGGATGTCAACGTTGCCGATACGGGACCGGCGGCCCAGGCCGGAAGTGCTGTCGCCAATAGGGCTATTACGGTAATGATGAGAATAAGTGCTTGTTTTTGTTTCATTAAATTTCTTCTCCGTAGAGTTCGTGGAGTTCATAAACTCCTCAACTCAATAAACGCTTTTGCGCTTGGCACGCTTTTCGAAGAACAACGTTAGCGCTTTGAAATAATCTTGGTCGGTGTGAAGCGACACCCGGTCGACGGCGGCATTGGCAAAAGCTTTATTTTTGTTCGTCTCAAAACGCTCGACATGCTGGTTAAACAGCGTGCGCCACTCGCGGTCGGCGGTGTCAACCCAGATGAGTTCGCCGGTTTCGGCATCCTCCAGGGTCAGCAGACCCACGTTGGCAATGTCGCGTTCTAGCGGGTCGTGCAGATCGATGGCGATGACATCGTGCTTGCGATTGGTCATGTGCAGGGCACGTTCATAGTGCTGCGGCTCATCGAGAAAGTCGGACACCAAGAAAAGGATGCTGCGCCGCTTGAGAATCTGGTTGATGGTGTCGAGCGCCAATTTGATGTCGGTACCGTCGCTCTGCGGCTCGAAGGCCAGTAGCTCGCGGATAAGGCGCAGCACGTGGCGGCGGCCTTTGCGCGGCGGGATAAAAAGTTCGATTTGGTCGGTGAAGATGAGCAGCCCAACCTTATCTTTATTGGTTGTAGCCGCAAACGACAGCACCGAGGCCAACTCGGCGGCCAGCTCTCGCTTGAACTGCCCTTCTGAGGCGAAGTCGCCGGAGCCGCTGGCATCAACAACCAGCATTACGGTTAGCTCGCGCTCTTCGACGAACTGCTTGACGTAGGGCTGGCCGGTTCGGGCCGTAACGTTCCAGTCGATGGTGCGGATTTCGTCGCCCGGAACATACGGACGATGTTCTTTGAATTCGACACTGAACCCTTTGTACGGCGAACGATGAAGTCCCGAGCAGAATCCTTCCACCACCTGTCGTGCCAGCAGTTGCAGATTGCTGAAACGGCCGAGATCGTGCGGCGTCAATACCTCAGACACGTGGGACATGGTTCAATCGGGCGGGGCGAAGAATGGCAGGCAGGGAGTTTTTGATCGGCAAACGGAATGTTCGAAGGCGATGACGTTTTCCCGATCCATGGGATTCGCTGGACGAACATTGACCGGAATGGCCAGCCACCTGTTTTATCATCGCGAGGGCGACGAAACGATGGATTCGAATCATAACCCGAGAAAACACATCGGAATTCTCACCGGCAAAGCACGCCCGTTTCACCCGTGGCCGAGAGGCCACGGGTGAAACGGGGAAGAATACTTCACAGCATGGGGACCGGCGGGTGAGAAGTCCGTGCTGGGGTGGACTTATTGCTTTTCTGGTTCGCCGGCGTTCGGGCGGACCTGAAGCAGAAAATCGAACAGTTGACCCTTGGGTCGACCATCCAGCGTGATGTCCAGCGGGACCATTTGAACGCCGCTGGCCGTGTGCGATCGATCCGCCGTGATCGTAACGGGAAACACGCCGCGACTTTCGGCATCAACAGTGCCTTCCAGAACAGAAGGCGTGGCTTGAACGCCCATGGGCAGGACCAGTTCGATGCGATGTTGCTGCTTCATGGAACGAAAATTGCGCACGGTGACCTGAATGGTTTGAGAATCATTTTTCGTCAGATCGACTCGATACGGATACGCGGACACCCAATACGGATCGAACAGGTATTCGTAGTCGGAATCCGGCAGCAGGCCTTGATAGAGTTCGACCATGTGCTGGGACCATTTGTGATAGCGTTCCAGAAACGGACGCGGCTGAGGCATCACATAGGAATGGCTGCCCATGATCAGATCGGGATTCAAATTCAGCAGATAGCGGCTTCCCGTAACATAGCCTTCTTCCAGAATCGCGCTGTTTCGAGCGACGACGGCTTCGTGACCGTTTTGTTCTTCGTCTGACGGGCTGCCGAACAGGTTGTCGCCGGTGAAGGCGACTCGCTGGCCGTCAATGTCCAGCCAAAGGCAGCAGGCGAATTCCGTCTGACCGGGCATCCAGTCGACATGGATTTTGTACCCTTCCCATTCAAGGACTTCCCCGTCATCAATGGCTCGATCGATCTTCATTCCGTCAAAGCCATCGCCGTAGGCGGACACCAAAGCCGCGTAGTCGTAGTTTCTGGGGTTTTCGCAGCGATCGACCACGCTTTTCATGGTCCACGCCTGAGCCCCATACTTTTCCTTCATGACCGGGCCCAGCAGGAAGTGGTCACCGTGCATGTGGGAAATCCAGAACGCATCAATCTGCTTCAGTCCCATGTGTTGACGCAGACCAACAATGATTTCGTCCAGCATGGTTTCCGGAAACAGTCCGCAGTCCAGCACCAGCCCGTGACCACGATCCGAAATGATAATGGCGAAGTTCTTTCCCTGAGTCAGATGGCTTAACTTGTAGATGTGCGGCGTCACCTGATTGATGTGGGCAACGGCCGTTGGTTTGGACAAGGGATCTCGCTTTTCCGTCGACTTGTCGAACACCGGATAACCGCGAATGTACTGTTCTCGGAATTCGGTCAGCTTCTGGTGGTAGGCTTCCAGCTGAGCAGTCGCGTTTTCGATAACGGGCCCCTGAGTTGGAAGTGCCACGTCGGGTTTGAGTTCTGCGACTTTGCGAACGCTGTCCAGCAGAGTATCGACGCCTTTGGCGAAGCCGTAATCCCATTCGGTGTCGAACCAATTCACCATCCGAGACCCATCGTGCATCAGCCCGCCCGTCACGGCCACTGTTGTTTCATTGGCTTTCAGGACAAATGTCATGCCGCCCGGTGAATGTCCGGGAGTCGCCACGCAACGAATGGAGAATCCATGCCATTCGAAGGTCTCGTCGGAGGTCAGTGTTCGGTCAATCTGAACGGGCAGACGCGGTGGACGTACATAGCTGGCTCCATAGACCGAGTATTTGTCGCCAAGTTTGGGATACCAGCGGCGAAACTGCTGAGGATTGGCGAACAGTTCGCGTTCGCCGTCGGGGACAGCAAGTTGAGCGGACTGCAGTTCCGGCTGTTCCAGTCCCTGACTGACTTCGCGATGGTGATCAGTCATCAGAATCCAGTCGAGATGTTTGACATTTCTGTCCTTCAGCGCGGTCCGGACACTGCCGTCGCCACAATTGAACAGCAGGGCTGAATCGCCGTCGATCAGAGCATAGACGTTGCACGTGTCGGTCCATCGCAGCAGGTTCGGCAAAGCTTCCGGAAGCGGCTGCGACCACGTTCGAAGCGAAACGACATCCTGACCGGTGGTAGATCTGTTGTCCGCCGCCATGGTGCCGGAGACAACTGAACTCCAGGCCATGCTCAGGGTAAGCATCACGGTGATCACCTGTCGCCGTGAAAGATCCCGCAGACGGTACGAAGCCGGAAGAGCATTCATCAGATTCATCAGTACAGACTTTGATGGAAAGACGGTCGGTTGATGGACGGAACGTCGGTGAATCGATCCTCAGCGCGGACCGCGCATGCGTTTGATGTGTCGTACAACCTGAGTTTCCAGTTCCGAAAGTGTTTGCTGAGCGGCACTGGTCAGGCTGGTTACGCGAGATTCCGGTGAAACCGCGATCAGGGGAGTTCGCTGTCCCAATTCCTTCAGCAACTGCCCCAGAGCTTTCGGTTGCTTTTCGGTCAGATAGTGAACCAGTGCCCAGCTTTCCGCATATGCGCTGGCGGCGGTGTCTGCGGAAAGGAATGCCGCATCCGTGCGAACAAGATCTGTCAGGGACAGCTGGAAGCGTTCTTCGTTTGTGATGCAGGTTTGAGCACCCGGCAGATGAATTCGATTGGGTTCGCCCGGTCGATTCCACAACGTCGCACTGCGGCCGTTGGCGGATTCAAAATAGACGGCCAGGCCCTCAGACAGCCACATCGGATTGTCCGCATAGCGCACCTGCACACCGGTGTTGAACGCCAGCTGATGCACGGCTTCGTGAACAACGGTTTCCACCTGTCGAGGCCGCCGCTTGAGTTCTCGCAGCACATCGGAACGAGACCGATAGTCTTTCATACCCGAGGGAGCCGTGATCAGCATCTGATTATGCCGCAAAGAATAATAGCCGGGTACGTCGGCAAAGCTGGTTTCCGGATGCTGACGGCCGGCGAATTCCAGAAACCGATCGCTGTCGCCAAACACAATCACCGGAAGCGGCGCGGCGGAATCTTTCAGCGGGACCTGCAGTGATTCCATGAACCGTCGGAATTCGTTATGCGTTTTTTCCAGCAGCTGAGCCACGTATTCCGTGTACAGTTCTGTCGCACTGGAACAGAGGACGTAGTGATCCGTCTGCCGAATCTGAAACGCTCCGCCGGTCTGCCGGAGCAGCGATGCGGCCAGTTCTTCAGTATTCAGGTGAACGAACTCCTGTCCGGTTTCTTCCGTCGACTGAAATTCCCCCGCACGAAGCTGGTGGATTCTTCCGGAACGATCTTCCAACAGCAGGCCGCCATCCTGAGCCGTGACAAGAATTCGCCCCTCGACAGTTGGTGTCTCAGCGCTGGTCAGCCCGTTGATTCGCATCAGCGAGGCTGAGGGTTGTGCCGCACAGTGGGCCGTCACAGAACCAACGATCATCGGCCAGACGATGAAATGTCGCAAAGATGAAGGCATCAGACTCTTATTTCAACGTGGTGATGTCTTTGTGGGGATTGGGGGCCGGAACGTCGGATGCGAAGCGATGAGCCGCGGATTCTTGAACGGAGTGTTCTGTCCTGTTGAACCCGTGGCCGACAGGCCAGGAACACAAAATGCGTGTCCTGTCCGCCTCGGGTTAACGAAGCGACTTGAGAAATACCGCGATCAGAAACACAGTGTAACCTGCGGAGAGGTCGCTTGTGAGGCGTCCGGCGATTTTCAGCGGATTCGAGCCGCAAAGGGCGGGTCAGACTTCCGGATCCTGTTGCTGCCGATTGGTTTCAGCGTGATGGGTTCAGAAAGGCCAGATCAGGGGGATGACGACGACGTTGAAGACCATCAGGATCAGATCCAGCGGAATCCCCAGTCGCAGAAAGTCGGAGAAACGATAACCACCCGGACCGTAGACCATCAGGCTGGTCTGGTAGCCAATGGGCGTCGCGAATCCGCACGAGGCGGCCATCATGACGGCCATGGCAAACGGCATCATGCTGACATTCATGGCCTGAGCGGCTGACATCGCGATCGGAAACACCAGAACGGCAGCGGCATTGTTAGTGATCATTTCGGTGAACAGCACGGTGCACAGGTAGACGGCGGCCAGAACAGAATGAGGATGTCCCGCCCCAATGGCAATCAGTTGTCGGGAGATCGCCTGAGCGGCTCCACTGACATCAATGGCCTGACCAACTCCCATCGACGCAGCAATCACCAGCAGAACAGACCAGTCCACACTGCGGCGAGCGTCACTGACAGAGCAGCAACGCGAAACCACCATCAGCACCGCCGCCAGAGCAGACGCGGTCAGCATGTCCAGCCATCCGAAGGCGGCTGCTGAAATCATTCCCAACAAGATCGTGACTGCCATCCACGCTCGATCATGTCGTACCGGCGTGGAATTGGAAATGCCGCTGACCAGATAGAAGTCGGCCGAATTTCTTCGTTCCGCCAGAAAGCCCGGTCCGGATTCCAGCAACAGTGTATCACCCGGCGCGAGAACGATGTCACCGATTCGACCTTCGATGCGTTGACCGCTGCGAGCAACGGCAATCACGGCGGCTCGGTACACGCTGCGAAAGTGACCGTCCCGAATACTGCGGCCAATCAGCGGACAGCGATCCGACACAACCGCTTCAATCAAAGACCGTCCGGACGATGCAGCTTCCAGCCGGAAGCTGGGTTCCACCACGGGAACCAGTCCGCGAATCTTTCGCAGGTCCACGACGGAATCCACGACTCCCACGAAAACCAGACGATCACCAGCCATCAAACGCTGTTCCGGCCCCACTGCCGGCAGGACGTCTCCATCGCGATCAATTTCCGCCAGAAATAATCCGGGCAGGTGTCGCAGTCCGGCCTGTTCCACGGATCGGCCGACCAGTGGTCCGCCCGATTCCACCAGCATTTCGACCGTGTACTGACGAGGATCATCGGTCCAGTTGATCGGCGGTTTACGATCCGGCAGCAGCCATTTCTGAGTCACCAGAATCATTGCCAGTCCCAGCAGACAACAGGGGACTCCAATCCATGCCGGAGTAAACATCGTCAGCGGCGGAAGGTCTGTCTGAGCCACAATCATGCCGCTGATGACCAGATTCGTGCTGGTTCCGATCAGGGTGCTCAGCCCACCCAGCGTCGACGCACAACTTAACGGCATAAACAACTTGGAAGGACTGATTCGAGTGCGACGGCAGAGATCATCCACGGCCGGCATGAACATTGCCACAATCGGCGTGTTGTTTAAGAAGGAACTCAGTCCTGCCACAGGCAGCATGACTCGCAGTTGAGCCTGCAGGATGCTGGTCGGTCGTCCGAGCAACGGAGCCACGAACCGTAACATCGCACCCGTCTGCACCAGTCCGCACACCACGACAAACAGCATTCCCACAGTCAGCATGGCAGGACTGGAGAAACCTCGCACAGCCCGCGCGACATCAGGCAGCTTTTCGGTGCCCGTGATTTCTCCCACGACGCACAGGACCACCAGACACGCACCCACCAGACAGTCGGCCGGAGCAATGTTGCGAGCCAGACTGACGAGCAACCCGGCGACCACAGCCACCACGAACCAGGCTTCCCATTCCATCGACAGATTCCAAACGAACGGACCGAACTGTGAACAACGTTGACGTGCCCCAGTGAAGCATCGAAGCCATCAACCAATCTTCGGCCCCAATGGATTCAGGGCGAGTCCATGTGGCGAGGAAGCCGTCATGGACCGGTCCGACTTTTCAGTCCGGCTTTTCCGACGCCAGCGATCCGCGAGGCATCACCAGCAGTGTTACCACGCTGAGCGGAATCACGAACCAGAACATCAGCGTCCGATACGCCGGCAGGTGTTCACTGTCGACGGCAATCAAGACCAGTGCCGCGGCGTACAGAAAGTAGTAGGCAAAGAAGAGTCCGCCTTCCCAGCGAGCGATATGGCCGCCGGTAAAGAACACCGGCAGGCAGGCAACCGCGACCGCGACCATCACGGGGATATCAAAGTTGATGGCCTGATCTGATACCGGAATTCCACCCGGAGAAACGGCCGACGACAGACCCAGCACGGCCAGAATATTGAACAGGTTGCTCCCCACGACATTTCCCACGGCGATGTCTCTTTCGTTTCGCAACGCGGCCATGACGGAAGTCGCGAGTTCCGGCAGAGATGTTCCGGCGGCAATCACGGTTAAGC
>JAGQPY010000244.1 GCA_020426485.1 Planctomycetaceae bacterium
CGGCATCGAGTTAAACAAATCATTTTCGCTGCCTGAAGAAACTGAAACAACAGCACGATCTGTTTCGCACGTCAGCAGTTTTCCAGCTCAAATCTCTTCACGGCGTTGGGCCAAGCCCTTGTCAGGAAGCGGGGTTGGCGGGCGGCTGAACGGCGGTTGCTGACGAATCCAGAGGAATCGGGGCTTCGATCAGGTTGAATCGCTGGCGAGCGTATTCGTAGAAGGGTTGAAACTTTTCCACCTTCTGAAACTCCGATGCCAGATATCCCCAGATGCCAATGGCTGTGGCTTTGTCGCCCGCCGCAAGCAGTTCTTCGGCCTGCTGACAACGACTCCTGAGATACGAATCCGCATCTGCGCTTTCGATCAGCTTCTGTCGGAAGAATTCGTGATGGTTTTCGCAGACCTGAGTCAGCCAGCGAAATTCGTCATCGGCATCCTTCGCGGCAAGACCTTCGTTCAGAAGCTCCTTCCAGCGCTGCATGGTGGGCAGCGGGTTGGCGGTCAGTTGAGGCGTTCCGTCTTCCCATGGCATGGCGTAGGACAGACCTTCATCGCGTTCCAGTTTCGCAGCCGCCACGCACCGAGCCTTAAACGGTGGCTCAACGGGTTTGTCAATGCGAGCCAGATTCTTCAGCTGTGGTTCCAGAATGTAGGCGTGCAGAGTATCAGATAATTCGCGAGCTTCGGTCACATACTGACCTTCCGGAAACTCGGTCAGATACGGATCCAGATATTCTTCCAGGGCAGCTCGCTGAGCATATTCATCACCGCGCATGGCGTCCCGCCATTTTTTGGCATACCAGTCCTCACCAGGCGGAAGCATCATCCAGACCGTGGCACCGATCAGCACCACCAGACACAACACAAGAAACCATGTCTGTTCGTGGAACGGGACGTCTTTCTTTTTCTTTTTCTTTTTCTTCGGCGGAGCGTTGGTCTCGGCCTTCTGAGCAGCAACGCGACTACTGACCGGCGGTGAAGTGTCGAGCGCGACGCTGGTTCCGGAAGTTGCTTTTTCCCGAATCTCTCCCAGTTCGGTGTGAACGGCCAGAGCATCATGAGGGCGGTCATCGGGATTCTTGGCCAGAAGTCGTTCGATCAGCTGATCCAGCCAGATGGGACAGTCCGGAACTTTTTCGATGACGTTGTAGGGGTCATCCTTCAGATGCTGCAGCAGCATGTCCATCGGATTTTCGGACTGAAACGGAGTCTCCCCGACCAGCACTTCGTACAGCACACATCCCAAAGCATACAAGTCTGTTTTGCCTGTGATGGGATAGCTGGTCTGAATCTGTTCCGGCGCCATGTAGGCATAGGTGCCGACAGTCTTTCCGGCGGCTGTCAACGCCGTCGCTTCGTTGTCACGGGCAATTCCGAAGTCACCCAGTTTCAAACGTCCTTTTTTGGACAGAAACAGGTTGGCCGGCTTCAGGTCACGATGAATGATACCTGCATTGTGAGCGTGTTCCAGCGCGGCGGACACCTGTCGTCCGACATGAATGGCCTGCTCCCACGTCAGACGGCCGCGTTTCTTCAGAACATCCTGCAGCGAACCGCCATCGATATATTCCATGGCATAGTAGCGCTGATTATTTTCCGTGCCACCGCCGTAGTACTTCACAATGTTGGGGTGGTCCAGCCGCTTGAGGATCTCGATTTCACGTTCAAAGCGTTTCAGCAGCTTGGGGTCAGCCATCAATCCCGGCGACAGAACTTTCAGGGCAACTTTCTTTCCATTGGCGGGGTAAATGGCGGAGTACACGATCCCCATTCCCCCCACGCCGATCTGGCGTTCCAGAATGAAAGGACCTATTTGTCTCGGAGCCATGTTAAACCTTCGCCAGCACTGAGGCGTCCGTTCGCGCTCAGGAAAATCATCGAACAAAATCGGGACAGAAACCCTTCCCGACAGGTGTTTCACGGGGTTTCTGCACCGTGCCGCACGCAAGCCCCGGTTTTGTGGGCGACCTTTATTCTGACACATCGGCCGGGGTTCGACAACGAAATTGAACGCCGGTCGAATGACCTCGGCCCGGATCACTCACATCCCGTCGCTCCGGCCGAGAGCTTCCATTCTGTATCGATTGCAGTGATTGTGGCGTTGGCAGATGTGATACCACAGAAACAATCTCGACCGGATCTCAGCAAACAACGTACCCGAAACAGTCAGCCTTGACTTTCCGGACGGCATCTTCCGACACTCTTTGGGAAATGTGAAGACACTGGCGCTGTCTGCCGCAATAATACGGCCACAGATTTTTCCAACGCACTTCCTGCCAGAGCAGTGTTTCATGCTCGCGCAACTGATTCCAGCCAAAGGCGGTCCGCCCATCACCCTGACAAAGCCGATTACGGTGGTGGGTCGCAGTTCGCGCCTGTGTGATCTGGCGCTGGATCACGGAAGTGTTTCAAAACTGCACTGTATCCTGGTCAAAACTGACGGCCTGATTTACATGCGGGATCTGGGAAGCACGAACGGAACGCGAGTCAACGGCCAGCGAGTGCTGCGAGGTGCACTGCTGCCCGGCGACGAAATCAGCTTTTCCGGCGCGGTTTACACGGTGTATCTGGGCCCCGATCCGCAGCTGTCCGCCGGAGGTTCCATCACCGGAATCACACAGATGATTCCGTCAATTACCGACAGCGTTCCCGATCAGCCCGCCATCAGAAACGACATCAAGTCGCTGTCCGATTCGGATCTGCAGCCCGCAGAGTAGCCGCCGACTCCACAGCGATCCAGGCGGACGCCGAATGCAAGATCCGTCCGACGCAGCATGCTCAGTCGTCACCGCAGGTCGATGATTACTCAGGGAATCCGTGCGGAATTTCGAAGCAATCCATGCAGTTGAACCAACGACTTCCCTTGAGGAGCGGTTCTGCTTGCAACCCGGATGACGATCTGTCATCTTTGCCGCGTGCTCACAGGCAGAGTCTCTGAGTTCGTTATCGGATTGACCGTTCGCAATGACAGACCAACTGAAAGTGGATACCCGCGTCACCGTGGAAACTCCGGAAGGAGTTGACTTTCAGTTTCTGCTGGCCGGCCCCGGCAAGCGGGCGGTTTCTTTTGTCACCGACAGCATTGTGAAAGTGGCCATCATTGGAGCCGTCGCGGTTCTGATGTCCTACCTTGCCGGCCTGACAGGTTCCGCGTCGATGCTGAGTGGTGGAGTCATTCTGCTGGTCTGGTTTGCCATGTCGTGGCTTTACGGAGCGTGTTTTGAGGGCTTCATGAATGGCCAGACACCCGGTAAGAAGTCTCAGAACCTGCGAGTGATCCGCACAAACGGAACCCCCATTGGCTGGTTCGAAGCATTCGGCCGAAATCTGTTGCTGGTCCCCGACGGTATGCTGGCCTTGGGACCTTTTGCCCTGAACACCGTCGGACTGTTGTCGATGGCTTCGACAAAACGCATGCAGCGACTGGGAGATCTGGTGTTCGACACGATGGTGATTGACGAAACACGCGAAAACATCTCCCGTGCCTCCAAAATCGCTGACGGTGTCGAACCCATTCGTCGCTCGGAGTGCAGCGGTCAGTTTGTTGTGCCGGAACGAACACTGGCCGTCATCGAACGACTGTTCGAACCCGACCGCATTATTTCCGACGGGCGTCGAGAAGACCTGGCTCGCCCGCTGGCCACGACTCTCAAAGCTCGCATGGGGTTTCAGGAGGGGAATCCCGATTCGATCAATCCGAACCAGTTTTTTGTATCGCAGACGCCGTTCAAGAGCACCCACTTTCTGAAACGCGTGCTGCGAACATTCGTGGACTCCGACGAACCGGAAAAATCGTCCGTCAACAGCGCAAATCGAGTTCGGGACTATCTGCATGCCGGAAACTCGGCCGGTGATCAACCGAATTCCCGTTCCGTTACGGCAGAACCGGCGGCAGGCGATCATCCGTCAGCAGCTCGCGGCGCGGCAGCCGCAACTGAGAGTCTTGCAGACGCCCCGACCGGTAAGGCTTCCTCCGGGACAACGAGTTCGTCATTGTCTGAACGAGCGGCGCCGGACGCCGCAGCAGTACCGGGATCATCGGAGGTGCCGCATGAATCGTGAACGGTTCATCCGTCAACGGCGCGAAGACTGGCAGAAACTGGAAGTCCTGCTGAATCGACTGAAAAAACGCCGCCTGCGCAAGTGGTCCGGAAACGACATCACGGAACTTTCCACATTGTATCGTTCCGCCTGTTACGACCTGTCGCTGGTGCAGTCGCGAGAATGGGGTGCGCGGCTGGAACAGTATCTGAACGATCTGGTCGCTCAGGGACACAACTGCCTGTACCGTTCGCCGCCGCGATCCATCGAAACAATGTTTCATTTTTTGATGGCGGGATTTCCGGCTTTGCTGCGACAACGAAGCAGTTTCTTTTTTGTGTCGCTGGGTCTGTTTCTGATCCCGTTTCTCGTGGCCCTGCTGGTGGCGGCGATTGATCCGGTGATGGCCGAACAACTTGTTGATCGATCTCAGATGGAAAGCAGCGGCGAAAGCTACGCCAAAGATCTGTACACCGATATCGATGCCGAATATGCCGATCAGCGATCCTTCATGGCGGCATTCTATGTCTGGAATAATGTGGGCATCGCTTTCCGCTGCTTTGCACTGGGAGCGTTTTTCGGAATCGGGACGGTTGTCACTCTGCTGTTCAACGGCATGATGCTGGGAGCCATCACGGGATTTCTGATCAATCAGGGGCACTCCGACAACTTCTTCAGCTTTGCCATCTCCCATGGATCATTTGAACTGACGGCCATTGTCGTTGCCGGTGCTGCCGGACTGCTGCTGGGCTGGGGCATGATTCACCCCGGGGAACTGACTCGAAGTGAATCGCTGCGGGTTCACGGAATGGAGGCCATCAAACTGGCCAGTGGTGCCGGTTTCATGCTCCTGGTCGCCGCGTTGATTGAAGGCTACTTTTCCCCCATGGCCATTCCCCACAGCGTCAAGTACATCATCGGTTCACTGCTGTGGGTCGTCGTTTTTGCCTATCTCATGTTTGGCGGACGCGAAGCCGCACCCCATGACTCTGATGGGGAGCGACGTGCATGAAGGTGGAAGACTGCATTGTGTCGGTCGAACGCCGAACCGTTGGAGGATGCATCGACCTGGCACTGGTTTTTGCTCGCCACTTTGCATGGCCAATTGCGAAACTGACGCTGGCCTTTGCCGTGCCGTGTTCGCTTCTGATCTGGATCGCGGCGGATGCTGTTCGCCGAGACATGCTGATTCCGTCCATCATCGTGTTCGCCTTCTTTACGATGCTGGCCAGTGGAGCACTGGTGGCCGCCGTGGGACCTCAGGTCTTTGGCGTACCGATCAGCACCGGTCAGGCCATGAAATCCTTGATTCGCCGATCCATCCCTTACGTGGTTCTGGGAATTCTGTTTCGAATGGTTGGTTTCTGCATGTTCTTTCCCGTGCTGTTTGTGCTGGCGTGGGGTGGCCACCTGCCGGAAGTCATGTTTCTGGAAATGACGCCGGTGTCACAGGTATCTTCGCGGCTCTCCTGGCTGACTCGCCGGGGAGGCTACAGCCGAAATCTGGGCCGCCTGATCACGATCACTGGGTTCTGGATGGTGTTCGCAGTAGGCCTGTTTCTGCTGATTGATATTCTCAGCGGCTTGCTGTTCAACATGCCGGTGTTCTTCGGAACAATCTCTTTCGGACCTGATCTCGGAAAGGCATTTCAGTCGCGACTGATTGACGACCCGACGTTTATTGTGGTCCTGCAGGCGTCGCTGTGGATCACATGGCCGATTGCTCGCCTGGCATGGTTCTTCTGCTATCTGGATCAGCGCATTCGCAACGAGTGCTGGGATCTGGATCTGCAGATTCGAGCCGAAAGCCGCCGACTGGAGGAGCAGGTGGCATGACGCGGACTCGATCCATTCGAACGTTCAGGATCGCCGTGATCGGCGGCCTGTTGCTGTTCGGCCTTCTGCCAAATTCTGTATCCACCTTCGGTGCGCTGAGTGGACTGATTCAGTCGAAGCCGTCTTATCGGTCGACTGACCTTCCGGTGGAACCATTGACATCGATTCCATCGACGGATATCCGAAAAACAGCGGATTCGGTCATGCAGCAGCACGACTTTCGGTCTGTGCGGCGTCGCGTTCTGGAAGATGGTCCGGTCGAAAGAACGGACGGAGGATTTCTGCAGAAAACTCTGGAAGCCATGGGGCGTGCTGTGGGTGACTTTCTGGAATGGATCCTGACAGCCATCTTCGGCAATCGGCGCAATCCCGCCAACACCAACCTTCCCGATTTCGATCTGACGTTTTCGCTTGGAACAACGCTGCTCTATATCTTCCTGGCCGTCATTATTCTGATTGCCATCTGGCTGCTGGCCGGCGTCATTCGAGTCTCCGATGGCCAGCGACGACGAAAGGCAGGGCAGTTCTTCGCCGACGACGATCTCATCAGCCATCTTGCGACTCCGCCGGGAGAACTGGCCGTTTCAACTTATGAATCCCGAGCACTGCAGATGGCGGCATCGGGCGATTACCGCAGCGCTGTGCGAGAACTGCTGATCGGCAGCATGAGCTGGATTGAACGCTCCGGATACATTCGCTTTCGAAAGGGACTGACCAACCGAGACTACGTAAGAGCCATCTGGAAACAGGAAGACCGTCGAAACGCCTATCTCAACACGTCTGGTGAATTCGAACGGATCTTCTTCGGACGTCGCCCGGCCACCGCCGAAGCATTTCACTTCTGTCTGACGCACTTTCAGGAAGCATTCCGTGAAGAAAACACGACAACTGCAGCGCGCGGATAAAATGTGGATTGGTGCGGTCGGATTGCTGATCCTGCTTCAGTTCTGGTGGCTGCCCGGTGATTCCGGATCGCCTCACGATACGTACAGCGCGGGTATTGAGGGCAAACGCGGACTCTTTCAGACTCTGGAGCGACTGTCCGACGGCGGACTGCTGCCCACCGTTCGGCGTGTCGGCGATCAACTCATTCCCAAAGACGCCGGCATTCTGGTGATCGCGGGACCGGAACGATATCCGGACGAATACGAACAACGCAGTCTGCGTGAATTTGTCGCCGCCGGCGGAGCACTTGTGTTTGCTCCCAGCTGGAGTAATCCTGAAATTTCCATACCGGGCCTCGGCATCACGCTGACCAGAAAGTTTGGCTGGTACAATGAGGTCTCGGTCACCACAGCGACGCCACAAACGCCGACCGATGCGTCCACAGACGTCGACAAGCCTGCGGAAGACGGCGATCCATCAGCGTCGTCTGCAGACAAGACGGCTCAGGACAATTCGGCCGCAGATGTCGACCGTTCATCGGAAAAATCGTCCGACAAGTCTTCCACCGCGTCAGAAAATACCGACAGTCAGACGGCCGACAACGATACGACAGGAGATTCCAAAGCAAACGGGGCGGCCACTGCGGACAACACTCAGGAGCTTGACGATTTGTGGACACTGGGTGCTCAGTCCGAACTGGTCAGCGGTCCTGTCACGTGGCGCACGCGAGCCGAAATCAGTCCGCCGACGTATTCTTACCGCAGTCTTGTGACTTCGGACAGAGGAGGTCTTCAGGCGGCTGTCTGCAACGTTGGGATTGGCAAAGTCGTGATCGTAGCCAGCAGCGATATCTTTTCGAATCGCTCGATGCTGGATGAAAACAGCGCTGAACTGGCTGTACGTCTGATTGAAGTCGCCTGCAGTCGGCCGAGTTCACGTCCCGCGAATCGACAGACACTGATCGTATCGGAGTTTCTGAATGTCAGCGAAGCCTGGCGAGGAACCGCCGTGCTGCTCAGTCCGTCACTCAGAACCGGCACACTGCAGTTGCTGCTGGTTGCCGTTCTGGCCGGCTGGTTTGGATTTCACCGCTTCGGGCCTGCTCGCCGCAGTCACATCGTACACCGGCGCAGCCTGACCGAAAGCGCGGCGGCGGTTGGCAATCTGCACTTTCGCACCAACAGCGGACCGGAAGTGATTTCAAATTACATCGAATACGTTCGGACTCAGATGCAGAAGCTTTTCGGACCGGGACTGAAACTGGAAGACGCCAACGGAATTGCACTTCGAACGGGAATGGAAGCAGACGAAGTTCGGCGGCGAGTTTCGTCGGCCATGGAACTGGCAAATTCACCGTCGACCTCAGCCACGAATGCGGCATCCGCCATCCGAGGGCTTTCCGAGATCCTGAATCAGTTGAGCGGACATCGAAAGCAGTCAGGACAGAAATAAATGACACTTCTCGCTGATCGCCACCAGAACAGACTCCACCGAGCTTGCCTCGGTGGTGAACAGACTGGA
>JAGQPY010000245.1 GCA_020426485.1 Planctomycetaceae bacterium
CTTCCGTCGGGGAAGTCACTGTAAATCGCTGACAAACCCGAGATTGTCTTCCACGATGGGGCAGAATCCCTGTGAAATGTCCTTCGGGAAGAGCGCCCCGGTTTTGTTACGGCCTCCGGAATGCAATCCAAACCGGGAACGTTCGTCACCATTCATCTCATTTCCCGCCCCCTTTCGCCTTTCATCACGAACCTCACCACACTCTTTACGAACCTCACCACACAAGGACAACGTGTTTCGAATGTTGACAGATGCCGACCGCGAATCCTTCAGGAAACTGTTACTCACGATCCAGGCACGCCTTCGTGGCGACGTCAGACTTCTGAAGGAAGAAGCGTTTTCCGCCCATGACCACGCGTCGTCGAACCACATGGCTGATATGGGCAGCGACGAATGGGATATGGACTTTTCCCTGCGAATCGTTGAAAATGATGAAGAGTTTCTTCAGGAAATCGCGCATGCACTGAAGAAGATCGATGACGGAACGTTCGGTCTGTGCGAAATGTGTATTGAGGCCGGTGTTCCTCAAGCCAAGGCCGGAATTCCGAAAGCTCGCCTCAAAGCAATTCCGCATGCTCGGAATTGCGTCGACTGCGAACGGAAACGGGAAGAAAACGCGGAGTAATGCCGAAGCTGCCCAAGAATCGTCTGCCCATTTATCTGGTCGTGGCCGTCACCTGCCTGGCAATCGATCTGATTTCCAAACAGGTCGCCTTCGACACCTATGGACTTCGCAACGGTTCAGAATGGCTGCTGACCGGAGACGCGGTTCGGTTTCGTTTCTTCACGAGTCTGAACGAAGGCGCTCTGTGGGGAATGGGGCAGGGATTTGCGTGGCTGTTCGCTTCGCTGAGCGTCCTGGCGGTGCTGGGAATCCTGTTTCTGCTGTTCGTTCGAAAAGCCGCGACCAGCATGTGGCTGACCGTGGCTCTGGCCTTTGTAACGGGCGGCACGCTGGGAAACCTCTACGATCGGCTGGCATGGCACGGCATTATGATTCAGGGACGTCCCGCCCCCGTGAAGGCCGTTCGAGACTTCTTTCACTTTCAGTTTGGTGGAACCGTCGACAATCCCGGGCTGGACTGGGCCATCTTTAACGTCGCGGACATTTGTCTCGTGACCGGTGCCATCATGCTGATGATTCAATCCTTTTGGGCTCAACCAGAGTGTGCCAAAGACGATTCCTGTGACACCGTGCCCGCCACGGGCGGGACGAATGTCGCATCGAAGTCCGCGTAACGCCTCCCCAGTGACCTGCTGTCAATAGCGTCAGGCCGGCGAAACCCAAAGGCAAAACCGCAACGGCTCGCCCGACTGCAGCGACGAGTAGAATCTTTTGCCCCGCTGCTGTCCGCGATCAATTGATGGAACCGCGCTGCCGATTCGTCGACGCAGAAGCCTTGCCCCGTTCACCACGGTACGCGCTCTGGGTTTTCATGAGCCGAGCCTTTGTGTTGATGCACCGTTCATTTGATTTCATCGATTATTCACGGAAATCAAATGTGTTGAAAAATCGCCGAGTTTCATCGGATCTGCGGGCTGCAGATGACCGGTGTCCGGGGCCATCGGGACGATTTCGCGGCATTGGCTGTCGCGGTGAGGTGGCGATCTTTTCGAGACGACGGACAATCAAATCCGTGCAACCGTTCATCGGCGATTCGGCAGTTCATTTCGATCATGCACAACGGCCATCGAAGCCGCACGTCTGAGTTCATGAACCACAAGACCTCCACCCATCAAATCTGCGACTGATTGGTGTGAGAGTCGACAGTAACTGATTGGAATTTCGTCACGGATGTCCTTCAACGACACGACCATGCAATCTCGATCACAGCATCGTGATCTGACGGGATTGACTCTGGCACAGGGGCGATACCGCGTGCTGGGCCATCTGGGTCAGGGCAGCATGGCGTTCGTTTACCGAGCCTATGACAATCGCCTGGAAACGGATGTCGTCATCAAAGTGCCGACTCCGGAGAAAGCGGCGGATGCCGAATTTCGCATTCGTTTTCAGCGAGAGAGTCAGTTACTGGTCCGACTGACACATCCGCACGTGGTGAAAATTCTTGATGTGGGCGATCATAACGGACTGCCGTTTGTTGTGATGCAGTTTCTTTCCGGTGGAACGCTGAAGGACCGATTTCCGCAACGCTCCGCATCTCATTCTTCCGACACCATTCCTGCCGGTCACGCCGCGGACGAGGCGGGAATGCCCGTCACATCGCTCAAGACATGGGTTCGAGAAGTCAGCCGGGCGATCGACTTCGTGAACGCTCAGGACATTATTCATCGCGATGTCAAACCCGCGAATATTCTGTTTGACGAACACGGCAATGCCTACCTGAGCGATTTTGGTCTGACCAAAATCATGTACGGAGATCATCGCGACCTGAATTCAGAAATGACGGGTGCGGGTTTTGTGGTGGGAACACCAAACTACGTGGCGCCGGAAATCGTGCTGGGCCAGCGCTACGATGGTCGAGCCGACCAGTATTCGCTGGGCATTACGGTCTACCACGCTCTGATCGGGCGTGCTCCGATGCAGGGGCCAAGCAGTGCAGCCACCATGGTCAATCAGACTCAGAAGAAGCTGCCACTGCTGTGTGACGTCCGATCCGATATTTCCCGGCCGCTGGCCATGGCCATCGATCGAGCCATCAGTAAACAGCCCAAAGATCGATTTGATAAATGCGAAGACTTTGCCGAAGCTGTTCTGCTCAGCCTTGCTCCCCCCGTTCGGACTGTCGAATCCGCAGACTCACAGCCAGGGAACAGTCCGGACGTCGACCGCACTCCACGCAGAAAGGTGAATAATCCGCATGCACGGATGTCAGCTCAGGCTGCCGGTCAAAGTGTTTCAGAAGACGTCCTGCAATCGGCTCTGCCATCAGGCAAGCATCGCGTCGGGGGCAGACGAAAGTCAGGAAGCGGCATTTCGCGCGGTGTTCCGGGCGCGGTGAAGTGTCCTCAGTGTCGCCGTGTTCTTCCTCTGAAACCTGTTCATGCCGGACGAATTGGTCGGTGCATTCACTGCCGGACAAAGCTGCGAGTGTCTCAGGATCTGGCGACTTTGACAAAGTTTGTGCCGAACGCTGAAAACGCCGACTGGTACAGCGGGAATCCCTCCGGGTTACCTCCACGAAAACGCAGGACTGCAGGGGCCAGCGCTTCGGCTGTATCGGACAGCAGCGATCTGATTCTTGGTGAGAAGGTCTTTCGCTGGCGAATCCGAAAGGAAACAGCCATCGCCATTTCTGTCGTGCTGCTGATGGCTTTGATCGGCTCCACGGTTTATCTGACCCTGTTCATGAACAGCAAGTCGACGGAAGAAATTCTTCAGGAACGAGTCGATGCGATTCGCACGATGGAATGACACGCTGCGATGACGGTCGAGGTTGCTGACGGCAAAGCTCTGCCGGAACGTCGCAACGTATGAAGGCGGCGAAGGTGAAGCATTGTCCGGGCATTATTCAATCGCATCAACTTCGCGAACAGACGCATTGACCGATCCATGGTCACCGGCATCGACGAGTGGCAACATTGACTGCAGCCACTGATCTGCCGTTGATTTGTTGAAAGATCGATAGTACCAATAACGAATCAGCAGCAGCGACGGCTTTTCGTCGCGATCGCAACTGCGAAAAAGGTCGTTGAAGTTCAGGTCTCCGGCGGCAAATTCGCTGTACAGCAGTGAGAGACCTTCGTTTGCAGCCTCCAAAATGCTTGCCCCTCCACGGCGTCGCAGTTCCGGATCGGGTGAACGAGTATTCTTCAGCTGCAGCAGATACAGCAGCTTTGTGAGTTCCGCGAGTTCGTGAACTGCCGCCGCACGATTGTCGGCTTTTCCGTCGACGCCGGTGATCAGCTGCCGCAGGTAACGGCTGTAGAGTTCGACGGACGATGCATCCAGTTCTCGACCATCCGGTCCCTTCTGCCGAACCAGCAGCGCGTAGCGAGACATCAGGTCGTCAGCGTTCTTTTGTTCATCGGCCGAGAATTCTCGTGCTGCGAACGGCACCAGCGGAACCCGAACCAGATCTGACAGCATGGGCGCGGTGACGTCTGGTTGCAGATCTGTATCCGATTCAGGGACGGCCTTATTCAGACGCCCGATCTGATAGGCCATGATCTGCACCCGCGCAGAAAGTTCTTCCATGGACATCGCTTCACCGGGATTCGCGGCGGAGACTTCCATGTTTCGATAGCCCATGTCCGCAAGACTGGGGGGCCCTTTACCGCTGAAGTGCCACCAGAACAACAATCCGACGGAAGACAGTCCTGCCAGAACCACGCCCACTGTCATTACCTGAGTCAATGCCGACCGCGGCGGAGAAAAGTCGACGTCCTCGTCATCAGCATCAGCGTCCTCATCCGTCATCTCAGCGTCACGACGTTCGGCAGGCAGCGAGTTCCTCTGCGCTGCGGCGTCTTCTTCGGCTTTCAATGCCGCAGCGGCAGCCAGAGCCAGCCGAGACATTCCTGCGTCAATTCGTGGAGGCGGCCACTGTGGCGAATGCGAACGGCTTTCTGATGGCTGCGGCGTCGGAACTGCATCAAACTGAGGGTGCGGTTTCAAACGGTAGGAGCTGCGATCTTCTCCGGAATCCGTCACGAGTTCCGATTCAGCGGGCTCTGAAGACACGCTGCTGAATGGCTCGACCTGCGCTGGAAACTGGTCGCCGGAATTCAGCTTGTGTGCTCGGGAACGAACGGGATTCGGACCGTCTGCGGCCGCAAGAATCTTCCCGAGTCGAATCCACGTTTGTCCGCGATCAGGGGTGCAGCGAGATCGGTCCGTGACGATCCCAAGCTCCCGCTTTCGCTTCAGCTCAGTGACGGAATAGCTTTTGGAAAGTCCCTGTTGAGTTTGAACCTGAAACACAACCTGCTTTCTGAAACTCTTCATGCCTCATGAATGAAGATCAAACCCCATCGTTGGTGATGCCGACGTTATCTGCGGCCGTACATCGGTGCACTGTTGAAACGTTGAATGTCGAAACGGTGCTGGAATCAATCGCATCAGCAATGTCACAGCCGCGTCGATCAACTTCAATCGGCCTGAGTCGTGGCGCGAACGCTGCCTCGCGAGGAACTCCTGAGATAATGATCAACTCGCCAAGTGCGGATCCGGTTTTCTTCACCGGCCGTGACCAGGTACCGGCCATTTGCGGAAAACGCCAGCCCCGAAATCGGCCCGCTGTGAGCCTCGAAAACCTGAGGCGAACGATCCAGCTTTGTAAGTTCCCAGATGTGAACATTGCCCTCCTGATCGCCCGCGAGAAAGTATCTTCCATCTGAGGAAAGCAGGGACACGGGACGACGGCCCGCCACATCGGGAACCGCAAGTCCACCAGCCACTGTCCCTTCACGGGCGTCCAGAATGCCGACGCCTTCCTGCCCGATCACACCGATCTGTGCTTCGCCTCCGTTGACAAAAGCCAGAACCTGATCGGACATCTCCCGTTCCAGAATATCCTGCCGCTGAGCCACAATCACAACGTCATCTTTCTTCCAAAGACTGCCATCTTTGGAACCACCGGAACGCTTCCAGATTCGAAACTGCCACGTACCGTCCGCGTGCATCCCGTAAGTCAGCAGAAGTTTTCCCGACGCGGACGGCACGATGTGTGTTGGTCCCAGCTTTCCTTTCTGAAGATCCACGTCGATGGGGTTCCAGGCAGAATCAACCACTTCACTCAGGATTTCATCTCTCACCTGCAGCGACGCCGGATCAACCTCCAGCAGCTTCAGAGTGGTCCGTTCACGCAGACTGACAAACAGCGAATTTCCATCGGCAGCCAGAGCAATCCCCGTTACAGCTCCTTCGAATCCCGGCAGTCCCTGCTGACGTTCCTGCGAGTCCGCAGCGATGGAGGTCAGGGTCGGCAGGGTGGCTCCGGGATAACCCGAATGCCCGACGAAGATCCGCAACGAATTCGAACCTGCGGCCCACGTTAATGTCGGTCGTGATTGTTCACGCAGGAGTTCACCATCGGCAAGGCTGAGCATCCCCGACAACGGCGTGGGAAAGATCAAATTCTGCTGTTCGGTGATGTGAAGGTCCGTCACTCCGCGGGCACGTTTCCAGCGTCGAAGAACGGTTCCGGTCGGATTGTCCCAGACCGTGACCGGCTGATCCGGTGTTGATCCTCGAATCAGTGCTCGCTGATAGTTCTGAGCACCAGCAACCAGCATTCCATCGTTGCTCACGGACATGACGGCTCGCCGCAGCGGACGTGAAGTGTAATCGAACCATGTCTCCACATCGCCGACCAGCAGTGGCTTTTCGTTGTAGCGTGGTTCAGCTTCGCCGGTCAGACTTTCCGAATTCGGCCCTGGTGTCTGAAGTTTGGCAATCTTTTGACGAATGCTGACCTTCAAAGATGCATCCGCAGCCACTCGCAACTGGTGTTGATACAGCGCCAGCACCGGGTTCGAAGGACGAATTCCTGTCAGATCCGTGTTTTCCGGCTGAGCATCCGTGATGTCTCGGTCAAAGTTGCGCCGCACCGTGAACTTGTCCTGCTTCTGTTCTTCTTCGGGCTCAGCAACTTCCGTGGCTTGCAGTGATTCATCCCGTGGCAGGTTGTACGTTTCGGGTGCCGACGGGCGTTGAGACACCGGATCCGGCGGAATATCGGACCGTTTCAGAACTCGGTCCGCCGCCACGGAAAACGTTCCGTTTTCTGTGTGCGACACCCCCAGAATCGGACTGTTGTGCAGCTTCTCGGTCCGCACAACCTGTCGCCGCGGCAGATCGAATGTCAGCAACGATCCGTCGAAACGGCCGATGTACAGCAGATGATCGTCCGCCGAGGAATGAAGCGCCGTGATCGCACCACCGTTGTCACGTTGTTCGGGCGCGAAAAGAATTTCGTAGTCCACTTCGACGCCATTCTCATCCGTGCCGGCAACGGGTTCGCCATCGCCGTACGCTCGACGCAGCAGGCGACCGTCCGCCAGTCCGACGACGATCGTCTTCGGCAGTTCCTGAAGGACGACGGTCACCGGCTGAGTATCGTTCAGGAGTTCCGGGCCAATCGTCTGAATGATTTCTCCCGTGTTTGTCTCGATGATCGTGATCTGTTCGCTGGCGGAAACAACGGCGACCAGCCCCCCGGACGGCGACACAGTCACCGACAGCACCATGCCCTCCGGCAGTTCAACTTCGGCGGAAGGAACAGCGTCAAGCACGGGGGCTTCGACCGCCTTTGCCTGATCTTCTGTCATTTTCAGCGGCAAAACAGGCGGTCTGACAACATCGGCCGTGTTCCAGATTCGACCCTTGCCGGAGGCTGAAATTGTGAACAGTCGGGTGGCATCGATTTCACGAATCACAATCAATTCTTCATCAGCAACGCGCACCATGGGACGGCGTTCGTTCTGGAACGCGAACAGATCCTGAGCGTAAAGGTCCCAGTCCTGCAGGTTGGCAACGTTTCGAGCCGCAATTCGCCCGTCAGCAAAGCCGATCAGCACAACGTCGCCACTTTGCAGCAGCTCGATGGCATTGACAGTCCCGGGAAGATTCGTGACCGGCTGCGTGATGACTTCTCGCCTGGTTCTGGTTTTGGCGACAACGTTGTTCGGAGTTCGCGTGAAGTACATTTCTTCGCCCAGCGTCTCTACCTCGGTGCTCATCACGCCCAGACTTCGCTGCCCCGATGAAGCCGCGATGCGATTGGCATCCTGAGTCATCGACACAAAGAATCGCTGCGAAAGCCGGGTTTTGAGCTGCAACCATGTTCGAGCCGCAATGGCGAACCGGCCGGTTCTGGTGATCACTTCCCGACCGATATTTCCGGGTGTTCGCCCCGGCTTCTTCTCGGGTTCACCCTTGGAACGCAGCTTGTCCAGAAGTGACATCCCGGCAGACGCCGTGCTTTCCTTGCTTTGACTGTCCTTCTTCTGTTGGGCCGCCGTCTTCCCGCCTGCAGTCACCGCTTCGTTCTCAACAGCTGCCGCCGCCACACGATTCGTTGGTGAAGGAATTCCCTCAGTCGTCATCGATTGCGGGGAATTCGGACCGGTTTCCTTTGCGGCATCAGTGATCTCTTGATTGGCTTTGTCGGTCTCCAGTCGCTCATGAACCGCATCACTCAGAGACTGCTGAATCTTTGAACCCTGAGATGAACTCGCAGGCCTTTCGTATGGGGCCGCCGGACTGGAGTTCGTCGGATCAGTCTTCGGTGAATTACTGCCGCGGTCCTCATTGACCGTGCCTGATTTCATACT
>JAGQPY010000246.1 GCA_020426485.1 Planctomycetaceae bacterium
ATGCCTCTTTCCGCGCCGCGCTAAGAATAACTCGCTGCAGGCTCCCGAAATCCTATCAACGGACTCCATCACATTCCACACAATGTCTTTCAGGGAAAACATCGCTGCGTGAGCCACGAAGCTGCGACGGCATCATCCGTTCATTTCCGAGACCAGCCAATGATATCCTTCGGGAACGACGTCAGACGGGACAGTGTCCGGGGCGAAAGGATTTCGCGACGGTCGGAATTCCCTGCGGTAGTCATCGGCCGCCGCCTCCGGCGCGGTCGTCAGGATATCAACGTCGGCTCCCAGTTCGAACCCGGCGTAACAGCTGACGCGAGGCAGAAAATCCAGATGCCACAGAAAGCTGTGTGGATCATTCACGGGAGGGAGCACCAGACTCAGATTGTGTGGAAACGCCCCGCTGAATGCCGCCTGCGCTCGCACCGTCTGTCTCAACAACACGGCCAGGTCACAAAGAGCCTCTGAAGATACTGCCGTAAACTCACAACTTTTGACGGGAACGAACCGCACCTGCCAGGGAGTTCGACTGGCCCAGGGACAAATGACGTCGAAGTGATCTGTCCGGCAGATGACACGTTCCTCAGCCTGCAGTTCAGCATCCCGCCACTGTTGCACCGCGCACTTGTGGACACCGCTGTGACCGCTTGGGGAGCTTCGCTCGATATCCGACTGTCCTGCATTCATTCGCACGCCCAATTGAGGTGGCACGAAATCCGTGGCAAGAATCTGCGAATGACAATGCGGCAAAGACGCGCCTGCCCCGGCACCTTCGTTGCGAAAGACGAACACAGCCCGAATTTCCGGCTTCGTCGCAATCTGTTGAATTCGACGCTGCCAGGCCATCAGAATGCGAGCGACTTCAGTGGAATCCAGTTCGCCCAGATGCCGTCGATGATCAGAACATTCGATGACCACATCGTGAACGCCCGTCGCAGCCGTTCGTCCGAAACACCCAACAGAAGATTGCGTCTTCATCCGCGTCTCCCGCCCGTCATCCAAAGCGGATCGAACGGCTGGGTATCGATTCGGCACGATTCGTAACAACCAGCCCGGTTGATTGGCCCGGCTGCTCAGAGTTCGCAGGGCCAGCGATTCGTTCGGCGTCTGAGATTCGTGCCCCTCCAGAAACGGATCCAGATCGCCGCAGGCCGCCGCATTCTTCTGCATCTGCGGCATTGCGGTGTGGACGGGACGAGTACTGCGATTTGTAGCCACAATCACGTGCCGTCCCGTCAGAATGTCAACTCGACGCTCCATACTGTTCCTGTCATACCGTCAGACGTCACATTCGAAAGAAATCAGCAAAAACACGCATCGGCATTGATTGGTACTGTCATCGGCAGGATTTGACGTCGTTGGACGGCCGAAATACAGGCATGGCAAAACGAACGGACTTCTGCCATCATCAGCCGTCGGCAGAATCTGCCACACAAGAGGACTGTCGATTGAATCGAGTCACCCCAACGCCGTGAAGCGTTCTTCTTCGTTTCACTCGTGGCTGACGGGCAAGGTCGAATAGGCTTGCATCTATCCTCGCCTTCGGCATCAGGTTAATCGAACGTTGTTTTCCCGGATCAGATTCTCTAACAGTGTTGGAAGCTGCAAGCATTCCATTCCATCGACAACCTGCGGAACAATTGGTCGTTGCAGTCAGACTCGGCATTGATGTGTCCAAAGCCCATTTCATTTCCGGCGGGATTCCGGACGGAAGCTGAAGTGATACGCTGATGAATGTCAGGCCGGAGCAATGATGCGATTGACAGACCGTTGAATCCGTCTAATCCGTTGAACATGAAAACCGAGTCAGGGAAGGCTGGTGTCGCGTGGCTCAAAACGATTCTGATCTGCGTTCATTTATGCACGGCCTGCGTCGCCGAAACCCGGGCGAAAAGGAATTTCAGCAGGCCGTCCGCGAAGTCGCCGAAAGTGTCATGCCTTTCCTGCGCGAGCATGAAAAGTACCGCAAGGCGCAGATTCTGGAACGTATGACCGAACCGGATCGCATCATCATTTTCCGAGTCACCTGGGAGGACGATGCCGGTAATATTCGAGCCAACCGCGCGTGGCGCGTGCAGTTCAACAACAGCATCGGACCGTACAAAGGTGGCCTGAGATTTCATCCGTCGGTCAACCTGAGCGTGCTGAAGTTTCTGGGGTTTGAACAGACGTTCAAGAACAGTCTGACCGGTCTTCCGATGGGTGGTGCCAAAGGCGGATCGAATTTCAATCCCAAGGGAAAAAGCGATCACGAAGTGATGCGATTCTGTCAGTCACTCATGATCGAACTGCACCGACACATCGGCGAAGACACCGACGTTCCGGCCGGCGATATCGGCGTGGGCGGCCGCGAAATCAGTTATCTCTTCGGACAGTACAAGCGTCTGGCCAATCGCTTTGTGGGAACTCTGACCGGAAAAGGCCTGGCGTTTGGCGGAAGTCGAGTTCGCACCGAAGCCACCGGTTACGGCTGCATCTATTTCTGCGAAAACATGCTGAACCACAACGGAGACTCCCTGAAGGGCAAAACGGTTTCCGTCAGCGGTTCGGGCAACGTCGCAATCTACGCCGTCGAAAAAGCGCTGGCGGTCGGGGCCAAAGTCGTCACGCTGTCCGATTCATCAGGCTTCATTCATGACCCGGACGGCATCAATGAAGAGAAGCTGGCATTCGTGAAGCAGTTGAAAGAAGTTCGCCGCGGCCGAATCTCCGAATACACGGAGAAGTTCACGGGAGCACAGTTCCACGCAGATCAGCGTCCGTGGGCCGTTCCGGTAGACGTGGCACTGCCCTGTGCGACGCAAAACGAAATCGACGGCAACGATGCTCGCACACTGATCAGCAACGGAGTCATTGCTGTCGCTGAAGGTGCCAATATGCCAACGGATTACGATGGGGTTCAGGAATTTGTGCGAGCCAACATTCTGTTTGCACCCGCCAAGGCGGCCAATGCCGGCGGTGTCGCCGTGAGCGGCCTTGAACAGAGCCAGAACGCTCTGCGACTTTCCTGGAGCCACGAAGAAGTGGATTCGCGCCTGCAGACCATTATGCACGACATCCATTCCAGATGCGTACAGCATGGCCGACAACCGGACAGCAGCATCAACTATGTTGTTGGAGCAAACGTCGCCGGTTTCATCAAGGTGGCAGACGCAATGCTCGCCTACGGTGCTGTCTGATCGGCAGAATCGACCGAACAGCATTTGGCTGAGTGCGAAGCCGTGTTGACCAACATCCGGGTCGGACATTACAGGTTCCACCTGTCTGTTCACGGACCAGTCTTCGACACGGATTTTCGCCATGCACCAGCACTCTTCCATCGCGCCGGACACCTCCTGCGCAGACGCGAAGAGTTTCCCGTGCGCGCGAACACCTTGGTGTGTTGCGCGTGGTCAAGCTTCAACCGCGCTGCTGATGTCCGTTTTTATGCTCTTCGGTCAGCAGCACGTCGGGGCTCAGCAGTGGAGCGTCCACGAGCAACGAGGCTCGATCGAATTGTTTTCCGAATTTCCCATCAGTGCGGATGTTGTGATGGGGCAACTGGACGACATTCGAGAGGACCTGTATCGACATGTGGGACTGGGAGGTTCTGAATCTGCGGCCCGGTCCGGGCGGAAGGTCGAAATCATTTTGTTTTCGTCGTCCGCAAGCTATCGACAGTACCTGTCGAACCGAATTCCGGAAGCGCTTTCGCGTCGAGCGATCTTCTACAAGGACGGAGATCTCTGTCAGATCTACGCATTCCGTCACAATCAGCTGCTCACCGATCTGCGGCACGAATACACACATGCGGTCCTGCATCAGACTCTGCCGTATGTGCCGTTGTGGATCGATGAAGGTCTGGCGGAATACTTCGAAGAACAGGAACCCTCACGACTTCGCTCGCCGCGTTTTTCTGCCGTGAAGTGGAAGGCTCGCACGGGCTGGTCGCCGAATCTGCAGCAGTTGGAAGCCATGAAATCCGGTCCCGGCATGCACGCGGATGAGTATCGCGACAGCTGGGCGTGGGTCTGTTTTCTTTTGAATCATTCGCCGGAATCGCGATCACTGTTACAGAACTACGTCGCGACCATTAAATCCGGTGAAGCACCCGGAACCTTTTCTCAGTGGGCCGCCCGTCAGTCATCAAACACGCTCTCAGACATAGGACCATACTTCCGCCGTGTTCGACTTTCCGTTCGCTGATCAGCGCCATGACGCATCGACCTGCGGCATTGCTGAACAATCAGAAACACAGAAGGCCCCGCGCATCGCGTTGAGAAAGATTGTCATACCGCCGGCCGTGCACGCTGGATCAGGTTTTGAAAAAAGCAGAACAATGAATATTCCACTGAACTCATCCACGCCTTCCGGGACCACGCTCCTGACGCTGACGTTGTCCCTGTCGCTGCTGACCAGTCAGATGCTTCCCGTCGCTGTTGCTCAGGATCGGACTAATCCCGTGGCCGAAACACCGGAGCACGCAGTTCGGGATGTTGTCCTGGATGCCGATCAGACACTGGAACTCACAATCGTAAATATTTCGGGGAATCCTCAGCCGCAGGCTTCAGTTGAGATCAGATTTCAGGAGACCCGGATCGCCGTTGCTGTCACCGACGAACATGGACGAATCAGAGTTTCCGGAATGCGTCCCGGCGTCCACGTCGTCACTGTCGACGGTCAGCATCACACCCTGCGACTCTGGACACAGGATACCGCACCGCCAAATGCAATCCGGCGGCCGGCATTGATCGCTGACGAATCGCTGTGGATGGGACAGTACGGTCCCGGCATGTACGGCGCTGGCCCCGGGATGCTGGCAGTTGGTGTCACGACCATTGCCGTGGTTGCCGTGCTTGCAGGCAAGAGTTCCTCAAACGACAGTGTGCTGGCTCCGGCAAGCCCCTGATTCGACCGCGTCCGGGCCTTCCTTCACGACCGGAAAACAGATCCACTCTTCATTCGGTTTCCGGCAAAAAGACATTCAACCGGATGCAACACACCCCGCGGCAGCTCGCAAACGTGCCTCGGCATGAACAAATCTCCACGTCTGTCGAACGGATTTGGAGAGAAATCATTCTTCCTTCAAAGGAAGTCGCACGGAAACCAGACTCTGGTCTTCATGAATGCCATTGCTTCCCGTTACCATCATCCGTGCTGCCTTGATCTGAATCGACGCGGGACAGCCGTGAAGGGACGCCTGGCGTCTCATCAGGTCGAATGAACTCAAGACTTCTGTGACGTTCTCTTACCAGTGTCTGCTGAAAACATCCGATGACCTTCCCAAAGCCGTTCTATCGCTGGCGTCCTCATCCGTGGCATGGTCTGGAAGTCGGCCCCAATCCGCCTCGCCTGGTACACGCCTTTATCGAGATATCGCCATTCGACCTGGTCAAGTATGAAGTCGACAAGGAAACCGGCTATCTGCGAGTTGATCGGCCGCAGCGCACATCATCGCAGCCTCCGGCACTGTATGGATTCATTCCTCGAACCTACTGCGGCCCGCGTGTCGCCGCCATGATGCCTCGCGCGAAGCGCGGCGATGGGGACCCGCTGGATATCTGCGTATTGAGCGAACGTCCGATTCTGAAATCAGAAGTCATCGTCAACGTGCGAGTCATCGGAGGCCTGCCGATGCTGGACGATGGCGAAGCAGACGACAAGATTATCGGCGTGCTGGCCACAGACAACATCTGGTCACACGTCGAAGATCTGGACGAACTCCCACAGGCACTGGTGCAGCGACTCCGTCATTACTTCACCACCTACAAAGTGATGCCGGGCGATACGACTCAGCAGATTTCCATCGACGGCATTTACGATCGAAGTCACGCAGAAAAAGTCGTGCAGGCCGCGATGGCCGACTACGTCGAAGCCTTCGGCGACGCCTGATTACGCCACCGAAGGTCTTCCTGCCGGATTCATCACCTGTTTCGGATGTTTCTCCGCACGACAACATGTCGTTCTGCGCGATGGATTTACATGGGACCGGGAACCATCACCATCCAGCCGAGGTTGAAGCGGTCTGTGACCATGCCATAACACGGCGACCAGAACGTCTTTCCCAGCGGCATGTCGACGGAGCCTCCATCGGCGAGCGCCTCGAACGCCTCCTGAGCTTCCTTTTCCGAATGCACAGTCAGCGCCAGACGAAATCCGTCAAACTGTGCCTGCGAATTGCACGAATCGGACATCATCAGCGGCACACCCTTGATGCGTAACGAGGCATGCATGACCTTGTTTTCAAAGCCTTCCTGAAGCATTCCTTCCGGAACCGGGTCCGGGCTCTCATGGAACCGCATCACCATTTCCACTTCAGCCCCCAGCCGGGATCGATAGAACTCAATTGCTTCTTCGCAGCGTCCGCTGAAAAACAAATAAGGAGTAATGGCCGTCTGTGACATAGCTCAGCTTTCTAAGAAAATTCAAAGTCCGATGAGTCAGCTTCGAAACGATGCACTAATCTGCTGAACCGTCAGCACCACGCTGGAGTTCTGCTGTTAACCGATCGAAGTTTTGTTCATTGGCATCGCCGGCAAATTTCGCAACAGCGTTTCTGATCTGAGCATCCGCGAATCTCTGTCGCCAGTGAATTCGGGTTCCACCATTCAACAGAGCGGTCAGTGTCATCGTCATGTGAAACTGCGGTGGACACACATGTTGAAGCGAAATCAGATCCGGACGAACGATGGATTCGAAGACATTATGATTCTCATAGTCTTTGCCATCGGGGCCGTGCATGATAAATCGCCAGTTTCCACCGGGATGAAAATCGAATTCATGGAAGGTGTTTGTGAATCCGGCTGGCCCCCACCACCGAGCCAGACGCTCTGGATCAGCGATGGCCGCAAAGACTTCCTCCCGAGAAAACTTCAGCTCCCGCGAACTGACAATATCGCAGTCGGAAACTTCACTGACGCGGGCCACGTCAAAAACCGGCCGAATTTCCACCGTCCCCTTTTTAGCGGGCGGAAGACGAGCCGCAATTTCCAGAGCTTCATCCAGATCGTCCACGTCGATGATGTAGTAACCACCCAGCTGTTCTGTTGTTTCCGCGAATGGACCATCAGTGATGAGCTTCTGGCCGCCCCGAATCTGAAGGCTGGTCGCCGTCGCGACGGAGTGCAGCGGTGAGGCCGCCACAAACTTGCCTTTAGCCTCCAGATCCTGACAGACACCCATGGATTCCAGCATGCAGGCCTGTCGTTCTTCTTCCGTCCAGCAGTTTTCATTTCCGTAAATCAGCAGCATGTATTTCACTGGCAACTCCTGAAAAATAACGTTGTCCCGGAAAGCTGTCTTTCACCTGACACCGGGGCACCTTTGAACCTCCGGCCAGGATCAACAACCCGACTCCGAAGTTTCTCTTTTGAGGTCTCTGATGAAGAATGATGCAGGTTCGCACCGCGTCAGTGGACGAATTCACCGATCTGAAGGATCAGACGACGTTACTCGATGATGATGGCCCGTCATGAAAGAAATCCACTGGCCGTCCGTTCCGCTGATTTCTGACTTCAGAACCCAATGATCCGCATCCACAGATTCAAAGGTGTCCCGATACAATGCCGTTCCGGGACCGTCCATTCGAGGGCCCTCGACTTCCAGCACAAGTTCGCGACCGTCATCGGTAAGGTTGCCCTGATAGATCCACAGGTGACTTATCATGGAGGCCACGAATGTTCCCACAAATCGCTTGCCGGCCGTGTCAAATCCGAGCGTAAACTGTGACATCCAGGCGTCTCCTTCGGGAGTCTGGCCGCTGCCTTCCAGCAACAGCCACAGTCCTCCGAGCATTCTGCCCGACATCTGTCCCTCCGACCGCTGCGGCGGTTGATCGGGGCCGGTTTGGCATTCATGCACGAAACGCCATTCACCGGTGAGACGTTCCAGCCACTGATGTTCAGCCTGAGGCTTCGCAAACATAAAACCTTGTTTCTTTTTCCAAATTCCCGGCAGTCGTGTCGACTGACATCCCATCAACAGCAGACTGCAAACCTGCCCATCAATAACAACCCACTCAATTTACGACAGAAGCTGGACGAAGTGGAATGACTTGAATCGACAGAGAATGCGGAAAGATTCTGCAGAAATCTGAAAATGGCCGAGTGGCTCAGAGCGGGTGTCCCGTCTGGAGAGTCGCTTTTCAATATGAAATGCTCATCGCAACAAAAAACGGCTCTCCGTGAAATTGACTGCGCAACTCAGCATCGCGCGGTGAGACCGTCGTTTTCAGACTTCGCGTACGTTTGTTG
>JAGQPY010000247.1 GCA_020426485.1 Planctomycetaceae bacterium
ACTCCAAACGACAACCTGGCGCTGTCCAGCTAATATCTGCGACTCCTCCCACGAGAGATTCTGCGGCGCTCATTCCGGCAGTGCCGGGTGCTGGACAATTCGCGATCCGTACTTCGCCGATGCGGTCGGCATTCCGGACTGGTACCACGCCAGCGAACATGTCCGGGATGCCGCGAAGATTCTGTTTCCAAACGGCAGTGAACGTATTCGGGAATGGACCGATGAGGCACTCGGCCAGTTGCGTCACCACGGCGGCGAGGGACTTGTCACATGGCTTCAGCCGCAGCTGACCGGACTTCGTACGAAGAAACGCAAAGTCCTGACCGCACTCCTCGGATATTTTCAGAGCCGACTGGGAATCACCGACGACCCGACGCACCGAAAACACGACTGCCAAATCGGAACGGGAATGTTCGAATCGACACCCAAACAACTCGTTGGCCTGCGACTGAAGGGATCCGGAATGCACTGGTCGCCAGCCGGAGCATCCGCCATCACCGCCCTGAGAGCTCACAATCTCAACAACAACCGGCACAACCTCTGGAAAACACTATACATCCCAAAATCAACGACCACCATCTAACGGCTGCACCCGGTGTTCCGCACCGGTGTTCCCGGTCCGGTCATTGCTCACTCGATTTACAGTTCAGCAGAGCAGGCTTCTGCTCCGTCTCGACCATGCCTGACTTCCACTTTGACTGGGGCAAAATAGACCACTCTTGGCGCCTTGCTTCGGCGGCTAATTTCTTTCGTTTGTTGCATCAGCACAAAAAACAAAGAAATTCTGCAAATCGTTCGCAGATTCCAACATTTCCAGCGGTAAGGCTCTAATGGATGGGCAAGAGTCATTCACCAGTCCCACACTTCTCCGACGGTTAAGCCGTCGAGATCGGGATGAAAGTGCGTGGCGAGATTTCGTCAATCGATACGGCGTACGCATCCGGGCGTGGTGTCTCAACCGCAAGCTCAGTCCCGCGGATGCAGATGACGTCACCCAAAACGTGTTACTGCGACTCGCAAAGTATATGGAGAGGTTTGATTACGACTCAGGCCAGAGTTTTCGCGGCTGGCTCAGACGTGTTACCGAAAATGCCGTACGTGACTTTGCCAAGTCTCAACTGGATTCGAATGCAGTGGGTGGCACCGCTGTCCTGCTACAACTTAACGAGATTCAAGCGCCGCAGAGTCTCATTGAAAGACTGGAGGAAGTTTATGATCTGGAATTGTTCGAAGAAGCAATGTCACGTGTGAGCGGTCGAGTGACCAAACAACGCTGGCTCGCCTGGCAGTTAACCGCTCAGGACGGCGTCCCTGCAAACGAGGTCGCAACACGTTTGGAAATTCCGATCGCGACGGTGTATTCCTCCCGGTTTCAGGTTCAGGAATACATCCGACAGGAAATTGAATATCTCGAAGGTACCACTAACGCATCGTGACAACGCTCTATGCAATATCATGAACTAAAACTCAACTCATCGCGAAGTGGCCCGCGTCTCCTGGACGAGAAAACCGATGACAAATGATCCTCACACAGATAACTGCCTCGCCCAGGAAGTGCTCGTCGGTCTGCTCCGGAATTCCCTGACGCAAGAGGAGAAGTTCCGCGCGGCTGAACATGTGCAGACATGTCACGTTTGTCAGCAGGAACTGGAAACGATCTGCCAGCAACGCAATATCGTTCCCCCAGAATCGACGTCAGTCGAGCATGAGCCATCGCACGGTTCCATCGCAGAGTGGAGCGGTAAACTCGCTGAGAGACTGCTCACTGAACTCCAACAAGATGGTCCGTCCGTCCCGACGTCCAAGTCTGCTGATCCGCCGTCGATGGCGACGATCATCTCCACCGAGGAAGAACCTTCGGCTGCCGAAAAAACCGTTGAACGCGGAGCGGTCGATTCTGAGACGTCAGTCACCAAACGGTACTCTGGAAACGCGTCTTCGTCGACGGAACTGCACATTGCCGAAATGTTTGGTCGGTACAAAGTCGAGAAGATCCTCGGTCAGGGAGCAATGGGAGCCGTCTATCTGGCCCGAGATACACAACTTGATCGCGATGTCGCACTGAAGATCCCGAAATTCGGATTGGGCAACAACGTCGACGATCAGGAACTCCTCGAACGCTTCTATCGCGAGGCACGCGCCGCAGCGACGCTGCGCAGCCCCAATATCTGCCCTGTCTATGATGTCG
The DNA here is from genome assembly GCA_020426485.1 of Planctomycetaceae bacterium. GTDB lineage: Bacteria > Planctomycetota > Planctomycetia > Planctomycetales > Planctomycetaceae > JAGQPY01. The sequence goes on from JAGQPY010000247.1 coordinate 2,189, forward strand.
GTGAAATCGACGGTCAGCACTACATCACGATGGCCTACATTGAAGGTCGACCGCTCAAAGACTTCACGAAGTCCAAAAAGAAGCACTCTGAAAAACAGATCGTCACAACGGTGCGGAAGCTTGCTTTGGGGTTGTCTGAAGCACACGAGATTGGAGTCGTCCATCGCGATTTGAAGCCCGCCAATATCATGGTCGACCTGAAAGGGGAACCGGTCGTCATGGACTTCGGCCTGGCCCGCCGCAGTTCCAGCGACGACGTGCAGGTCACGCAAAGCGGTGCCATCATGGGCACGCCCGCCTACATGTCACCGGAGCAGGTTGAGGGTGACCAGAACAAGATCGGTCCGCAGGCAGACATCTACGCCCTTGGCATCATCATGTACGAGTTGATCACCGGCGAAATGCCCTACAAGGGCAGCCTGATGTCGATCTTGCAGCAGATCGCGATCAACAATCCGGAGAAGCCATCCAAACTGCGTCCCGATGTCGATCCGCGAATGGAGCAGATCTGCCTGAAGATGATGGCGGGCGATTTGTCGAAACGATACCAGTCAATGAACGCGGTCGCCTCTGATCTGCAGGAGGTGATGCGCACGCCACGGAAGATGTCCAGGCAACAGCCGTCTTCGAATAAAAGCCCGCAGCAGACTTCCATTCCTACAGCCACGGAAGAATCGAACCCAGCCCTCATTTCCATTGCATCTCAATCGATAACCGAGCAACTCCGAGAGAAACGAAGCGCGAGCAATTCGAAGCGCCTGACGTCCAGCGGTTCTTCATCGTCCGGTGTCAACAAAAACGTACTGATCGCGGGCGGAGTCGGAGGGATACTACTCCTGCTGGGGATCATATTTTTCGTTCGTGTTGGCAAATACGACGTGAAAATTACGCTCGATGATCCGACCATTACACTGAGTGTGGATGGCGAGACGCTGAACATCAACAACAGTGGAGAGGTCATTAAGCTATCTGCGGGTGAGCACAAACTGCAACTGGAAAAAGACGGCCTGAAAACACACATCGAAGAGTTCACCGTCACCAAAGATGGGAAGACGGCCCTGACCGCAAAGGTCGTGAATGGTCAGCTCGATGCGTTGCTGAATGGCGAAAAGACGCCCCAGATTGCAGCGAGAAGCCCGTCAGTGACTTCCCCAAATGAACAGGCTGCGTGGCAGGGCTGGCCAGCGGACGCGCCACCAGCTGCTGTTGCTCCATTCGACGCGGCACAAGCCAAGGTCCACCAGCAGGTGTGGGCGAAGTACCTCGGCGAACCGGTCGTGACGACGAACTCGATCGGAATGCAACTCGCCGTGATTCCGCCAGGCCGGTTCAGGATGGACAACGCCGTCGACGTGACACTGACGAAGCCGTTGCGGCTCGGCATCCACGAGGTCACGCAGGGGCAGTGGAAGTCGGTGATGGGGGCGGAGCCGTGGAAGGGGCAGGAGAATGTCCGGGAGGGCGAGAACATTCCGGCGACATTCATGGACTGGACCGAGTCGACGGAATTCTGCCGCAAGCTGACGGAACGGGAGCGAGCCGCTGGCAAGTTGGGCGAAGGTTGGCAATACCGCCTGCCGACGGAGGCGGAGTGGGAATACGCTTGTCGGGCCGGAACGACGACAACGTATTCGGTCGATGACGAGTCGTTGCTGGGCGAGTACGCGTGGTTCGACTCGAACTCAAAGAGTGCTGGAGAGGAGCACGCGCACAAGGTCGGACTCAAGAAACCGAACCCATGGGGTCTTTACGACGTGCACGGCAACGTCAGGGAGTGTTGTTCGGATTGGTATGCCGAATCCCTGCGGGGTGGCACGGATCCGACGGGGCCCGCCGAGAAGACCACTTTCCGTGTCTTCAAGGGCGGGGCCTGGCACTTTCCCCGCCAGGACTCCGGGTCGGCAATTCGCCACGCGCACTACCCGGACCACCGGAGCCATTACACGGGCCTCCGCGTGGCGCTGTGCCCGCTGCCGGGTGTGATTGTCGATCAGGTTGATTCGTCGCCACCCAACTTTGGTCTCGCCTTCGACGGCGTCGACGACATCGTAGAGATCTCGGACTTTGCCGTAGATGCTTCGGGGCCACTCACCATCGAGTGTTTCATTACGCCGCAGGATCCGGACGCGACCGCTTCCATTGTGCGACTTTACGGCTCGCCTGGCTGTTCGCTGTACGAGATTCGGGGCCGGATTGGCTGCTCCCGATTCGACGGCGACGGTCAGCACACCCGATCGGTCGCCGATGTCAGCATAGATGGTCGAATCCATGTCGCGGCCACGTGGCAAGGCAAGGAGATGACGCTGTTCATTGACGGTCGCCGGGTTGGTCACCCCAATCAACTGGCTCAGGAGGCCGATCGCAGCGTGGAACGACTGTTCCTGGGCGGGCAACTCGACACCCACAGCGAGACCACGCCGAACTTCCTGTGGAAAGGAGTGCTCGACGAGGTCCGCATCTCGAACGTCGTCCGTTACGACGCAGACTTTGAACCGACGGACCGTTACGCGTCCGATGAACACACCATCGCCCTCTACCATTTCGACGAAGGCCAGGGCGACATCCTCAAAGACTCCTCCGGGAACGGGCACCACGGCAAGATCATCGGAGCGACGCGGGTTAAGGTTGGTGGCGATGCGACATCGAAACCACAAGTCGTCGAAACGAGTACCTACCCTGGCAAGTTTGCACTCTCGTTTCCGGAGCGTGAGGAAAGTTACGTTGAAGTTGCCACGCTCGATTCCAAATTGATGGACAGTTTACTTCGTGACAAGAAAATGAATTTGACCATCGAATTCTGGCTCAAACGAGATCAGAACAAGATTAGCCCACACGATCATTATGCTGGTTGGAGCGACAGCTGTCTTTTCGTCCGTAGCGCTGCCGGAAGTGAGTATGTCGACGGTGGCGAATGGGGCGGCCGAGGTGCTCCACCAGTCGGTTTTTACGATACCGTTGCGCCAACACGTACTCTTAAGAACGAGGCGGTCTGGACTCACGTCGCAGCAGTGCTGATCAACCCGACAGAATACCGACTGTTCATTGATGGAAAACTCGTGGACACAAAGCCGGCTGAATGGGGTTGGCCGGGTAGTGTCGATCCGTTCCAGCTCATGGCACAGGCCGCTGGCATGATGGGTGAAACGCGCGTCTCCACCACCGCACGCTATGACAAAGACTTCACCCCCGAATTCGACTTCAAGCCGGACGAACACACACTCGCCCTCTACCACTTCGACGAAGGGACGGGCGACGTCGTCAAAGACTCCTCCGGCAACGGGCATCACGGCAAGATCATCGGCGCGAAGTGGGTACAGCCGGCAGTGGGGCTCACCTCGGCATCAAGCGAACAATCATCTCTGGAAACATCCTTGCACTTCTCTGATCCGGATGACGAAGTCACGATCTCAACTCTTAAGGACGACACCGATGCCCTCACCATCGAACTGTGGCTGCAACGCGATTCGACCCATCTTGATGCGCATAGCCAGATCGTCGGGTTTGACATGGAGACATCGATTATGACTAACTTCAATTCTGCCCTCGATTTCCAGATGCCGGGGACTGGAGGTGAAGATGGGCCGACTGAGGGTTGGGATGTCTACGGAGTCGGTCGACCAGTCCATGTTGCCGGTGTCCGCGACCCCGAAAAGAAAGAACTCCGCCTCTACTACGACGGCAAACTGGTTCAGACAAGTTCAGGCGAAATTCGTCGCGGCACAGGCACCCTACAGATCGCCAGCAATCAATATCAGTGGGTGAAGGAAGGTGAAGATCACAGCTTCTCTGGCTGGATCGACGAACTGCGTATTTCAAAATCGGTTCGCTACAAAGAAGATTTCACACCGCAACGACGCTTCGAAAAAGACAACGAAACAACAGCCCTGTACCAATTCGAAGAAGGCAGCGGCGACGTCCTGAAGGACTCCTCCGGCAACGGGCACCACGGCAAAATCATCGGGGCGAAGTGGGTGAAGGTTGATGGTGCCAAATCCGTCATGAGCACACGGGGCGGCGCTGGCTCCGCCAGTGCCACACCTCCTGCCGTGGCCGCCGTCCGCTGACCGCTCGAACCGTCGAAGCCGGAGGACATCACGTGGCTCCTGGAAACATTCGATGCGAACGTCACTCTGCGCCTCGGCCCGGAGGACGAGGTCGAGCTGAAACGATACCATCCGCTACCGTCCGAACCCGCCACCATCGTCGGAGTCGAATTCCACGGCGGCGGGGTCAAGCGCCGGTTCTCGGATGCCTTCTTCAAGCGACTCGCCACGAACGTCGATCTTGAGTCGCTGCGGTTCAGCTGCGCGCCCGATGGGCAGCAGGCCTCGATCACGGAGGAAGGATTCCGACATCTCTCGGCGCTCGAACAACTTCGCGAGCTGCAATTCGAGCACTTCTTCGTCTCACCGAAATTCCCCGTCGGCCTCTCGATTTTCGAGCGGAACAAGTGGTTGAAAACACTGAGACTCGGGGGTGGGAACGGGATCGCAAGACCGTACCTGAACATCGATCGTCTGACGTCCGTCGAAGAGATCTTTCTGCATCGATACATTCACGATGACGTCGATGCGCTCGCCCGCATGCCACGTTTGTCGCACCTCACGATGTGGAACCGCCAGAATTTGCGGCCGCAGCTTGTCGAGTACGCCAGGCTTTGCGAGAAGCGAATTCCCTGGTGCCGGATCACCGTGTCTCCCTCGGAGCCGAACGAAGAAGCCCTCGTCATCGAACCGACCGCGGCGCGACCCGGCTGGCCGTCGACCGCCCCGCCCACCGCCGTCGCCCCATTCGACACGGCTGCGGCGAAGGCCCGTCAGACGTCGTCGGCGAAGCACCTCGACGAACCTGTCGTGACGACAAACTCGCTCGGCATGAAACTGCCGTGATTCCACCGTGAACGTTCACAATCGGCGAAGGAAAGGGAGCGGTGACGGTCGCACTGATGAAGCTGTTCCGCTGTGATGTCCACGAAGAGACTCAGGGACAGTGGAAGGCCGTAATAGAGTCTGAACCCTGGAGTAAAGGGGCAAGAGGAACGAAAGGTACCATGCACCTTTCACTTTGGATCAGGTGCTGCTCCGGGTTGCCGTGGGACCATTTGATTGACCTTCGAGAATCAACCGGAACGCATCGTCCAGCGGCAAGCCTTCGTCGCCGCTCTGCCAGTCGTCAATCGCTTCCTGAATGCTGGTCAGATCAGAATCCGCCTGCCGCAAAGCGTCCAGAGCAGCCCGCAGCACTTCGTCCGGACTGCCATATTCGCCGCTGGCAATTCGATCCTGAATCTGTCGCTCAATTTCCGGTGAAAGCTGCAACACCATTCTTCTTCCTTCCGTTGTGATTCCTCTGCCGTTCAAAAAGTCGGAATCCACCGGCGGATTATATCGCCCGGTCTTCCCCGTCACGATCAGAGTCTGATCCCGGTTCCGTCAGGATTCGACAAACCAACGCCGCCCGCTCATACAGCCTCGCCCACGTCGCCAGTTGCTTTCGATCGCGTTCCGAAATGTTACCGCCCGCGCCGCCGCCGAAGTCCTTCTTGAACATTTTTCCCAGTGTTTTCAACGTTTGTTCGAGTCCAACCAGGAGATCATCGCGTACTGTCGTACCAGTTCGCGGAAGAAACAGTCTACAGCGATCGAATGGCCACTACATGGGATTCTCCGCTGCGGCGAAGAAGTACGAGCAGTTCGCTGGGACCTTGCAACAATCGTCCCTGGATCAGCAGCGGAAGCTGATTCCCCAACTGGTTCAGGAAGTCGTCTTTGAACCAGTCCAGTCCACGATCGCTGTTACTATCGACTCCGAAACGGTTACGAACTTCGTCCAGGCTCTTTCGAAGTAGAAGTGAAGTTGATCGTTTGCGTGAGTCGTTGGAATTCACGCCATATCCGTCGACGACGTGCCATTGATTGATCGCATCGGGATCGAACGATATCATTTCGTGCGTATACGTACGAAACAATATCTTGGTTCAAGGCGATGAATTCCAAAGAAGAAATTCCCTTGGCACTTCGCGCGGCGTATCT